>JBEVIU010000027.1:0-6844 GCA_040510575.1 Acidimicrobiia bacterium | reverse complement strand
GTAGCGCTCCGAGCCGGTGGGGCTCGTGAGCTTGAGCACGAGCATGTGCTCGGCGAGCCAGCCTTCATCGCGCGCGATGACCGATGCGATGCGCAGCGCGAAGCACTTCTTGCCGAGGAGCGCGTTGCCGCCGTAGCCCGAGCCGTACGACCAGATCTCACGGGTCTCGGGGAAGTGCACGATCCACTTCTCGTCGGGGTTGCACGGCCACGCCACGTCGGCCTCGCCGGGAGCGAGGGGGGCGCCGAGCGAGTGCACGCACGGCACGAAGTCGCCGTCGACGCCGAGCACGTCGAGCGCGCCTTGGCCGGCGCGCGTCATCACGCCCATGCTCACCGCGACGTACGGCGAGTCCGTGATCTCGACGCCGATGTACGACAGCGGCGAGCCGAGCGGGCCCATGCTGAACGGCACCACGTACATGGTGCGGCCGCGCATCGAGCCGCGGAAGAGCTTGTCGAGCATGTTGCGCATCTCAGCGGGCTCGCGCCAGTTGTTGGTGGGACCGGCGTCGACCTCGCGCTCGGAGCAGATGAAGGTGCGGTCCTCGACGCGTGCGACGTCGCTGGGGTCCGTGTGCGCCCAGTACGAGCCGGGCCGCTTCTCCGGGTCGAGCTGCACGAACGTGCCAGCGTCGACGAGCTGCGCGGAGAGCGCCTCACGCTCGGCGTCGGAGCCGTCGAACCAGTGAATGGAGGCGGGCTCCAGCAGCTCGACCATCTCGCCGACCCAGTCGAGCAGGCGCTGATTTTTCGTAGGTGCGTCCACGAAACCGAGTGTACCGAGGGCCTAGAAGCGCAAGGGAACTCGGTGGCGCTCGAGCGCCCGCTCAGACCTGTGCGCTGGGGAGACCCATGTCGGGCTCGGACCCGATGCGCACCGTGGTGGCGCGTCCGTCGGCGTCGACCTCGAAGTTGATGCGCTGGCCCTGGCGCAACATGCGGAAGATGGAACCGTCGAGCGCGTCGGCGGCGAGCACCACCTCGGCGCGATCGGTGTCGCGCACGACGATGCCTTCGCCCGACTGCGGGTCGTAGATGCGCACGACGCCCTGCATGCGTTAGGGCTTCTGCACCTTGCCTGCCTTCAGGCAGGAGGTGCACACGTGGAGCCGGCGCGGGGCGCCGTTCACGATCGCGCGGACACGTTGCACGTTGGGGTTCCAACGACGGTTGGTTCGGCGGTGCGAGTGGCTGAGTTGCTTCCCGAACTGCGGCTTCTTGCCGCAGACTTCGCAGACGGACGCCATTGATCAAAACCTCAGACTTGGTGGGCGGTGAAGGGTACCAGCCAGGGCGATACCATCCCAGCCGTGGGGGTCCTGCAGGCACTGGCACCGGCCGACCTGCGCCGCATCGTGTCCACGTACCGCGACGCGCTGCGCGCGCATCAGGACGAGCTGAACCGGCTCAACGTGTATCCCGTGCCCGACGGCGACACCGGCACCAACATGGCGCTGACGCTCGAGTCGGTCGTGGGGGAGCTCCCCGGCGGCGATGCCGACATTGCCGACTTCAGCATGGCGGAGGTGTGCGCAGCCATCAAGCACGGTTCGCTGATGGGTGCCCGTGGCAACTCTGGCGTGATCCTCTCGCAGATCCTGCGCGGGCTGGCCGACACCTTCGCTCCGCTCGACACCGTGGCGGGCGGCGACCTCGTCGCCGGGCTACGCCGCGCCACCGACGCCGCCTACGAGGCGGTGCTGCGCCCGGTCGAGGGCACCATCCTCACCGTGGTGCGCAGCGCCACCGAAGCAGCGGAGCACGCGTACGAAGGCGGCGAGGCCACGCTGTCCGATCTCCTCGAGCGCGCCGCCACCGCGGCGCGGGCTGCCGTCGCCAGCACCCCCGATCTCCTCCCTGTCCTGCGTGACGCGGGCGTGGTCGACGCCGGCGGACGCGGCTTCGAGCTCCTCATCGCCGCGTGCCTCAACGTGGTGTCGGAGCGACCGGTCCCCGAACCCGAAGAGGTGCACACCCCGGCATCGGTCGCCGCGCACATGCACGCCGACGGCGCCGACGACGGTGGCACCCGCGCCGTCGCCGACACCACGGGAATGCGCTACGAGGTCATGTACTTCCTCCACGGCGACGACACGGGCATCGACGAGTTCAAGTCCACGTGGGACGCGCTGGGCGACTCGATCGTCGTCGTGGGTGGCGACGGGATCTGGAACTGCCACGTGCACACGAACGACATCGGCGGTGCCATCGAGGCGGGGATCGTGGCCGGGCGCCCGGCCGACATCAGGGTGACCGACCTGTTCGAGCAGGTGGCCGAGCTCGAGGAGGTCGCATGGGTCCGGGCGGCGTCGGCCGAGCACGTGACCACTGCGGTCGTCGCGGTCGCGGTCGGCGCGGGACTGCGCACCCTGCTCGCCGGGCTCGGTGTGCAGGAGGTCGTGGCCGGTGGGCAGTCGATGAATCCGTCCACCGCCCAGATCCTGGCCGCGGTCGAAGGCTGTGCCGCCGACGGCGTGATCGTGTTGCCGAACAACAAGAACATCGTGCCGGTGGCGCGTCAGGTGCCCGAGCTCACCGAACGCGCCGTCGACGTGGTGCCCACGGCGTCGGTGGTCGAGGCGCTCGCCGCGCTCGTCGTGTACGACCCGACCGCCGCGCTCGACGTGAACCTCACCGCGATGGCCGACGCCGCGTCGCGCGTGCAGGCCGGCGAGGTGACGCAGGCCGTGCGCGACAGCACCGCGGAGTGTGGCCCGATCAAGGCGGGCGACTGGATCGCGATCACGCGCGCCGGGATCCGCGTCGCCACCACCTCCGCGGCCGACGCCCTGATCGCCATGCTCGACGAGCTGGTGGACGACGACGTCGAGCTGGTCACGCTGCTCATCGGCGAGGAGGCCGACGCGGGGGAGACCGCGCGCGTCCTCGAGCACGTGGAGCGCGCGCACCCCGACGTCGAGATCGAGGTGCACGACGGCGACCAGCCGCTGTATCCCTACCTCGTCGGCGTCGAGTAACGCCCTGTTGGAGTCGGGCATCACCCTTCGCGAGCTGGCCGGGAGGCCGGTGACCGACCTGCGCGCGGTGGGCGACAAGCTCCGCGTGGGTCTGGCCGAGATGGGGATCACGAGCGTGCTCGACCTGCTCGAGCACTACCCGCGCCGCTACGTCGACCGCACCCAGCGGGCCGAGATCGCGGAGCTCGCCGTCGGCGACGAAGCGACGATCGACGCCGAAGTGCGCGCCATGCGCTCGCGTCGATCGCGCGACGGCAAGCGAACGATCGTGAGCGGCACCGTGTACGACGGCACCGGGCTGCTCGAAGTGGTGTTCTTCAACCAGGGTTGGCGCGAACGCCAGCTCCGCCCCGGCACGCAGGTATCGCTGTTCGGCAAGGTCGAGCAGTACCGGGGGAAGCGGCAGATCACCAACCCGGTCGTCGACGTGCTCAGCGCGCCCGACGGCGAGGCACCGTCGAGCAGTGACATCACCGGCACCGTCGTGGCCGTGTATCCGCAGTCGGGCAAGGCGGAGGTGCACACGTGGCAGCTGCGGCGGGCCGTCGCCACGTGTCTCGAACGCACGAGGACCCGCGGCTTCGCCGACCCGCTCGACTCGTCCGTGCGCGACGAGCAGGATCTCGTCGACCGCACCCGCGCCTACGAGCACATCCACCGCCCTGACGCGATCGCGGACGCGCGCGCCGCTGCACATCGACTCAAGTTCGACGAGTTCCTCCGCATGCAGCTCGGCCTCGTCGCCCGCAAGCGTGCGCTCGCGGCCGCTGCGTCGGGCATCCGCCACGAGATCGACGGTCCCCTCGTACCGGAGTTCCACGCGCGGCTGCCGTTCCCGCTCACCGGCGACCAGCAACGAGCCATCGCCGAGATCACGCGCGACCTCGCGGGTCCGGCGCCGATGCACCGGTTGTTGCAGGGCGAGGTGGGTTCGGGCAAGACGGTCGTCGCGCTGACCGCGCTCCTGACCGCGGTGCAGGGCGGGTACCAGGGCGCGTTCATGGCGCCCACCGAGGTGCTGGCCGAACAGCACGAGCTCACGATGCGCGCGCTGCTCGACGGCCTCGTCGTGCCGTCGGAAGGAACGTTGCTCGCCGAGCGCCCGGTACGGGCCGCCCTGCTCACGAACCGCACGCCCGCGGCCGAACGGCGGCGCATCGCCGCCGGGCTCCTCGCGGGCGACATCGACATCCTCGTCGGCACCCACGCGCTGATCTACGGCGGGGTGGAGTTCGCGAAGCTCGGGGTGGCAGTGATCGACGAGCAGCATCGGTTCGGGGTGGAGCAACGCGACCTCCTCCGGGCCAAGGGCGACAGCCCCGACGTGCTCGTGATGACGGCCACCCCGATCCCGCGCACCGCCGCGATGCTGATCTACGGCGATCTCGACAAGACCGAGCTGCGCGAGCTCCCGGCGGGGCGCTCGCCCATCGTCACCGACGCGGTCGGCCCCGGGCCGTTGGAACGAGCTGCGGTGTACGCGCACGTGCGCGACGAGGTCGCGGCGGGGCGCCAGGCGTATGTGGTGTGCCCGCTGGTCGAGGGATCGGCCAAGTTGGAGGCGAGAGCAGCCACCGAGGAACGCGAGCGCCTCGAGGCCGAAGACCTCGCGGGGCTTCGGTTGGGGCTCTTGCACGGGCAGATGCCGGCCGCGGAGAAGGAGTCGGTGATGACCGCGTTCCGGGCCGGTGAGATCGACGTGCTCGTCGCCACGACCGTGATCGAGGTCGGCGTCGACGTCCCGAACGCGACCGTCATGGTCGTCGAGGACGCCGATCGCTTCGGGTTGCTCCAGCTGCACCAGTTGCGGGGACGCATCGGGCGGGGGGAGCACGCCTCGCGCTGCTATCTCCTCGCCGCGCCGACCACCCCCCATGGTGTCGCGCGCATGGAGGCGATGGTCGCGTCGGGCGACGGCTTCGAGCTCGCCGAGCGCGACCTCGAGATCCGCGGCGCGGGAGAGGTGTTCGGCGAGCGCCAGGCGGGTTGGACCGACCTCAAGCTCGGGCGCCTCCCGTACGACGAGCCGATCGTGCTCGCGGCGCGCGCCGTCGCCGAGCAGATCCTCGACGCCGACGCAGATCTCGTGGAGCATGCGCAGCTGCGCGAAGAGGTCGAGGACCTCCTCGGCGAAGCCGTCGAGTTCCTCTTCAAGAGCTGATGGCGCGCGGGCTGCGCGTCATCGCCGGCACCGCGGGCGGGCTTCGTCTCGTGGCGCCGAAGAACGCGCGGCCGTCCACCGATCGCGCCAAGGAGTCGCTGTTCGCGTCGCTCGGCCCGGGCCCGGTCGACGACGCGGTCGTGCTGGATCTCTACGCGGGGAGTGGCGCGTTCGGGATCGAGGCCATCTCACGCGGCGCCGCGCGCGCGGTGTTCGTCGACCGCGACCGCCACGCGCTCGACGCGATCCGTACCAACCTCGAGACCACAGGCTTTGCCGACCAGGCACGCGTGCACTCGTCGTCGGTCGCCGCGTTCCTCCGCCAGCCGGCGCCCGAGGCCCCGTTCGACCTCGTGTTCTGCGACCCGCCCTACGACGCGCCGACGGCCGACATCGAGCAGGAGCTCGCGGTGCTCGCCGATGTCCGATGGCTCGCGCCCGACGCCACGGTGGTGGTCGAGTGCCGTGCGAGCTCCCGCCCTGCGCTTCCCGCGGACTGGCGCGTCGGGAGAGAGCTGGCCCACGGCGATACGCTCCTCGTCGTCGCGACCGTGTAGCTCGGTCGACTGCCGCCCAACCACCAGGAGCCAGGTCCCTCGTGGCAACTGCCCTCTGCCCAGGCTCGTTCGATCCCGTCACGAACGGCCACCTCGACATCATCGAGCGGACCGCCCGTCACTTCGACGATGTGATCGTGGCGGTCACCCGCAATCCCCAGAAGGCGGGTTCGCGCTTCTCGATCGAGGATCGCCAGGAGATGCTCGTCGAGGTGATCGGTCACCTCCGGAACGTCCGGATCGAGTGGCTCACCGGTCTCGTCGTCGACTTCGCCCGCGAGCACGGCGCCGAAGCGATCGTGAAGGGCCTGCGCGCCATCTCCGACTTCGACTACGAGCTCCAGATGGCACAGATGAACCAGAAGCTGTCGGGAATCGACACCTTCTTCATCTCCACCAGCCCGCAGTACTCGTTCCTGTCGTCGAGCCTGGTGTGCGAGGTCGCGAAGTTCGGCGGCGACGTCACGAGCATGGTGCCGCCGAGCGTGGCGGCGCGCCTCGAGCAGAAGTTCGCGAAGCAGTGAGCGATCAGCAGGCCTACGACATGGAGACCCTGCTCCTGCAGCTGCGGGAGATGGTCGACTCGGCGAGGACGATGCCGATGTCGGCGTCGGTGCTGGTGAACCGCGACGAGGCCATGGACGTGCTCGACGAGGCGCTCCAGGTGATGCCCGAGGAGTTGCGCCACGCCCGCTGGCTGCTCAAGGAGCGCGACGAGTACCTCGCGCAGGCACGGCGTGACGCGGAGGACATCGTCGAGGAGGCACGCGTCCAGGCCGAGCGCATGGTCGAGCGCACCGAGGTGGCCCGCGAGGCCCGTCGGGTCGCCCAGCAAGTGGTCGCCCACGCGGAGGCCGAGCAGTCGTGAGCGACCAACAGGCCTACGACCTCGAGACGATTCTGCGCGAGCTGCGCGACATCATCGACACCGCACGCACGATGCCGATGTCGGCGTCGGTGCTCGTGAACCGCGACGAGGCCATGGACGTGCTCGACGAGGCGCTCCAGGTGATGCCCGAGGAGCTGCGCCACGCCCGCTGGCTGCTCAAGGAGCGCGACGAGTACCTCGCGCAGGCACGGCGTGACGCGGAGGACATCGTCGAGGAGGCACGCGTCCAGGCCGAGCGCATGGTCGAGCGCACCGAG
>JBEVIU010000026.1:0-21727 GCA_040510575.1 Acidimicrobiia bacterium | reverse complement strand
TGCGCAAGGGCGTCGACGTCGTGGTCGGCACCCCCGGTCGCCTCATCGACCTCATCGAGCGCGGCGAGCTCTCCGTCGCCGCGGTGCAGGTGCTCGTGGTCGACGAAGCCGACCGCATGGCCGACATGGGCTTCATGCCCCAGGTGCAGAAGATCCTCTATCGCATCGAGTCCGAGCACCAGACGATGCTGTTCTCGGCCACCCTCGACGGAGCGGTGAAGCGGCTCGTGAGCCGGTACATGACCGACCCGATCGCCCACGAGGTCGAAGAGACCGAGCCAACCGTCGACCAGATGGACCACCGGTTCTTCATGGTGCACCAGATGGACAAGGTCAAGGTCGTCGCGTCGATCGCGGAAGCGCAGGAGCGCACGCTCGTGTTCTGTCGCACCAAGCGCGGCGCCGATCGCCTCGTCGAGCAGCTGCAGCGCGAAGGCGTGCGGGCGCTCGCGATCCACGGCGACCTGCGTCAGGGCGCTCGTGAGCGGGCGCTGTCCGACTTCACCGAGGGCAAGGTGTCGGTGCTCGTCGCCACCGACGTCGCGGCGCGTGGCATCCACGTCGACAACGTCGACGTCGTCGTGCACTACGACCCGCCCGAGGACGAGAAGGCGTACCTGCACCGCTCGGGTCGCACTGCACGCGCGGGGGAGAGCGGGGTCGCGGTCACGCTGATGCTGTGGAACCAGGAGAACGAGATCCGCGTCATCCAACGCCGGCTCGGCCTCGAGGTCCCCGTCACCGAGGTGTTCTCCAACAACCCCGGACTCAAGGACCTCGCGGCGTGGGATCCCAACGCGGCGAAGGCCCTCGCCTGAGCGAACTGGCCCGAGCGCCGGCCTGACCGGCGCTGGCAATCGCTTCCTCGCTCGAGCAGCTCGCGCGCGAACATGTGCGACATGAGCCGCATCTCGCAACGGGTCGCGTCCATCGCCGAGTCGGCCACCCTGGCCGTCGACGCCAAGTACAAGGCGCTGCGCGCGGCGGGTGAGGACGTCATCGGCTTCGGCGCGGGCGAGCCCGATTTCCCCACGCCGGCTCCGATCGTCGAAGCGGCGATCGCTGCGTGCCGCGACCAGGCCAACCACCACTACAGCCCCACACCCGGGCTCCCCGACCTGCGCGCGGCGATCGCGGTGAAGACCAAGCGTGACTCCGGCTACGAGTGCACCGCCGGGCAGGTGCTCGTCACCAACGGCGGCAAGCACGCCGTGTACAACACCTTCCAGGCGTTGCTCGACCCCGGCGACGAGGTGCTGCTGCCCGCGCCCTACTGGACGACGTACCCCGAGGCGGTCCGCCTCGCCGACGGCGTGCCGGTCGAGCTGCCCACCACCGCGGCCGACGGGTTCCGCGTCACGGTCGAGCAGCTCGAAGCGGCCCGCACCGCCCGCACCAAGGTGCTCGTGTTCGTCTCGCCGAACAACCCGACCGGCACCGTGTACCCGGAAGCCGAGGTCGCGGCAATTGGGCGATGGGCGGTCGAGCACGGCGTGTGGGTCGTCACCGACGAGATCTACGAGCACCTCACCTACGACGATCACGAGTTCACCTCGATGCCCGTCGTCGTTCCCGAGCTCGCCGACACGTGCGTGGTGCTCAACGGCGTCGCCAAGACCTACGCCATGACCGGGTGGCGCGTCGGGTGGATGATCGGCCCTCTCGACGTGATCGGCGCGACCATCAACCTGCAGTCGCACCAGACGTCGAACGTGAGCAACGTCGCGCAGCGCGCCGCGCTCGCGGCCGTGAGCGGCGACCTCTCGGCGGTGGCGGAGATGCGCGCGGCGTTCGCGCGACGCGGCCGGACGATGCACGAGATGCTCGCGGCGATCCCTGGTGTCACGTGCCTGCCTCCGGAGGGCGCGTTCTACTGCTTCCCGTCGTTCGAGGGGGTGCTCGGGCGCGAGCTCGGCGGTCGGACGCCGCAGTCAACGCTCGAGCTCTGTGAAGTGCTCCTCGAAGACGCCAAGGTGGCGATCGTGCCCGGTGAGGCGTTCGGCGCGCCTGGCTACGCGCGCCTCTCCTTCGCGCTCGGCGACGACGATCTGGTGAAGGGCGTCGAGCGCATCGCCGGGTTCCTCGCGCGCTGAGCGCGGTTGCCTAGGATCAGCGCTCCACTTCGATCGCTGACACCCCCCGCCCCGACTTGCCTGGAGCTCCGATGCCCCGTCCCCGCCTGTTGTTCGTCGTCCCGGTGATCGGCGCGCTCGCCTCGTTGGGTGCGCTCACGGGAGCGGGTGCGCAGGAGGTGCCGACCCTCTTGGCGCCGCTCACCATTCAGAAGGTGGTGTCCGGCCCGGTACCCGCAGGAACGACGTTCACCGTCACCCTGACCTGCCCCGAGGGCAACATCGACTCCGGCACGCACGAGTCCGAAGATGGTCTGAGCGAGGCGACCGTCACCTTCAATGCCGCGGGCAACGCCCTCGGTGACAACGTGTTCGGCTTCGTGGGCGAGGGCACCTGCACCGTCCACGAGACGGCGACCGGCGGGGCGACGACCGTGTCGTACGCGTGCGTCGGCGACTTCAACGAAGTGGAAGAGCTGCCGGACCCGCCGACCAAGGACGACGTGTCGGCGGCCGGGCTCGAGGCCACCACTCCGTGCGGCACCGTGGGTGCCGACGGCGTCCAGGTGTTCATCGAGGAAGAAGGGCAGGTCGCGGCGGTGACGGTGACCAACGGGTTCGTGGCGCCGGCGGCCGAGGCCGTCGTGGCCGCGCCCGCGTTCACCGGCTGATCGTTCTCGACCCGGAGAGGGCGAGGTCTAGCCTCGCTGCCATGTCCCGCGTCCTCGTCACCGAGAAGCTCGCCGAGAGCGGGCTCGATGCCATGCGAGCCGCCGGCCTCGACGTCGACGTGCAGCTCGGCCTCTCTGCCGACGAGCTCCTCGGTGCCGTCGCCGGCGCGCAGGCGCTCATCGTGCGGAGCGCGACACAGGTCAACGCGGCGGTGCTCGAGGCCGCCGACGACCTCGTGGTCGTGGGGCGCGCAGGCATCGGCGTCGACAACATCGACGTGGAGGCAGCCACCCGACGCGGCGTGATGGTCGTGAACGCACCGAATTCGATCGCGCTCGCCAATGCAGAGCACACGATGGCCCTCCTCCTCGCGATGGCCCGCAACGTCGCCCAAGCCGACCGCGACCTGCACGACGGGGGTTGGAACCGCACTCGGTGGGTCGGGGTCGAGCTGCACGACAAGACCCGGGGCATCGTCGGGCTCGGGCGGGTGGGCGTGCTGGTCGCGCAGCGTGCCCGTGCGTTCGGGATGCGCATCATCGGTCGTGAGCTCTTCATGAGCGACGAGCGCGCGCGCCAGCTCGGGGTCGAGCTCATGCCCACGCTCGAAGATCTCGTTGCCGAGTCGGATTTCCTGGTGCTCGCGGTGCCCAAGCTGCCGGAGAACGTCGGGATGATCTCAGCTGACCTCCTGCGCCACGCCAAGCCCACGCTGCGGATCGTCAACACATCGCGCGGTGGGCTCGTCGACGAGGTCGCGTTGGCCGCAGCGATCTCGGAAGGTCGCATCGCCGGTGCGGCGCTCGACGTGTTCGAGCAGGAGCCCCTCGTCGGCTCGCCGTTGCTCGACCTCGATCAGGTCGTTGTCACACCGCATCTCGGCGCGTCCACGAGCGAAGCGCAGGACAAGGCCGGCCAGACCATCGCCGAGCAGGTCGTGCTCGCGCTCCGAGGCGCATTCGTACCGTTCGCGGTGAACCTCATGGCGTCGGAGGCGAACGCGAGCGTGCAGCCGTTCATGCCGCTCGCGGAGCGTCTCGGGCGACTCTTCACCGCGCTCGCCGGCGGCGTCGTCGACACGCTCGAGATCAGCTACGAAGGCGAGATCGCGGGCTACGACTGCCGCGTGCTCACGCTCGCGATCCTCAAGGGCGTGCTCAGCCCGGTGCTCGACGAGCCCGTGTCGTTCGTGAACGCGCCGGCGCTCGCCGAGGCGCGTGGCCTCGCGGTGCGCGAGACATCGTCGTCATCGGCACGCGACTACGTGAACCTCGTCGAGCTGCGCGGGCACTCGTCGACCGGCAGCACGCACGTGGCCGGCACGCTGTACGGCAAGCAGGACGCGCCGCGCATCGTCGCCATCGACGACTACATCATCGACCTCGCGCCGTCGAGCCACATGCTCGTGGTCCGCAACCAGGACACGCCGGGCATGATCGGGCGGGTCTGCTCGATCGTGGGCATCGACAACGCCATCAACATCGACGAGTTCGACCTCGGGAAGGGCCCGGCCGGCGACAAGCCGCTCATGGTGCTCTCGACGTCGACACCGGTCTCGCCCGAGGTGATCGCGCAGGTGCGCGCGCTCGAGGGTGTCGTCGACGCACAGGCGATCGAGCTCGGCTGAAACGGGAGCCAGCGGCTCCCGTCGGCGTCAGACCTTCGACGCACGCAGGCCGTCGGCCTCAGCGGCCTCTGGTGACGCGTAACAGCGGTCGGCGTTGGTGCGTTCGTAGCTCGCGCCGCCTTCCACGTGGAAGATGCCACTGGTGAGCTTGGCCTTCACCGGATGGGTCCGCGGGCACACGCCGTCGTCGGGTTCGACCCAACCAGCCGACGAAGTCCTCTCCGGCGTCACTGGCGCGAGGGGTTGCCGCGGCTGTGGCGGGTACGGGAACGGCTGGGCATCCCAGGTGACGGAGGACTCGTTCCGGCGGGACTCCATTGCCCGCCACACCGCATAGCCAACGCCGGCGAGCGCCCCGAGGCCGAGGAGTCGTTTGACCATTGGTCGCATGCGGCATTCTCGCGCTGGGCCAGGCCGGTCGATCGCACCACCATCTGCGGATGGTGTTCTCGGACGGGCGCGAACCGGGTAGCATTCTCCGGGTGAAGATCTCGACGTCGGCCCTCCTCCTTCTCATGTAGGCAAGTGCCCCATAGGCACTTGCCGAAGCTCCTGCGCCCTCGGGCCAGGAGCTTCTGTGTTTTCCAGGCCCGGGACACCGCGGCTTTCACCCACACCGAACAAGTGAGCGACCATGCCTCCTCAACCGGCGCAGCCCGCCAAGATGCCCTTCGAGAAGTACCGCGCCTTCGTGCCGCTCGAACTGCCCGACCGCACCTGGCCCGACCAGAAGCTCACCAAGGCACCCCGTTGGTGTGCCGTCGACCTCCGCGACGGGAACCAGGCGCTGATCGATCCGATGGACCCGGTGCGCAAGCGGCGCATGTTCGAGACGCTCGTCGCCATGGGTTTCAAGGAGATCGAGGTGGGCTTTCCGTCGGCGAGTCAGCCCGACTTCGACTTCGTGCGCCAGCTCGTCGAAGAGGACCTCATCCCCGACGACGTCACCATCCAGGTGCTCACGCAATGTCGTGACGAACTGATCGAGCGCACGTACGAGTCGCTGGTCGGGGCGCCCCGCGCGATCGTGCACTTCTACAACTCCACGTCGATCCTGCAGCGGCGAGTGGTGTTCGGCCTCGACCAGGCGGGCATCACCGACATCGCGGTCAACGCCGCGCGGATGTGCCGCAAGCTCGAGGCATCGGTACCGGGCACGGAGATTCGCTACGAGTACTCACCGGAGAGCTACACGGGCACCGAGATCGAGTTCGCGGTCGCGATCTGTGACGCAGTCGCCGATGTCGTCGAGCCGACCTCCGATCGTCCGCTGATCATGAACCTTCCCGCCACGGTCGAGATGTACTCGCCGAACGTGTACGCGGACACCATCGAGTGGTTCCTGCGCAACGTCCAGCAGCGCGACGCGGTGGTGCTGTCGTTGCATCCACACAACGACCGCGGCTGCGCAGTTGCCGCGGCCGAGCTCGGAGTGCTGGCCGGCGCGGATCGCGTCGAGGGCTGCCTGTTCGGCAACGGTGAGCGCACTGGCAACGTCGACATCGTCACCCTGGCGATGAACCTGTTCAGCCAGGGGATCGATCCCGAGCTCGACGTCTCCGACATCGACGGGCTGCGCCGCACCGCGGTGTACTGCAACCGCCTGCCGGTGCACGAACGTCATCCGTACGTCGGCGACCTCGTCTACACCGCGTTCTCCGGTTCGCACCAGGATGCGATCAAGAAGGGGTTCGCCGCGCTGTACGCCGAGTCCGAGGCCGCGGGCAACGGCCGCGACTACGAGGTGTGGGGCGTGCCCTACCTGCCGATCGATCCAGCTCACGTCGGGCGGTCGTACGAGGCGGTCATCCGGGTCAACAGCCAGTCGGGCAAGGGCGGCGTCGCGTACATCATGGAGACGGAGCACGGATTCTCGCTGCCCCGTCGGCTTCAGATCGAGTTCTCCAAGACGATCCAGGCCGTCGCCGAGGACACCGGCACCGAGATCTCACCGGTCGTGATGTGGGATCACTTTCAGGCGGTGTACCTCCCGGAGGACGCGCGGTTGACGTTGCGTACGCACGAGCTGATCACCCGCGACGATGACCGCACCGTGGTCACGGCGCAGATCACGGTCGACGGCGACCCGCGCACGGTTTCGGGTGAGGGAAACGGTCCCATCGCCGCGTTCGTCCACGCGCTCGAGGACGTCGTCGGTCCAGGGCTCGACGTGGTCGACTACCACGAGCACGCCCTCGGACGCGGGGCCGACGCGACCGCGATCTGCTACGTGGAGACCGTCGACGCCGACGGCAACACGCGATGGGGCATCGGCAGGGATCCCAACATCATCACCGCGTCGCTGCGAGCTGTGCTCTCCGCCGCGGCGCGCACGCTCGACGAACAACCGCCGGGTTGACGGCTGGATCCTCACGAGCGCGCGGCTGACTCGAGGCGAAAACACCCTGGCACGCTCGCGGCGAACCGATAGGGTCGAACCCCGTGTCGGTCGTCGAAGGCCCAGTGATCGCAGGGAAGGGACTCACCAAGCAGTTCGGTGAGTTCGTCGCGGTCGACGGGATCGACTTCCAGGTGGAGCCGGGCGAGGCGTTCGGGTTCCTCGGTCCCAACGGTGCGGGCAAGACGTCGACGATGCGGATGATCGGCTGTGTGTCGCCGATCTCCAGTGGCGGGCTCCAGGTGTTCGGCCTCGACGCGACCACGCACGGGCCGGAGATCCGCGGCCGGCTCGGGTCGGTGCCGCAGGAAGACAGCCTCGACACGGAGCTCACCGTGTACGACAACCTGCTCATCTACGGCCGCTACTTCGATCTCCCGCGCGCGGAGATCAAGCGTCGGGCCGACGAGCTGCTCGAGTTCATGCACCTCACCGATCGCCGCAACGACCGTGTCGATCCGCTCTCGGGCGGGATGAAGCGTCGGCTCACCATCGCACGCGCGCTCGTCAACCAGCCCGAGATGCTGCTGCTCGACGAGCCCACCACCGGGCTCGACCCGCAAGCGCGTCACCTCCTCTGGGAGCGCTTCTACCAACTGAAGCGCCAGGGCGTCACGATGGTGCTGACCACGCACTACATGGACGAGGCGGAGCAGCTCTGCGATCGTCTCGTGATCATGGACGGGGGCCGGATCGTCGCGGAAGGCTCGCCGCGCGAGCTGATCGCGCGGCACTCGACGCGTGAGGTGGTGGAGCTGCGGTTCCCACACGGTGAGGCGCGCGACGCGGCCGTCCCCAAGCTGAGCACCACTGCGACGCGCGTCGAGGCGCTGCCCGATCGCGTGTTGGTGTACGCGCACGACGGCGACGAAGTGGCGGCCATGATCGACACCCACGGCATCGAGGTGGAGTCGATGTACCCGCGTCGCAGCACGCTCGAGGACGTCTTCTTGATCCTCACCGGCCGCTCGCTGCTCGAGGACTGACCGTGCCCGCGATCACCCACGCGCCGGTCATGAGAGTCCTCGAACGTGAGTGGGTCGTGTGGCGAAGGCTCTGGCGCGGCTCGGTGTTCTCGTACGTGGTCGCCCCGGTGCTCTACCTCGCGGCCATGGGCCTCGGGCTCGGAGACCTCGTGCAGAAGGGCACCGGCGACGTCGCCGGGGTCAGCTACCTCGATTTCGTCACACCAGGGCTCATGGCGGCGAGCGCGGTGATGATGGCCGCGGGTGAATCGCTGTGGCCGGTCATGGCGGGTGTGAAGTGGATGGGCACCTATCACGCCGCAGTGTCGACGCCCATCGAGTCCGACGACGTGTACATCGGCACGCTGCTGTGGACCGGTGTACGCACCCTGTTGAGCGCCACGATCTTCCTCGCGATCGCTGCGGTGCTGGGCGGGGTGCCGTCGCTCTGGGGTGTCGCCGCGATCCCGGCCGCGGTGCTCGGGGCGCTCGCCATCTCGGCGCCGATGGTGGCGTGGGCCGTCACCCAGGAGAGCGACGGCCCGTTCGCGGTGGTGATGCGCATCGTCGTGTTCCCGTTGTTCCTCTTCTCGGGCACGTTCTTCCCGGTGAGCCGTCTCCCCGACGCGATCGAGTGGATCGCGTTCTTGTCGCCGCTGTGGCACGCAGTCGAGCTGTGCCGCGGGGCGACCACGGGTGGGGCCGCGGGCGCGAACACGCTCGGTGCCGTCGTCCTGCACGTGGTGGTGCTCGGCACGTGGATCGCGGTCGGTGTGTACTTCGGCGTGCGCACCTTCCGACGGGTGCTCACGCAATGACCGCCGTCGCCACACCGCGCCGTCCCGCCCGCGCGACGGTGCTGGCGCGCCTCGTGCCGGGGGGAGTGGGCCGTGGGTCCTGGCGGGTCGTCGAGCGCAACGGCGTCGCCTACTCCCGGCAGTGGTACGTGTTCCTCACCGGGTTCCTCGAGCCCGCCCTGTACCTCTTGTCGATCGGCATCGGCGTTGGTGGACTCGTGGGGAAGATCCCGGTGGGCGGGGGCCAATCGGTGTCGTACAAGGAGTTCGTCGCACCCGGGCTGATGGCCGCGGCGGCGATGAACGGCGCGGTGCTCGACACCACCTTCAACTTCTTCCTGAAGTTCAAGTACGCGCACACCTTCGACGCGATGCTGGCGACGCCGCTTCGGGTCGCCGACGTCGCGGTGGGCGAGACCACGTGGGCCCTGCTCAGAGGTGCGCTCTACTCGACGGTGTTCCTGCTCACGATGCTCGTGTTCGGCCTGGTGGAGTCGTGGTGGGCGATCCTCGCCATTCCGGGGGGCCTGCTCATCGGCTTCGCGTTCGCGGGCGCCGGCATCATGGGGACGACGTTCATGCGCTCATGGCTCGACTTCGACTTCGTGAACCTCGCCATCATCCCCATGTTCCTGTTCTCGGCGGTGTTCTTCCCGATCACGCAGTACCCCGACGTCGTCGCGACGATCGTGCGGCTCACGCCGCTGTACCAGGGTGTGGTGCTCGAGCGGGCGTTCGTGCTCGGCGACGTGAGCTGGATCCTGCTCGTGCACGCGGCGTATCTGTTCGTCATGGGCGCCGTCTGCCTGCGCATCGCCACCAACCGCCTCGCCCCCCTCCTCCAGCCGTAGCCCCCCAGTTTGTTGTTCAGCGGCTGACGGGGAGGTGGGTCGGGCGGCGGGACTCGTAGGCGGTGATGTCAGGGTCGTGCTTGAGGGTGATGGCGATGTCGTCGAGGCCTTCGAGCAGGCGGTAGTGGTGAAAGTCCTCGAGGTCGAACGGCTCGTCGAGGTCGATCGCCGGCACTGCGACGCGTCGGTCGACGACGTCGATCACGATCTCCATCATCGGGTCGTCCTCGATCGCCTTCATGATCCGGTTGACCACGTCGACGGGGAGCTCCACCGGCAAGAGCCCGATCTTGAGGCAGTTGTTGCGGAAGATGTCGGCGAAGCGCGGCGAGATCACGGCGCGGAACCCGTAGTCCTCGAGCGCCCACGGCGCGTGCTCGCGCGACGACCCGATCCCGAAGTTGGGTCCGGTCACGAGGATCTGCGCGCCGTCGAACTGCTCCTGGTTCAGCACGAAGTCGGACGACTCGCGCCACTCCTCGAAGAGCCCGGCGCCGAACCCGGTGCGCTCGATCCGCTTGAGCCAGTCGCTCGGGATGATCTGGTCGGTGTCGACGTCGGCGCGGTCGAGGGGGATCCCCCGGGCGATGATCTCGCGGACCGGTTCCATGTGCGCTCCTCGGTGCTCGCTCGGACTCGTCAGGTGAGGTCGTCGGGGGTGGCGAAGTGCCCGCTGATCGCGGTGGCGACGGCCACCTCGGGTGACACCAGGTGCGTGCGCCCGCCCTTGCCCTGCCGGCCTTCGAAGTTGCGGTTCGACGTGGAGGCGCATCGCTCGCCCGCGGCGAGCTTGTCGGGGTTCATCGCCAGGCACATCGAGCAGCCCGCTTCGCGCCAGTCGAACCCGGCGGCGAGGAACACCTCGTGCAGCCCCTCGGCCTCGGCCGCCGCCTTCACGGCCATCGAGCCGGGCACCACGAGCGTGCGCACGCCTTCCTTGACCCGGCGCCCCGACGCGACTGCAGCGGCCGCGCGCAGGTCCTCGATGCGCGAGTTGGTGCACGAGCCGATGAACACGGTGTCGACGGCGATGTCGCGGATCGGCGTGCCCGCGGTGAGCCCCATGTAGGCGAGAGCGCGGCGCGCGCCCTCGCGAGCGTCGCCGGCGTCGAACTGGTCGGGGCTCGGGACGACGTCGTCGATGGTCACGGACTGCGCCGGGTTCGTGCCCCAGGTGACGGTCGGGCGCAGCGCGGTGGCGTCGAGCACGAGCTCCTGGTCGAACGCGGCGCCGTCGTCGGTGACGAGCGAGCGCCAGTCGTCGAGCGCGCGCTCCCACTCGGCGCCCTTCGGCGCGAAGTCGCGCCCTTCGAGGTACGCGAACGTGGTGTCGTCGGGCGCGACGAGCCCGGCGCGCGCGCCCGCTTCGATCGACATGTTGCACACCGTCATGCGGCCTTCCATCGACAGCGCGCGGATCGCCTCGCCGCGGTACTCGATCACCGAGCCGATGCCGCCGCCGGTGCCGAGCCGGCCGATGATCGCGAGCACGATGTCCTTCGCGGTGACTCCCGCCGGTGTGGTGCCGTTGACGGTGACCGAGAACGTCCCCGGTCGCGACTGCGGCAGCGTCTGCGTGGCCAGCACGTGCTCGACCTCGCTGGTGCCGATCCCGAACGCCAGCGCGCCGAACGCGCCGTGGGTGGACGTGTGGCTGTCGCCGCACACGATCGTCATCCCGGGCTGCGTGAGCCCCTGTTCCGGTCCGATCACGTGCACGATGCCCTGGCCCGCGGAGCCCATCGCGTAGCAACGGATGCCGAACTCCTCGCAGTTCGCGACCAGCACCTGCATCTGCTTCGCCGAGATGGGGTCCTTCACCGGCAGGTGGATGTCGCTCGTCGGCACGTTGTGGTCCATCGTGGCGACGGTCAGGTCGGGCCGGCGCACGCGCCGACCCGCCAGCCGTAGGCCGTCGAAGGCCTGGGGCGAGGTGACCTCGTGCACGAGGTGGAGGTCGACGTACAGGAGGTCGGGCTGGCCTTCTTCCTGGCGGACGACGTGTCGCTCCCACACCTTGTCGCTGAGGGTCATGGGTTCGCTGCGCGTCTGTGCCATGCCCCGATTCTGCCAGTCGGGCGTCGATCTGCTCGCACGGAATCAGTGCTGGCTCGGATCGCCCTCGCTCGAACTGGCGGCGCGGAATCTAGGGTGGCGCGATGACGCAACCGGACGACGACTCGCTCGACGTCGTGATCGAGATCCCCCGCGGGAGTCGCAACAAGTACGAGTACGACCACGAGCACCACGTGATCCGCCTCGACCGGCGCCTCTTCTCGGCCACCGTCTATCCGGCCGACTACGGCTTCATCCCCGACACCCTCGCGGAGGACGGCGACCCCCTCGATGCGCTGGTGCTCCTCGAGGACCCGACCTTCCCCGGTTGCTGGGTGCGCGCCCGTCCGATCGGCGTGTTCTGGATGGAAGACGAGCAGGGCCCCGACGCCAAGATCATCTGCGTGCCGGTCCACGACCCGGTGTACGAGGGCGTCACCAAGCTCGACGAGCTCCGTCCGTACCTGCTCGACGAGATCGAGCACTTCTTCGACGTCTACAAGATGCTCGAGCCGGGGAAGGACACCGCGACGCGCGGCTACGAAGGTCGCGACGCCGCGTTCGCGGAGATCGAGGCGTGCCGAGCGCGCCACGTGGCGGCCGAGGCCGAGTCACCGCACTCGCACTGACCCGGGATCAGGCTGCGGTCGGCTCCACTGCGAACGCCTCCCACAACTGCGCGTAGTAGCCGCCCTGTTCGAGCAGTTCGTCGTGCGTGCCCTGCTCGACGATCATCCCGTCGTCGACCACGAGGATGCGGTCGGCCGAGCGCGCGGTCGGGAGTCGGTGCGCGATGAGCAGCGTGGTGCGGCCGCTCGCAACGAGGCCCATGGCCCGCTGGACGCGCGCTTCGGTGCTCAGGTCGAGGTTGGCGGTGGCTTCGTCGAGCAGCAGGATCGCAGGATCGACCAGTTCGGCGCGTGCAAGACAGATGAGTTGCTTCTGGCCCGCGGACAGTGAACGACCGCGTTCGGTGACCGGGTGCAGGTAGCCGCCGGGCAGCTCCGCGATGAACTCGTGCGCGCCGACGGATCGCGCCGCACGCTCGACGTCGGTGTCCGGAGCGTCGGGGCGCCCGTACGCGATGTTGTCGCGGATCGTGCCCGAGAAGAGGAACGGCTCCTGCGGCACGTACCCCAACCGACGGCGGTAGTCACCGAGGTCGAGGTCCGTGATCGGCACGCCGTCGATCGACACGGTGCCCGACGTCGTGTCGTAGAAGCGCGCCACCAGCTTCACCAGGGTCGACTTGCCTGCGCCGGTGGTGCCGACGAGCGCAACGGTCTCGCCCCGCGCGATCTCGATGTTCACGCCGTGCAGGATCTCCTGCGTGGTGTTGGGGTAGGCGAAGTGCACGTCGTCGAACCGGATCGCGCCACGCACGTGGTCGGCCGGCACCGGGTGCTCGACCTCCGGCGTGCTGCAGGGCGTCTGCATGAGCTCGTCGATCTTGTCGAGCGACGTCGTGGCCTGCTGCCACTGCTCGAACACCTGCGAGAGCTGCTGGATCGGCGTGAAGAACTGGTCGAGGAAGAGGATGAACGTGACGACGACCGCCGCGCTGATCGCGCCCGCGTGCGCCAACGAACCTCCGTAGCCGAGCACGATCGCATCGGCGACGACGGCGACGAACTGGATGAGCGGGAAGTAGAACGCTTGCAGGCGCTGCGCGGTGAGGCGCGCACGCAGGTACGAGTCGGTGGTCGACTTGAACGAGTCGATGTTGCGGTCCTCGCGGGCGTACGCCTGCGTGACACGGATACCCGAGAGGTTCTCCTGGAACTCGGCGTTCACGTTCGAGATCGCGTCGCGTGCGCGCTGGTAGGCGCGGCGGGATCGGCGCCGGAACCAGACCGTGAGCACGATCAGCGGGGGCATCACCGTGAGCACCGCCAACGTGAGCTGCGGGCTCAGCACGAACAGGACGACGAGCACGCCGACGAGGCTGACGAGGCTCACCAGTGCGTTGATGAGGCCGCTCTGCAACAGGTTGGAGAGGGTGTCGACGTCGGTGGTCATCCGGGTCATCACACGACCGGCCATCTCGCGGTCGTAGAAGTCGAGTCCGAGGCGCTGGAGGTGGGCGAAGATGCGGATCCGCAATGCGAACAGCAGCCGCTCCGCAGTTCGACCCGTGTAGCGCGTGTAACCCCACGTGAACAGCCAGTCGATCAGCGTCGTGATCAGGTACAACCCCGACGCCACGAACACGGCGCGCTCGGAGCCGTCGATCACACCCTGCTTGAGGCCACCGAGCACGAACAGCGGTCCCAGCAGCATGATCCCCGCGTCGATCCCGACGAGGAGGAACCCCAGGAGCAAGGGCCAGCGGTAGGGCCGGAGGAACGCACGCAGCTTGAACGTCTCGCTGCCTGCGGCTTCGGCGGCCTCGTCGATGCGCGGCTCGTCGTCGGCCGGCGGGAGGCCGGCGATCCCCGCCTCGAGCTCGGCGGTGATGGTGAGCGAGCCTGCGACGCGGCCGCCGCCCACGCCGCCGGCATTGGCGCCCCCGCCGCTTCCTCCAGGGCCCATCATCCCCGCGGCCGCGGGTGCCACCTCGACGAACGCGCGCACGGGCAGCGTGGAATCGTCGCGGATCCAGAGCTCGGGTGTGACCGCGGGTGTCGGACGCGGCGCGTCGGCGCCGAGGCCGTCCGCGTCGTCGACGGGGCCTTCCGCCTCGTCGCCCGGCCCGGCCAGGAGCGTCCGAAGGCGGGTGGACGTCGCCATGAGCTCGTCGAGTGTCCCCTCCTCGACCGCTCGTCCGTGCTCGAGGATCACGATGCGATCGGCGAGGCGCAGCGTCGAACGACGGTGCGCGATGAGGATCGTGGTGCGGTGCTCCATGATCTCGCGCAGGGTGGCGTGGATCTGCTCCTCGGTGCGTGCGTCGACGGACGACGTGGCGTCGTCGAGCAGGAGGATGCGCGGATCCGTGATCACCGCCCGGGCGATCGCGATGCGCTGCCGTTGACCGCCGGAGAGGGTGAGCCCGCGTTCGCCGACCGCGGTGTCGTAGCCATTGGGTAGCTGGGTGATGAACTCGTGCGCGCCGGCCACGTGAGCCGCGCGCTCGATGTCGGCGGCAGTGGCGTCGGGCCGGCCGTACGCGATGTTGTTGCGCACGGTGTCGGAGAACAGGAACGCGTCCTCGAACACCACGCCAACCTCCCGGCGCAGCGACTCGAGCGTCACGTCGCGGACGTCGACGCCATCGATGCGGATCGCCCCGCGCTGCACGTCGTAGAAGCGGGGGAGCAGCATGCTCACCGTGCTCTTGCCTGAGCCCGACGAGCCCACCAGTGCGACGGTCTCACCAGGGGCGACCCGCAGCGAGAAGTCCGACAGCACCGGCTCGGATGCCAGATAGCCGTACCCGACCGCGTCGACGACCACCTCTGCGTCGGTCACCACCAGATCGGCCGCGTCGGGCTTCTCGGTGACCACAGGGTTGGAGTCGAGGATCTCGAAGATGCGATCGGCGGCGGCACGCGTCTGTGCCGACACCGCGATGATCTGGGCGAACATCCGCACCGGCGCGAGGAGCTGCACCAGGTAGCTGGAGAACACCGTGAAGGTGCCGAGCGTGATCTCACCGTTGATGGCGAGCCAACCGCCGAGTGCAAGCACGCCCACCTGGCCGAGCGACGGGATCATCTGGAGCATCGACGAGTACTTCGCCTGGATGCGCACGTTGCGGACGCGCGAGCGGTACAGGTCGCGCGACGCGTCGGTCAGTGATGCGAGCTCGCGGTCTTCCTGGCCGAAGCCCTTGACGACGCGCACGCCGGTGACGGACTCGTCGACGACGCCGGCGACTATGCCCGCGTGCTGCAACGCGTCCCACTGCGCGGGATACATCTTCGTGCGCAACCTGAGCGACACCACCAACAACGCGGGGACTGCAAGGAGCGCCACGAGCGTGAGCGGCGGCGAGAGCCAGAGCATCACCGCGAGTGACATCACGAGCATGACCACGTTGCCGGCGAGCAGCGGCAGAAACGCCAACAACATCTGCACGAGCGTGAGATCGGAGCTCGCGCGCGACACGAGCTGGCCGGTGGGCAGCGTGTCGTGCCGTGCGAAGTCGAGGCGCTGCAACCGCTCGAACAACGCGGTACGGAGGTCGTTCTGCACGTCGAGCGCGTACCGCCCGCCGACGAAGCGCCGAATGTACGCGAGCACGAACTGCAATGCGCCGAGCCCCACGAGCAGAGCGAGGAGCGGACCGGGCGAGATCGAGTTCTTGTCGACCCAGTCGTCGATCAGCAGACCCGAGATCAACGGCGTGACCGTGGAGATCGCGGTGCCGACGATCGCGACACCGAACGCGATCAGCGCCGACTTCTTGTGGCGGGTGAGGAACGGCCACAGCTTGCGCAGCCAGCCCATGTCGCGACGTTCGGATGTCGCGTCGGTGGCGAGGGTGTCGGTCACGCGGGCGCGGCGCTCGCTGCCGCGTCCGTCGCAGGCCCGTCGACTGCCTGCGCGGCCTTCGCCACTTTCGCCGCCGCTGCCGACGCGGACAGGGCAGCGCCGAGCTGCTCGAGCGCGGCGCGCACGAGATCGGGGTCGTCGGCTGCATCGAGGACGTCGTCGAGGCGTGAACGCATGGCGGCTTCTGCGCCGTCCATCGATCGTCGGCCTTCGGGCGTGATCGTGAGCCGTACCGCCCGGCGGTCGGTGTCGATCGCAGTGCGTTCGAGCAGTGCCCGCTCGACCAGGGTGTCGATCGTCGCCGACACCGTCGGTCGGGTGAGCGCGAGTCGTTCGGCGAGGTTGCTCGCTCGCTCCTCACCCCGGGAGATGAACGCGAGCAGGCGGTATTGGGGAAGCGTGATGTCGGTGCAAGCGCGTTCGAGCACGCGGGCCATCCGGGCCAGGGTGAACACATCGCGGTCGACACTCGGGTTGGGCAGGCTCACGAGTCGATCGTACCGGGTAGTTCGTTGTCCTAACAGTGCGGTGGGCTGTCCATTCCCCGGTGCGTCCGAGCCAGCAAGCCGCCATTCACCGCTGTGTAACGAGCCTGAAACAACGGCTCTTTACCGTCACGAGCGATGGTGAGGAGCGAGGCACCCGACATCTCGACCCCGAGCCCGGCCACCCATGTCTCGTCGTCGGCGGATCCCGTCGACGTCGTGCTGTTGCGCTGGCCCGAGGAAAATGCCCGGCTGGAACGGCTCCGGGCGAACGGCATGCCTCGCCTGCTGCTCGTCGGTGAGGAGCTCGTCCCGCCGACGTCGGTCGACCCCCTGGAGGACTGGATCCGCCTGCCCGCCGCCGAGGACGATCTCCGCGCGAGGGTGGCGACGCTCGCAGCCCGCGCCGGCACGACGTTGGCGGCGCCGAGTGTCGACGTCGACGGGCTGCTGCGCCACCGGGGCCGTTGGGTGACGTTGTCGCCGGTCGAACGCGCACTGGCAGCCGCACTGGTCGAGCGCTTCGGCGCAGTGGTCGGCCGTGACACGTTGGTGCGTCGGGCCTGGCCGGGCGGGAGCCCGACCCGCAACGCCCTCGACGTCCACATGCTCCGGCTGCGACGTCGCATCGGCGAGCTGGGGCTCGAGGTGCGCACCGTCCGCGCTCGCGGGTACCTGCTCCAAGCGGTGGAAGTGAGCGCGGCGGGGGTCGCGACCGCCGACTGACGGCTGAGGTCGTCCGTCGCCGCCGTGTCCCGCGCGCGAGTGTGGGACCGTGCACGTGGGGGTCGACACCGGAGGCACCTTCACGGACGTCGTCGTGGGATCGGACGCGCCCGACACCGTCGGGGCAGCGGTCAGGCGCGCGGGCACCGTCGAGAAGGTGCCGTCGACGCCCGACGCACCACAAGATGCCGTCGCTCACGCGCTGGGGCTGGCCAACGGAGCGGAACGCGTGGGCCGACCTCACCTACTTGCGCACGGCACGACAGTGGCGACCAACGCGCTGATCGAGCGGCGGCTGGCGCGTGTCGCGCTCGTCGCCACCCACGGCTTCGCGGACGTGATCGAGATCGCGCGTCAGGTGCGCCCCTCCTTGTACGACCAGCACGTCGACCGTCCCCCCGCGCTCGTCCCGCGTGAGCTCCGCTTCGAGGTGTCGGGCCGACTGGATGCCTGGGGCCGCGAGGTGGAGCCCTACGACGGGCAGCTTCCGGCGGGACTGATCACCGCAGTGCGCGACGGTGAGGTCGACGCGATCGCGGTGTGCTTGCTCCACGCCGACCTCGACCCGGTGCACGAAGTGGCGGTGCTCGCCGCGCTCGGCGCTGCGTTCCCCGACCGCACCGAAGGACCGCGGCTCCTCGCGTCTCACGAGGTGTCTCCCGAGCTCCGTGAGTACGAGCGCGCGGTCACCACGGTGGTCGATGCCGCGCTGGCGCCGTTGTGCGCGGACTACCTCTCGGCGGTCGCGTCGTTGGCGGACGAGGTGCTCGTGATGACCTCCGCAGGTGGACTCGTGCCGGTGAGCACGGCGGCCGCGCATCCCGCATCGCTGCTCGTGTCCGGCCCCGCGGCGGGCGTTCGCGCCGCCGCGGCGGTCGCGGTGGCGTGCGGGTACTCCGAAGCAGTGAGCTTCGACATGGGCGGCACGAGCACCGACGTCTGCCTGATCAGGGGTGGCGTTCCCGAGCCTGCGCCATCGCGCGTTGCCGGTGGATACCCCATTCGTCTCCCGTCGCTGAACGTGCACACGATCGGGGCCGGTGGTGGGTCGATCGCGCGGCTCGATGTGGGGGGCGCGCTGGTGGTCGGGCCCGAGAGCGCCGGCGCGCGTCCCGGACCCGCGTGTTACGGCCACGGGGGTCTCGAGCCGACGGTGGCCGACGCCGACCTCGTGCTCGGTCGGCTGCCACCCGGCACCGCGCTTCCCGGGATCGGTGTGCTCGACTCGGCCGCGGCGGCGGCTGCACTCGAGCGCGTCCTGGGCGACGCCGCAGGACCCGAGGAATGCGCGCGGCAGGTGCTCGCGGTCGTCGACGCGGCGATGGAACAGGCGGTGCGGGTGGTCACGGTGGAGGAAGGCGTGGACCCCCGCACGCTGGCGTTGGTCGCGTTCGGCGGCGCCGGTCCGATGCACGCGTGCGCGATCGCCGGCGCGCTCGGGATGCGAGCGGTGATCGTGCCGCCGCGCGCGGGCGTGTTCTCCGCAGTCGGACTGCTCTGCTCGCCGCGCGCCGAGGAGGTCGTGCAGTCGTGGCGGGGAGGAGCGAACGCGTCCGCGATCGCTGATGCGTTCGATCGGCTCGAACTGCTCGTCGTCGAACGCGTTCGTGCCGCGGGCGCGCCCACCACCACGGTCGACGTGGAGCGTTTGCTCGACTGTCGCTACGAGGGTCAGAGTCACGAGCTGACCGTGGTGCACGAGCAAGGGTCGGACCCCGTCGCAGCGTGGGATGCGTTCCACCACGTCCATGAGCAACGCAACGGCTTTGCCCGCACCGACGTCCCGGTGGAGGTCGTCGCGCTGCGGGTGCGGGCCTCGGTCCAACCGGCCCTCCGAGTCGACGAGCTCCCGTCGCCGGAGCGAGCGCGCGTGCGTGGGCCGCAGGTCGTGGCGGAAGCGGATTGCACCGTGTGGGTGCCCCGAGGGTGGACGGCCGAACCCGGCCCAACGGGAGCGTGGGTGGTCACTCGTGGCTGAGCTCGACCCCGCCGCGCTCCAGATCCTCGTGTCGCGTCTCGCCGGTGTCGCCGACGAGATGGGCGCAGTGCTCCGACGCGCCGCGTCGAGCCCCAACATCAAGGAGCGCGCTGACTGCTCCGCCGCCGTGTTCACCGCCACGGGTGAGTTGCTCGTGCAGGCGGAGCACATCCCCGTGCATCTGGGGTCGATGCCCGCGTCGGTACGAGCCGCGATCGCGTTCCTCACAGACGAGGCTGGAGGTGTCGGTCCCGCTGACGAAGTGATCCTCAACGACCCGTTCGCGGGTGGCACCCACCTCAACGACGTCACGCTGGTGACCCCCTGTTTCGTCGAGGACTCTGCGTCCGGTCGCGGCGGCGACGTTCCTCGGCTCGTCGGCTGGGTCGCGACGCGTGCGCACCACGCCGATGTCGGCGGCATCGCGCCGGGATCGATGCCGCCCGACGCGACGACCATCGACGAGGAGGGCATCAGGCTGCCGCCGATGCGCCTGACCCCTGACGTCGAAACGAGGTTCCTCGCGGCATCGAGGACCCCGGAGGAACGTCGCGGCGATCTCGCGGCGCAGCGCGGGGCCAACCGGGTGGGGGTGGTGCGGCTGCGCGACGTCATCGGCCTGCTTGCAATCGAGCTTGCCGGCGACGACCCGACCGCGGCTGCGCTCGTCGTGCTCGACGAGCTCCTCGACTACGGCGAACGTCGGATGCGTGCCGCGATCGCGGCGATCCCCGACGGCGAGTGGGCGTTCCGCGACGAGCTCGACTCGGCTGGTCCGCGGCCCGACCAACAAGTTCCCGCGACCGTGATGGTCACGGTCCGGGTCACCGGCGACCGCGTCCGCTTCGACTTCACCGGGAGCGCGCCGCAACGGGCGGGCAACGTGCATGCGGTCGAGGCCGTCACCGTGAGCGCGGTCGAGTTCGCCTTGCGTGCGGCCACCGACCCGACCATCCCCGCCAACGGTGGCGCGATGCGAGCAGTGGAGGTGGTCGCGCCGAGCGGCACGGTCGTCGCCGCGGTCGCGCCGGTCGCGGTCGGCGCCGGCAACGTGGAGGTGAGTCAGCGCGTCGCCGATGTGTGCCTCGGTGCACTCGCCCTCGCACTGCCCGGCGCGGTGGGAGCGGCCGGCCAGGGAACGATGAACAACGTCCTGATCGGCATCGAGACGCCCGAGCGCTCGTGGGTCTACTACGAGACGATCGGGGGCGGGCAGGGCGCGCGCCCGTGGGCCGACGGCATGAGCGGTGTGCACACCGCGATGACGAACACGCGCGACACCCCCGTGGAGGCGCTCGAGCGCGAGCTTCCGCTGCGCGTTCGTCGCTACGGCATCCGACGGGGGAGCGGCGGTGCCGGCGCGCGGCGCGGTGGCGACGGGATCGTGCGCGAGCTCGAGGTGCTGGCGGACGCCACCGTGTCGCTGGTCACCGAGCGACGTACGAGCCGCCCATGGGGGCTCGACGGTGGCGGTCCCGGTCAGGCCGGCGAGAACTGGTTGCTCCCGCAGGGCGACGAAGCGCGCGCGACGCGCCTGCCCGACAAGGTCACGGTCGAGCTCCGCGCCGGAGACGTCGTACGGATCCTCACGCCGGGTGGTGGGGGCTACGGCAGCGCCGACACCACGCCGGCGACGACCAGACCCGACTGACCGACGACCTCCGCCTGTCGGTTCGCGAGGGCGAGCGCCACCGCCTCCACCTGATCCCGACGCAGCTCGATGCGGGCGCGACCGCGCGTCATGCGGTGGAGACGCCAGGCGATCTCGTCGGTCGAGGTGTACGCACCGGGGTGCACGGCGTGTCCGATCATGGCGACGCGCTCGCGCCAGAGGTCACGGTCGCGTTCGTCGACGAGCGCCGCGACGTCGTCCGCGGTCGGGCGGTGGTCGCGCGCAGCCGCGAACGCGGCCTCGGTCGCGTCGACGATCGCGGGATCGGACGCCAGGCCGCCGTCGAGCAGCATCTCGAGCCCCGCATGCGCCGACGCCCGCGCCGGTCCGCGGTCGACGCCGGCCGCGAGCAGGTCGTCGCGCACGAGGAGGTTGTACTGGCGGAACCACGCAGAGGAGTGGAACGCGGCGTCGCTCGCGTGGTGAAGCGCCACGCCGTCGCCCATGGCGCCGGACGCGGGGCCGAGGCGCACCCGGGCCATCGCCGCGAGGTCGGGAAGCATGCAGCCGAGCAGGAACGGAGGTTCCGCGGTAGGGAACCGGGCGAGGCCCACCGCCACGTGCCCGACGAGGTTCACGCGTTGCAGGGTAGGTGCGACGTTCCCGATCGCGCCTCAGTCGCAGTCCGCGGCGTCCTGCTTCTTCGCGCCGCCCTTGCCCTTGCCCTTCCCTTCTGCCTTCCCGCCCGCGCACGCGGGCGTCGGGGCAACCACGGGTGCCGGCGCACTCGTCACGACGGCCGGAGGCGTCGTCGTGGACGCGGTGCTCGGTTGCGGGGAACTCGTGGAGACGACCGGTACCACGGGCGCCCGATCGAATCCGCCGCCCCCGGCGACCAGCCCGATCGCGATCGCCAGCGCCATCAACGAGACCAGCGCGATCCCCACGATGGCTCGTCGGGGGCTCGCTCGCAGTGGGTGAACGTCGGCAGGTGCCACGCGGCCCGCGAGCGGCGCCGCCAGCGTCGGGGGCGGGCCGGCCAGGGTCGGTGC
>JBEVIU010000025.1:0-16013 GCA_040510575.1 Acidimicrobiia bacterium | reverse complement strand
ACCCGGACGCGACCCAGGCCTTCTACAACGAGCTGTTCGGGTGGACGTGCGAGACCCCGCCCGAGTTCGGCGGCTACTTCAACTTCGCCAAGGACGGCCGCCGCGTTGCCGGCGGCATGAAGAACGACGGCAGTGGCGGGCCCGACGGCTGGTCGATCTACCTGGCCGTCGACGACGCGCATGCCACCGCCGACGCCGCGGTCGCGAACGGTGGCACCGTGATCGTCCCGCCGCAAGAGGTGATGGACCTCGGCACGATGGTTGTGCTCACCGACGCCGGCGGCGCCGCGGTCGGGGGGTGGCAGCCGGGAACTCACACGGGGTTCGAGCTGCACGCCGAGCCCGGCACGCCGAACTGGTTCGAGCTGCACGCGCGTGACTACGACGCGTCGGTCGCGTTCTACGAGAAGGTGTTCCACTGGCCCACCCACGCGATGAGTGACACGCCCGAGTTCCGCTACACGACCTACGGCAAGGACGACGACGCCGAAGCCGGGATCATGGACGCATCAGGATTTCTGCCCGACGGCGTGCCCGCGCACTGGTCGATCTACTTCGGCGCCGAGAACGCCGACGCCACGCTCGAGCGCGTCGTTGCGCTCGGCGGCTCGGTCGTGGAGCCTGCCCAGGACACACCGCACGGACGTCTCGCGCTGTGCGCCGACCCGACGGGCGTGCTGTTCAGGATCGTGCAGTAAGCCGTCTCGGCCATGGCGTGGCCGATCGGTCACGCCAGCCTGACCTCGCCGCGCCGCCGATCCGCCGCGAGGGTCATTGCTTCGCGGTCGCGCTGCGGTCAGGATCGGCGCCATGGTGCATGGGACTCGTCATCGGTTCGCGGTCGCGGTCGTCGTCGTTGTCGCGACGTTCGGGGTCACGCTGGTCGATCCCGGTCTCGCGACCGCGGCCGATGACTACACGCGCGCGAAGGTCAAAGCGGCCGGGATCTCGCTCGAGTATCCGAGCGGTTGGACGGTCTACGCGCTCTCCAAGCGCGAGGTCGCGGCCCAGCAGAAGGCACTGACGAAGGCGAACCCTGAACTTGCCGATGCGTTCGACGCCGCGCAGCAGTCGTCCTTCACCAAGAACACGAAGTTCCATGCCACTGACCTCGATTCCATGGCGGAACGCGGCGTTGGCGGCAACCTCGGCGTGACCAACGCCGGGGTCGGGATACTTCCACCGACGCTGGACTCCTTCACCCGCCAGATCTCACCGCAGTTCTCCTCCGTGGGCGGCACCGTGATCGGGACGTCGACGCACAAGGTGGGTGGCAGGCCGGCGTACCGCGTCGACGTGCGCCTGCCGCTGACCGCCCCCGACGGGACCAACTTGACCATTCATGTCACCGAGCTGTTCGTCCAGGTCGGCACGCTGACCAGCATGGTGACGCTCGCGATCGACGACGACGCCGAGGGAGCGGAGACCACCGATCGGATCATGGACAGCGTCAAGGCGCTGTCGCACCGCGGGTGACGACAGCCCGCTCCTGTTGTGCAACTCGCCGTGCGTCCGCTCGGTCAGCCGCCGTTCCCGCTGGAGCTGCTCGAGGGGATCTGAGTGCTTCCGGGGAGGGCGGCGTAGACGCCGGTCCAGAAGTCCAGGCACACCGGCGGCAGTGCCGGCGACGTGAACATCTCGTTGGTGAGCATGATGCCGACGAGCTCCTCCGAGGGGTCGTTGGCCCAGGTGCTCCCGAGCCCGCCGTCCCATCCGTAGGAACCGGCCGACCACGTGGTGCCGGCGCGTCGCGTCCACACACCCACGCCGAATCCCCAGCCCTGCGCGCCCGACGGGTCGGGCCCCGACGCCGCCTTCTGCGCGCTGGTGAGGTGATCGGTGGTCATGGCGGTGACCGACGTGCGCGCGAGCAGCCGCGTGCCCTGGTGCGTGCCTCCGTTGCGCAGCATCTCGGCAAACGCGAAGAAGTCGTCGACCGTCGACACCAAGCCGGCCCCGCCACCCGGGAACGCCGGTGGACGGCTCCACTGGCCGTCGGCGTCGTCGTACGTGTCCCGCACACCGGTGCTGGGATCGCTCGTGTAGCAGGGACCGAACCGGTCGAGCGCGTCGGCGGGCACGAAGAACGCGGTGTCGCGCATCCCGAGCGGTTCGAACACGCGCTCGCGCAGGTAGTCCTCGAACGGTTGCCCCGCCGCGCGTGCGACGAGCACGCCGAGCACGTCGGCACCCACGTGGTACATCCATCGTTCACCCGGCTGGAACTCGAGTGGAAGCGTGCCGAGGCGACGCATCCACTCACCGGGTTCCGGCGCGGCATCCGGACTGGGTGGACCCGCGCCCATGCCGAGCATCCCCATCGCCGCGATCGTGGGCTGGCGGTCGAACCGGGTGAAGTCCAAGCCGAGCCCGAGGCGGAACGTGAGCAGGTCGCGCAGCGTGATCGAACGGTGCGCGGGCACGGTGTCGTCGAGGGGCCCGTCGGGATCGACGAGCACGCGACGGTTGGCGAGCTCGGGAAGGAGGTCGTCGACCGCGTCGTCGAGCCGGAGCTCGCCCTCCTCGACCAGCATCAGCGCGCCGACCGCGGTGACCGGCTTGCTCATCGACGAGATGCGGAAGATGGTGTCGCGCTCGACCGGCTGCTCACCGCCGACCACCATCGTGCCGGCGGCACCCGTGTGGACCTCGCCGCGGTGCGCCACCAACCACGCGAGCCCGGTCACGTCGCCGCGCGTCGTGTGCGCGGTCAGCGCGTCGCCCATGCGGGCGAGCCGGTCCGTTGCCATGGCGCTCCCACTCATCGATCCTCCTCGTGCTCGGAACGTCGATGATCTGACCGGCTCCGGTGGCGCGAATCATCGCGAAGCGCTCCCAGCGCGCAGCTGGGTCAGCAGTCGCGGTCGACCATGGCTTCGGCGAGGCCGCCCCACTCGTGGGCGATTGCGAACGCCCAGCCCGGCGCGCTGGTCTGCGGTGTGGCGCCGGTCATCTGGAGGCGGCCCGAGTAGCACCGCTCGACCAGGAGACGCGCTCGCGTCACGTGTGACGTCGAAGTGACGAGCAACAGGTTGGTCCAGCCGTTCTCGGCCGCGATCCGACCGATCGCCTCAGCCTCGCCCCGGGTGTTCTCCGGCGAGGGCGCGAAGCACACCACCGGGTACGGCTGCTCGACGTTGCACAGGCGGTCGGGTCCGAACGAGAGCACGAGGGTGGGCGCGACGCCCTGGCTCATGAGCTCGAGCCCGCGGTCGAGGCGCTCGCCGTCGCCCCCTGCGAGCACCACGACCGCGTCGGCGGGCTCGATGTGATCGGTGCTCGGCCACACGAACAGCCGCAGGCTCACACCCACGAGCAGCACAGGGACTGCCACCAGCAGGATCACGACCACGACGGTGCGCCGGGCCCAGCGCCCGGCTCGGAGCAACGGCACCGTTCGAGGCTATGAGGCTCCCTGCCCCGTAGGGTGGCGCGATGAGCCCGCATGGCGCCGAGGTCGATCGCAGCGAAGAATGGGAGGCGATGCGTGCCGCGCACCTGCGCGCACCCGACGAGCGTCCACCGACGTCGGCGCGTGGTGTGCACCATCTCGCGCTGCTGTCGCTCGATGTCGAGCGCACGATCGCGTTCTACCAGGACCTGTTGGAGTTCCCGCTCACCGAGCTGTTCGAGAACCGCGACTACCAGGGCAGCACGCACTTCTTCTTCGACATCGGCAACGGCAACCTCCTCGCGTTCTTCGACTTCCCCGGGCTCGACCTCGGGCCCTACGCGGAGGTGCTCGGCGGGATGCATCACCTCGCGATCTCCGTCGAGCCCGCACGCTGGGAGCACCTCGCGGCCAAGCTCGATGCGGCCGGCGTGCCCACGCACCGCATGAGCGGGTCGTCGCTCTACTTCTCCGGCCCCGACGGTGAGCGCCTCGAGCTGATCTCGGACCCCTTGAAAGAGATGTACGGCACCACCGTCGCCTGACCCGTCAAGCTCTCGGCGGCGAATGCCGATCCTCAGGTGTGGCCACCGGCATCGAGGATCTGAAGGACCTCGAGGGCGTCGAGGACCCGAACGGCTCCGAGGCGTTCGGTCCTGAGCCCGACGGACCGTACGCGGAGTACCGCGCCCGTGCCGACGCGCGGATCCAGCGCAGCGACTCCGGCCGCTGGCTCTCCGTGCACCTCCTCACCATCTGCGCGGTGGCCGGTGCGCTCCCCGCAATGCGCGCGCCGATCGGCTGGCTCGCGCTGTGCTCGGTCGCGGCGATCGTGATGCTCGGCTTCGACGCCGCGAGCCGTCAGCGCGAGGAGCAGCACAAGGCCGGGAGCGCCGACGTCGTCGTGGTGCCTGCGCGCGTCGCCGGCAAGGTCGCGCTCCTGTTGATCAATCCGGTGACGTGGCTCACGGTGCTCCTCGGCGCGGTGGTGGCACTCGTGATCGGCAGCGTCGCCGCTGCGGTCGTGGCCGGCGCTCGGTGGCTCGCAATCGAGGGGCCGACCGGCATCCTCGCCGCGCTGCGTGCCGGTGCATGGGCCCACGGGCTCACGTACAGCGCGGTGGTCGCGTGCTTCCTCCTGCTTCGCGCCGGCGGCGACACCGCGGCGCGCCGCCAGAAGGTGCTGCGCCGTGCGACGCGCAAGATGCCCGAGCTCACGCTCACGCTGTGCGTGGTCGTGCTCGTCGGCGTCGGCGCCGCGCTGGCCGTTGCGGGACCCACGCTCGATGTGGGATTCGTGCGGAATGCCGACGGGCTCGGATGGGTCCCTCCCGGCTTGCGGGCGACGGTCGACGAGGCGCGTGACGACCTCGTGGCCCAGGAGCTCGACGCGGTGACGGCGTGCCTGTCCGACGCCCAACCGGGAATGTGGACCTCGCGGTACACCGCGAAGAACACGCTCGCGGATCCCGATGTCGCCACGCTGGTTGCCGATCCGGCGACTGCACCCGACCCGGTCGCACTGGCGACGGCCGCGTTGGTCGCCGACAACCATCTGGCGCCCTGGGTGGAGACCATCGAGGTGCTGGTGGGTGACCAGCCGACGCTCACGATCGCTCGCGCCGGTCACGCGCACGACCAACCGCTGACCGACGCCGCGGCGCTGCGTGACCGCGCGGTCGGCGCGCCCGAGTGGCTCACGACCGTCGCTCCCGATGTCGACACCGAGCGCGTGCTCACCTGCTCCGCCCGTACGCCACTCTGACCGGCGCCCCTTGGTCCGGCGCCCCTCTGTCCGGCGTCGCAGTCCGATACGGTCACCGTGATGCGAGCCGCGCGTTGCACGGAGTACGGACCGCCCGAAGCCGTGGTGGTCGAGGAAGTCCCTGATCCGGAGCCGGGCGCGGGCGAAGTGGTCGTCGACGTCCACTACGCGGCGGTGAACTTCCCCGACGTGTTGATCGTCGCCAACGAGTACCAGGTGTCCATCCCGCCACCGTTCGTGCCCGGGAGCGAATGGGCCGGCGTGATCGCGGACGTGGGCGACGGCGTCACGCAGTGGTCGCCCGGAGATCGCGTGTACGGCGGCGGTTTCACCGGCGCGTACGCGGAGAAGGCGCTGGCGAGTGAGCACGGCGTCACCGCGGTACCGGATGCCGTCGACCTGCAGTCGGCGGCTGCCTTCTCCGTCGCGCACACGACCGCGTATCACGCGCTGCGCACGATCGGCGACGTGCATCCGGGCGACGACGTGCTCGTGCTCGGCGCGGCGGGCGGCGTCGGCCTCGCGTCCGTCGAGCTCGCGACCCTCCTTGGCGCACGCGTGATCGCCGCGGCAGGCAGCGCGGCGAAGTGCGCGCTGTGTGAGGAGCGGGGGGCCGTCGCCACGATCAACTACTCCACGGAAGATCTGAAGAACCGCGTGAAGGAGCTCACCGACGGGGGCGCCGACGTGGTGATCGATCCCGTCGGTGGGCCGTACAGCGAGGCCGCGCTGCGCGCGACCACGTTCGGTGCGCGCTTCGTGGTGGTGGGCTTCGCGTCGGGCGAGATCCCTCGCATCGCGCTCAACCTCGTGCTGCTCAAGGGCACGATCGTGCGCGGCTTCGAGATCCGCACCCTCGGTCAGCACCTGCCCGACGAAGTGGCGCGCGACCGCCGCGAGATCGGCGAGCTCTTCGCGAGCGGGAAGGTGCGGCCCTACGTCTCGGCCGTGCACCCGCTCGACGACACCGCGGCCGCCCTTCGGTCGATGCTGGATCGCACCGCCACCGGCAAGGTCCTCATCGCCCCCCACACCTGACCCTGCACCAACACGGTGGGAGGAGGGTCAGTCGGTGGTGCCTTCGTCGAGGTCGCGGAGGTAGCGCTCGAACTCGGCGGCGAGGTCGTCCGACGACGGGATCTCGGCTGACGCCTGGAGGTCGTAGTGCGCCTCCAACTGCGGGAGGTACACCGCGCCCTCCGAGCTCTCGGCGACGGCCTCGTCGACCATGCGCTCCCACTCGGTGACCTCGTCACCGAGCTCGGCGTGCCCCGTCGGGATCCCGGTGACGTGCTCGAGGTACTGGAGCAGCGCCATCGCGGCCTTCGGATTGGGTGTGGCCGACGCGTAGTGCGGCACGCCGACCTGCATCGAGATCGCGGGGATGTGTCGGGCGTCGAGCTCGGCGTGCAACACCCCGACGATGCCGGTGATGCCCTGGTAGCGCGGGCGGTGGAGACCGAAGCGGCTCACGAGCTCAGCGTTCGTCGACGAAGCGTGCACCATCGGCATCCGTGTGTGCGGTGTCTGCGCCGCGGTGGACCCGAGGGTGACCACCACCTGCGCGGCCGTGGTGGCCGACACCTCGATCAACACGTCGACGAAGTCACGCCATGCGTAGTGCGGTTCGATCCCCGACACGAGCACCAGCTCGCGCCCGACGGCCGACTGCTCGTTGGCGTGGATCACGTTCTCGGGCCACGTGATCACGCGCGTCACGCCGTCTTCGAGCGACACCTGCGGGCGCACCTGCTGCGCGTCGATGAATCGCTCGGGATCGATGTGCGCCAGGCGCGACGCGCCGGTGTGCTCGATGAGGTGATCGACCGCTGTGGTCGCGGCCGATGCCGCGTCGAACCACCCCGAGAACGCGAGCACGAGGATGGAGGTCTGTGCGGGCCACTCGCGGTCCCAGATCAGGTCGGTCATCGCCACCCATCTTGACGACCGTCGGCGCTTCGCGCCCACTCGCGCCGCGCAGCACCGGCGACGGTCACAGCGTCGTGGCCAGCTTCCGGAGCGACTTCACGTTGCGAGCGGTGCCGCGCTGCCCGTGGGCCTTCGCGAGCACGGAGGTCTTGACGCTGGAATCCGTGAGGCCGCCGTGGATGTGCCAGTAGAGCTCGGTACCGCGAACCGAGAAGCGGTCCTGATCGTTCGACAGGTCTTCGGTGGCACGCACCGCGGCCGCATCGGGCGCGGCGGCGAGGAACACCACGTGCAGGGAGTCGCCGTCGGCCGGCGCCCCGAAAGGCTCGAAGGCTGCGATGTCGGGCACCGCGTCCGCTCGGCGCACGAAGGTGGGAACCGCGTAGCCGAGGTGCTCCTCGAGGCGCGCTTCGACGGCCTGCTCGATCGCACGGGCGCGGCCCGGCGCATCGAAGATCACGTTGCCGCTCGCGATGAAGGTGTCGACGTCGGTGTAGCCGAGCGCGGCGAACTCGTTGCGCAGCGTGTCCATCTTCACGCGATGACCGCCCACGTTGATCCCACCGAGGAAGGCCACCCATCGCATCGGCCGACGCTATGCGCCCGGTCGTGGTCCGAAAGTCCGATGCCCACCATCGACACCGCGTCGTAGCGTGCTGTGGTGAGCCTCTTGCGGACCCGCGGCTTCGGCCTGTTGCTCGCGGGCGAAACGGTCAACGCCATCGGGAACTGGATCGCGGTCATCGCGATCTGGGGATTCGCATCGTTCCAGTTCGACGCGGGCGCAGGCGACCTCGCGCTGCTCTTCGTCGTCCTCGGCATTCCCGGTGCGCTGCTCGGTCCGCTGCTCGGCGTTCCCATCGACCGGCTCGGTCCGAAGCGGACGCTGCTCGTCGCCAACCTGCTCGGTGTCGTCAGCGCACTGCTGCTCACGCAGGCGGACAGCTTCCTGCAGATCGTCCTGCTCGCGCTCCCGCTGGGCCTGATCGAGGCGTTGGCAGCCGCGTCGCTCGACGCCATCCCACCCCGCCTGGTGGGCGACGACCAGCTCGTCGCCGCGAACGCGTTGCTCGGCGGCGCGCAGAACGTCGCGATCGTGTTCGGGCCGATCATCGCTGCCCTGGTGAACGAGCGGTGGGGCCTCGAAGGTGCGTTCCTGGCCGACGCGGCCACGTTCATGGTCGGCGCGCTGGTGGCGCTCACCATCTCGCTCGAGCCCGCACCGCGCACGGTCGAGCCCGACACGACGTGGCGAGAGCTTCGCGCCGGCCTCACCCTGGCCCGCCGCACCGAAGGACTGCGCTGGACGTTCGTCGTGGTCGCGAGCGTCTACCTGCTGTGGGCGCTGTTCGGGCTGCTCGAACCGCTCTACGTGCGCGACGTGCTCGGCGAGTCCGACAGCGTGTTCGCGATGCTGCAGACGGTGTTCGGTGTCGGCCTCGTACTCACGAGCATCGCGCTCGCCAAGCTGGGCGACCGTGTCGCGCGGCCGCGCGTCGTGGCCTACGCGGTGATCGTGTCAGGACTCACCGCTGCGCTCTATCTCGGGACGCAGTCGCTGGCGGTTGCGTTCGTGGGTGTGTTCCTGTGGGGCGTCGACGTGGCGTTCTTCTACGTCCCCGCCAAGACACTGCTGCAGCGGTACACGCCGGTGTCGTTCCACGGTCGGATCCTGTCGCTCAACCAGTCGATCGAGCCGTGGGCCGGCATCGTGATGACGCCGCTCGGTGCCCTCGCGCTCGGGGTGGTCGGCGTGCAGTTCCTCGGCGTGCTCGGTGGCGCCCTGGCGGTGGTCGGTGGGGTGCTCGTGCTCGCATGGGCGCGCCGGCTCGGCCCCGTGCCGACAGGAGTGCCGCTCGACCCCGCGGCCGGCTCGTCGCGCGACGCCGTCGCTCTCGGCGGCTCCGCCCCCGGGTGATCGCATCAGGTCGGGTGGCGGAAGCAGGTGGGGTCGTGGTCGTCGACCAGGCCGGCGGCCTGCATGAACGCGTAGATGGTGGTCGGGCCGACGAAGCGGAAGCCGCGGCGCTTCAGCTCCTTGCTCAGCGCACGCGACTCGTCGGTCTGGCTCGGGAGCACGGCCGACGCGTCGCTGCCGCGCACGATCGGCCCGTCGACGAAGGACCACACCAGCGTGTCGAGGCTGCCGACGTCGCGCTGCACGTCGAGCACGTGCGTCGCGTTGGCGATCGTCGACTCGATCTTGCCGCGGTGGCGCACGATCGACGCGTCCTGCAGAAGCCGGTCGACGTCGTTCGCGTCGAACTGTGCGACGACAACGGGATCGAACTCGGCGAAGGCGCGTCGGTAGCCGTCGCGCTTGCGCAAGATCGTGGTCCAGCTCAGCCCCGCCTGCGCGCCCTCGAGCGTGATGAGCTCGAACAACCGGCGATCGTCGTGCTCCTCCACGCCCCATTCCTCGTCGTGGTACGCGACCATCAGCGGGTCGTCGCCCGCCCATGCGCAGCGCACGACGGTCATCGCGCTCGACGCTCCGCGACCGACTGCTCGGCACGCGTCACCCGGCGCTGCGCGCGATCGTGCGCGTCGTGGGCCCGGGCCGCCGCTCGCGTCGCACGCTCGAGCTCCTCGTCGGCGGCTTCGACGCTGGCCTGTGCGTCGGCCAGCTCGCTGCGCGCCTCCGCCAAGGTGTCCTCCGCCCGTCGAAGGGCCAGCTCGTCGCGTGGCAGCGCAGCGCGACGCCGCTCCGGTGCCGAATCCGGCTCGGGCACCGGATCGGCGGCTCGAGGAAGACGGCCGCCGCGGCGAGGCGCCGGTGCGGGGCGCGCCGGCGTCGGGTCGTCGCCCAGCACCAGCGCGGGCTGCAGCTCGCCGGTGAGGCGGGCCTCGAGCACGAGCTGCCGGGCGTTGGGATCGGCGGCTCCCGCCTCCCACGTGCCGGCGATCGCCTCGCGATGGGCACCGGCGTTGGGGCTCACCTCGGCAGCGCGCTCCAGCGCGGCGTCGGTGAGCTCGCCGACCCGCGTCCGTTGCGCGCGCATCGCGACGCGAAGCGCGTCACCGTCGCCCACGTTGATCGCGGCGCGGACCTCGTCGGCGGCAGAGAAGAGCGCCTCGAGCAGCTCGCGACGTGAGCGAGCCACCTGGTTCACGCTCCACGCCACCACGTTCGGACGACGGTGCGCGCGCAGCGCGACCGCCGCTTCCGCGTTCCCGTCGGCGCGGAGCTCCTTCGCGAGTCGATCGCGTGTTGCCACGAACTCGTCGGGACGTACGGCGTAGAGCTGGTCGAGCACGCTGTCGGGGACGGCATCGCGCGGGGCGTCGGGCACCGCGCGGAGGCTATCGACCGGGGGATTCAACCGGAGCGGCGCACCGGCCGATACGTTGACGTGATGCGCAAATTCTCCTGGCTCTCCCCACGTGGGCTCCCCCTGCTCGCCTCGACGCTCGGCCTCGTGTTCGTGGCGTCGGGATTCGTCGGCACAACGGCCGCGGTCGCTGCCACCAAGGATCCGTGCAAGGTCCTCACCACGAGCGAGATCTCCAAGGCCTTCGACGGCGCGACCGTCGGCAAGGGCAAGGCGGGGCTCAAGACGGCGGCGAGCGCGTCGTGCAAGTACGCGGTGGGCGCGACGGCCGGCCTTCCTGCCGGCGACCTCGTCGTGCACGTCATGTTCATCGGTGGGAAGCCTGCGTACGACGGGCTGAAGGACACGCCCGCCTACGTCCCGACCACGGGCCTCTCGAAGTCGATCTACAACGAACGCGAGAGCGTCGTGAACACCCTCAAGGGCAGCATCCTGCTCGGGATGCAGGGGCTCTTCACCGACGGCACGTTGCCCATCACGTACCAGGACGTCGAGAGTCAGCTGGTGGCCGCGAGCAAGGCCGGCCTCAAGCGCGTCTGACTCGTCAGTCGTCCTTCAGGGCGACGGCGTTGGGCGTGACGTTCATCTTGGGCTCGTACGCCGCCACGGCGATGTCGCGGGTGTCGCGGGTGAACCGGGCCTGCAGATGTGTGCGGCAGGCGTTGCAGCAGCCGTAGAAGCGCATCGGCTCGGTGTGCCCGCACCGCATGCACTCCATCTCGATCGGTGTGAGGTCGAGATCCACGGATGACTCTCCTGGAACGTGGTCGGCGCGGGCCGGGCCGCACGATGCGGGTGCAGATGATGCCGCGCGCGCGGGACCGCGGGGCGGATCCTGCTCGGCAGTCCTGTTCGCCGGTCCTGCTCGCCGGTCCTGCTCGCCGGTCATCCAAGTCGGGCGCTCACGGCGAACGGAGTGCGGGTGATCCCGAGACGAAGCGGGGGCGACGTGTCGATCACGGTGATCCTGGAATTCCAGGACGCGATCGAGAAGTACGACCGAGCAATGGAACTGATGCCCGAACTGGCCGACCAGCCGGGCCGTCGGTCGCACATCTGTGCCCGAACGCCCGACGGCTTCGTCGTGGTCGAGGTGTGGGACACGTGCGACGCGTTCGAGCGATTCACCGCGCTGCTCTTCCCGGTGCTGGCCGAGGTCGGGCTCCACGCCGAGCCGCGAGAGCTGCCCGTGCATCACCTCATGTGACTCCACCGTAGGGTTGCTCCGTGGACGACGGCGCCGACCTGCTCGCGGAAGCCGCGCGTCTCGCGCCGGGCCGGCTGCCGGGCAGCGTGTTCGTCGGTGTGTCCACTCCGCATTCCAACCTTGCGGTCGCCGGGTCGGCTGACGCGTCGACCCACACGGTGGTCGACGTCGTGGCCGACGAGATGCCCTTCGTCGGCGACAGCCTCACCGCGCACCTGGCGCGACTCGGAATCGAGGTGCACCGCATCGTCGAGCAGCATCACGGCGGGATCGTGCTCGCGCACGCCGAGATCGACCGGGAGACCGACCCCGGTGTGTTGGCGCGACTCCAGCTCGAGCTCGAGGACGTGCTCGAAGACGTTCGCATCTCGGTCGACGACTGGGCCCCGATGCGCGATGTCGTGCGCGATCTCGGTGCGGCGCTGCTCGCCGCCGCGCCGCCGCCTGGCGTTCCGGCCGAGGAGGTGCTCGAAGCCGCCGCGTTCCTCGAGTGGCTGATCGACGACCACTTCACGTTCGTGGGCGCCTGTCGCTACACGATCACCGGCGACGGCGACACCGCCCGGCTGGAGCCACAGGTCGACGGTGCGCTCGGGACAGCCCGCCGGCGGCCGCTGGGCGATCCGGGCGCTCGGGGAGCGGACCTTCACGAGCCGTATGTGCTCACGCTCACCAAGGCAGCCGAGCGCTCGACCGTGCACCGCGCGGTTCCACTCGACGACGTGCGGGTGCGCCAGTTCGACGAACGCGGCCGCGCGGTGGGCGAAGTCCGCTTCATCGGGCTCTACACCGCACCCGTCTACACCGACAGCATCGAGCGCATCCCGGTGCTGCGCCGCAAGGCGGCCGATGTCATCGCGCGGGCGGGTGCAACGGCAGGTGAGCACGCGGAACGCGTCCTCGCGAACGTGTTGGAGACGCTCCCGCGCGAGCTCCTCTTCCGCCTCCCGGTCGACGCGCTCGAACGACTCGTGCAGGGCGTGGCCGAGGTCGGCGAGCGACGTCGGCTGCGGTTCTTCGCGTGCCCCGACGAGTTCGGCCGGTTCGTGTCGTGCCTCGTGTACCTGCCGCGTGATCGGTACACCACGCGGGTCCGCACCGCCATCGTCGACGCGTTGCTCCAGGCGTTCGACGCCACGTCGGTCGACTTCTCGGTGCTCGTGGGCGATTCGATGATGGCGCGTCTGCACGTGGTGCTCGATCTGCCCATCGTCGCCCGCTCCGACATCACCGTCGCCGACGCGAGCCCGATACCCGACGTCGACGCGCTCGAGCGTGAGCTCGTGGAGCTCGCGCGCGCGTGGACCGACGAGCTCGCCGACGCGCTCCAGTCCGCACGCGGTGAGGAAGAGGGACTCGACGCCTACCGGGTGTGGGCCACTGCGTTCCCACCCGCATATCAGGACGACGTGTCGGCGGCGGAGGCCGTGGCCGACATCGCCGAGCTCGAGTCGCTCGATCCGGCGGGCGACCTCGCCATCCGCTTGCGGCACGGCTCCGATGCCGCTCATGACGGTCCCGGCGTGGCCCGGTTGGTGCTCTACCGGTCGGGTCGTCCGCTGGTGCTGTCCGACGTGATGCCCGTGCTCGACCAGCTCGACGTGGTCGTCGTCGACGAACGGCCCTACGAGATCCGCCCGGGTCCCGGCGCTCGGTGGATCTACTCGTTCGGGGTGCACGCGGTGTCGGGGACGCCGCTCGACGAGCCCGCGCTGCAGGCACGCGTCGCCGAGCTCTTCCTGTGCGTGTGGAGCGGCGCGATCGAGAACGACGCGCTCAACCGTCTCGTGATCGCGGCCGGGCTCGAACCGAGCGACGTGGTGATCGTGCGCGCGCTGGCGAAGTACCTCCACCAGGTGGGTGTGCGCTTCACCGAGGCCACGCTGGCCGCGACGCTGGTCGCGAACCCCGCGCCGACGCGAGCGGTCGTCGCGCTGTTCCACGCGCGTCTCGACCCAGCCGCTCGGAGCGCAACTGATGGCGACGCGATCAGCGCGCAGCTCGAACGCGACATCGACGCGGTCACGAGCCTCGACGACGACCGCATCCTCCGTGCCTTCGCTGCACTCGCGCGCGCGGCCGTCCGCACCACCGCGTTCTTCGACGACCACGTGCTCGACGAACGTCTGGCGATCAAGTTCGACCCGGCGCTGCTCGACTTCTTGCCCCGCCCCAGGCCGGTTCACGAGATCTGGGTGTACTCACCGCGTGTCGAGGGTGCGCACCTGCGGGGAGGCGACGTGGCCCGTGGTGGCATCCGGTGGTCCGACCGTCGCGACGACTTCCGAACCGAGATCCTCGGGCTGATGAAGGCGCAGACCGCGAAGAATTCGGTGATCGTGCCGGTCGGGGCCAAGGGCGGGTTCGTCGTGAAGCAGCCGCCCGTCGGCGACCCCGACGCGCTGCGCGCCGAGGTGCTCGAGTGCTACCGCACGTTCATCCGTGGGCTCCTCGACCTCACCGACAACCTGGTCGACGGTCGCGCGGTCCCGCTCGCGACGGCGGTCGACGCGGGTGCTGCCGGAGCGGTGCGCCTCGACGGTGACGACACCTACCTCGTCGTTGCCGCCGACAAGGGCACGGCTGCCTTCTCCGACGTCGCCAACGAGTTGGCGGCCGAGTACGGCTACTGGCTCGACGACGCGTTCGCGTCGGGCGGCTCGCGCGGCTACGACCACAAGGCGATGGGCATCACCGCACGGGGTGCGTGGGTGTCGGTCCAATCGCACTTCCGGGCCATGGGTGTGGACGCCGACGCCGCCGAGCTCACGGTGGTCGGCATCGGCGACATGTCGGGCGACGTGTTCGGCAACGGATTGCTCCGGTCGCCGCGCGTGAAGCTCGTCGCCGCGTTCGATCATCGGCACGTGTTCGTCGACCCGTCGCCCGATCCAACGGCCAGCTTCGCCGAACGCCAGCGCCTGTTCGCGCTCCCGCGCTCGTCGTGGGCCGACTACGACCCGGCCCTCATCTCGGCCGGTGGTGGCGTGTTCGCGCGCGACGCGAAGTCGATCGCGCTCTCGCCCGAAGCGCGTGCGGTGCTCGGGATCGACGCCGGCGTGACCGAGCTCACGCCCGACGATCTCGTGAGCGCGGTGCTGCGCGCGCCGGTCGACCTCCTCTGGAACGGTGGCATCGGGACCTTCGTGAAGGCCACGAGCGAGACGAACCTCGCAGTGGGCGATCGCGCCAACGATGCCGTGCGCATCGACGCGACTGCGCTGCGCGCGCGGGTTGTCGCCGAAGGAGGGAACCTCGGGCTCACGCAGGCGGCGCGGGTCGAGTTCGCGCTCGGTGGTGGGCGGATCTACACCGACGCGATCGACAACTCGGCTGGGGTCGACACCTCCGACCACGAGGTGAACATCAAGATCCTGCTCGGCGCCGCGATTCGATCAGGTGTGCTCGACGCGGCCGACCGGGATCCGCTCCTCGGCGAGATGACCGACGAGGTCGCCGCCCTCGTGCTGGCCGACAACCAGGCGCAGGCGAACGCGTTGGAGATCGCCGCGGTGGAGACCGTCGACCTGCTCGGTGTGCACGCACGGCAGATGGAACGGCTCGAGCACGCCGGCCTGCTCGATCGGGCGCTCGAGGGTCTCCCCGACGCCAAAGCGCTGCAGGAACGTGCTGCGACGGGTCGTGGCCTCACCGCGCCCGAGCTCGCGGTGCTCCTCGCGTTCACCAAGATCGACCTCCAGCAGCAGCTCGTCGGCTCGGACGTGCCCGACGATCCCGCCCTCGAACGCGAGCTTCTCGGCTACTTCCCTGCGCCGCTCCGAGCGCGTTTCGCAGAGACGGCTCGGAGCCATCCGTTGCGTCGTGAGATCGTGGGCACGGTGGTGGCGAACGCGGTCGTGAACCGCGCCGGGATCAGCTTCCTGTCGCGCCTCGCCGACGAGCTGGGCGTCGCGCTCCCCACCTTGACCCGTGCGCACGTCATCGCTCGCGACGTCTACGACGTGTCGACGCTCTGGGCGGGCATCGACGCGCTCGACTTCCAGGTGAGCGTGGCCACGCAGAACCGGATGTTCCTCACGATCCGCCGGCTGGTCGAGCGCGCGGCGCGCTGGTTCGTGCGCCACGACGACGCGCTCCCGATCGGTCCGACCACCGACGAGTTCCGCGCGCCGGTGGCTGCGGTGGTCGCGGGTCTGCGCGACCTGCTGGATCCGACGGCGCGCGCCGCGCTCGACGACGCCACCGAAGCGCTCGCGGGCGACGGCGTCCCGCGCCCACTGGCGCAGCTGGTGGCCTCGTCCGATGCTGCACTCGGCGCGCTCACGATCGCCGATGTGGCGCACGCGGCGAACACACCGATCGAGCAGGTCGCGCGGGTGCACTTCGCACTCGCCGGCAGGCTCGAGCTCGACTGGTTGCGCGATCGCA
>JBEVIU010000024.1:0-11368 GCA_040510575.1 Acidimicrobiia bacterium | reverse complement strand
TCCGGTGCGACGCGCAGGACGGCTTCGCGCTTGTCGATCAGGCCGCCCTCCTGCATCTCGACCGCCATGCGCAGCGCCGCGGCAGCAGTGCGCTTGCCCACACGCGTCTGGAGCAGGAACAGCCGACCCTGCTCGATGGTGAATTCGATGTCGCACATGTCGCGGTAGTGGTTCTCGAGCAGGTCCATGTTGGCGATGAGCTGATCGTGACACTCGGGGAACTCGTTGCGCATCGCCTCGAGCGGCTCCGTGGCTCGGATGCCCGCCACGACGTCTTCGCCCTGTGCGTTCTTCAGGAAGTCGCCGTACGCGAGGTCTTCGCCACTCGCAGGGTTGCGCGTGAACGCGACGCCGGTGCCCGAGTCGTCGCCCTTGTTGCCGAACACCATGCTCTGCACGTTGACGGCGGTGCCGAGGTCGTCGGCGATCTTCTCCATGCGCCGATAGATCCGGGCGCGCTCGCCGTTCCACGAGCGGAACACCGCTTCGATGGCGTGCCCGAGCTGGTCCTGGGGATCCTGGGGGAACTCGATGCCGGCGTCGGCCAGCACGATCGCCTTGTAGCGGTCGACGAGGCCGCGGAGGTCGTCCGCGGTGAGCTCGGGATCGGTGTCGACGCCGCGCTCGGCGCGGAGCGCTTCGAGCGCGTGCTCGAACTTGTCGCCGTCGACCTCGAGCACGATCTTGGCGAACATCTGGATGAAGCGGCGGTAGGAGTCCCACGCGAAGCGATCGTTGCTCGTCTGCTTCGCGAGCCCGCCGACCGAGACGTCGTTGAGCCCGAGGTTGAGGACGGTGTCCATCATGCCGGGCATCGAGAACGCGGCACCGGAGCGCACCGACACGAGGAGCGGGTCGTCGGCGTCGCCGAGCTGCTTGCCCATCTTGGCTTCGAGGGCAGCCCGGGCCTCCGCGACCTCGTCCATGAGGCCGTCGGGAATCGTGTCGCCGGCAGCCATGTACGCCTTGGAAGCGTCGGTGGTGATGGTGAAGCCGGGCGGCACGGGCAGGCCGAGCTTGGTCATCTCGGCGAGGTTGGCACCCTTGCCTCCGAGCAGGAATTTCTGCTCCTTCGAGCCCTCCTCGAAGGCGTGGACGAAACGCATGGCGATCCTCTCGAACGTGACGCGGCTGGAAACGACTTGGATACGGCGGAGTGCTTCGAGGTTACGCGTCGACCACGAGCGTGCGGGCGAGCTTGTCGTGCACGCCCTGACCGTTCGGGTCGCGGTACCCCCACAGCACGATGCCGAGGCCGATGATCGGCCCGAGCGTGGGAATCGCGAGGGCGATCACGACGGGGACCACGAATCGAGCGAAGACCGGGTACCAACCCGCTCGCGACCCGTCGGTGCGCACCACCTTGATCTTGCGACTCCGCATGCCGAGCGTGCTCCCGGTCTTCACCGTGATGGGCACGAGGTACAGCAGGGCGAACACCAGGGTGACGAGCGCGGTGAGGTACTGCGTGGTGCGGATGTCACCGCGGAGGTCACTCGAGATGTCGTCGAGCTTCTTCGTGTTCGCGGGAAGGCCGTTCTGCGGCAGGTTCTGCGCGCGCTGCTTCTCGTTGAAGTCCTTCTCCGCGCTGTTGAAGTCCTTCTGCGCGTCCTGCAGGTCCTGTTGGGCACTCTTCTTGTCGTCCTGGGCGTCGCTCTCGGCCTGACTCTTGCCGGCGTCCTGGGCTTTCGTGATGGCCTGGTCGGCCTGGTTGATCGACTTCTTGGCGTCCTTGATGTCGTCCTGCGCGGTCGAGGCCTTGTCGACCGACTCGATCTGGTCGACCTTGTCCTTGTAGTCGCTCTGGATGAGATTCGGCACGACGAACTGCACCGCGTAGAGGATCACGAGCACGACGGCGAGGTCGAACAGCAGTGCCATCCCGCGCGTCTTCGACGGCGCGATCTGCATCCCCGGCGGGAGCGGGATCGTCGACTCCCGAGCCGCGCCGCGCGGCGGCGGCTGCTTGCCGTTGCCACCCCCGCTCGCCTGCTTCGGCGGAGGCGGTGCCATCAGCTTGCGCCAGCCGGTCAGCTGCACCTCGTTCCCGGCATCGTCGTCGACGATCTCGACGCCGCCATCACCATCGTGGGGCGTGGTGTCGTCGGCCGCGGCCTGGGCGTCGTAGCGCTGGCGTTGGAACGGGTCGGAGAGGACGTTCCAGGCCGCGCGCACCTTCGCCACCTGCGCGCGGTTGTCCTGGAGCTGGCTCTCGGTGACGCCCTTCTTGTCTCGGGCGGCGGTCAGCTCGTCGACCCGGGCGCGGTAGGCGTCGCGCAGCACGTCGCGCGAGGCGTTGGGCTCGACCCCGAGCATCTCGTAGTAGTTGTCGCTCACGTCAACACCTTCAGAGGAGGTAGGTCACAGACCGAGGCGGTCGTCGAGCTCGGCGCGCAGCTCGGCGATGGGCACACGCGTCTGCTCCATCGTGTCGCGGTCGCGGATCGTGACCGCCTTGTCGTCGATCGTGTCGAAGTCGACCGTCACGCACAGCGGCGTGCCGACTTCGTCCTGGCGCCGGTACCGGCGGCCGATGGAGCCAGCGACGTCGACGTCGATCATGAGATGCGGACGCAACAGGCTCGCAACCTCGTCGGCCACCGGGACGAGGCGCTCGTTCTTCGACAGCGGCAGCACCGCAACCTTGATCGGCGCCAGCCTCGGGTGCAGGTGCAGCACCGTGCGCGTCTCGGTGCCGCCCTTGCCGTTGGGCACCTCTTGCTCGTCGTACGCCGCGAGCAGGAACGCGAGGGTGGCGCGGTCGGCGCCCGCGGCAGGTTCGATCACGTACGGGAGGTAGCGAACTTCCGCGTCCTGGTCGTAGTACGAGAGGTCTTCTCCCGAGGCCTCGCTGTGCGCCTTGAGGTCGAAGTCGGTGCGGTTCGCGATCCCTTCCAGCTCGCCCCACCCCCACGGGTAGGCGAACTCCACGTCGACGGTGCCCTCGGAGTAGTGCGAGAGCTCCTCGGTCTCGTGCGGGCGAAGGCGCAACATCGACTCGGGGATCCCGTGGTCGAGATACCAACGGAAGCGTTCCTGGGTCCAGTACTCGTACCACTGCGCGCCCTGGTCGGGCGGCACGAAGTACTCCATCTCCATCTGTTCGAACTCTCTCGTGCGAAAGATGAAGTTCCCCGGCGTGATCTCGTTGCGGAACGACTTGCCGACCTGCGCGATGCCGAACGGCGGCTTCTTGCGCGTGGTGGTCTGCACGTTCTTGAAGTTGACGAAGATGCCCTGCGCGGTCTCCGGACGCAGGTACGCGATCGACGCGTCGTCCTCCACCGGACCCACGAAGGTCTTGAACATCAGGTTGAAGCTGCGCGCCTCGGTGAACGAGTCCTTGGCGCCGCAGTTCGGGCAGGCTCCGGACGCCGGGAGCTGATCGGCGCGGAACCGCTCCTTGCAGTTGCGGCAGTCGACGAGCGGGTCGGTGAACGTGTCGACGTGACCCGACACCTGCCACACCTTCGGCGCCATCAGGATCGCCGAGTCGAGGCCGACGACGTCGTCGCGCAGCTGCACCATCGAGCGCCACCACGCGTCCTTCACGTTGCGCTTGAGCAACGCGCCGAGGGGGCCGTAGTCCCAGGTCGAGCGGAAGCCGCCGTAGATGTCGCTCGACGGGAAGACCAGGCCGCGACGCTTCGCCAGGTTGACGACGCGGTCCATCTGGTCGGCGGAGCTCATAAGCGTTTCGATCGTAGCCGGGTGCCTTTTCGCCACTCGTACGGGTTCGTCGTACGGGTCGGCGGCGCCGGGCCGGACGTCAGGTCGGGTCGCGCAGCGGTTCGCCGTGGGCGGCATTGGCCTGGTCCCGCCGCCAGTAGGCCTTCGGCGACAGCTTCGCGAGCGAACCCCCGCTCGGCGAGCACGCCGCGCAAGGCGGTGCCTCAGAGCAGGGCGGCGCTGCGCAAGCGGCGCTCGAGGTGATGCTCGAGTGAGGAGACCGCGAGGCGTTCGGTGTCGAGGGTCTGGGCGCTCGACGACTCGGCCAACGCCCCCCTGAGATCGCCGCCCAGGATGCGACGCACGAGGTCGAGCGTCTCGGGTGGCAGCCTCCGCCCCGCGACCCGCCCGCAGGTCGCGCAGAGCACCCCGCCCTCGGTGAGGTCGAAGGCCGGGAACGGCCCTTCGTCGCTCCCGCACCGGGCGCAGGCATCGAGCATCGGGTGGAACCCCTCGAGCGAGAGGAGCTTCCAGAAGAAGGCGGCGCTGACGAGCGGGCCCGGCGCGTCGGCGAGGGTGCGCAACGCGCCGACGAGCATCCGGTACAGCGCCGGGTTGGGCTCGCGGTCCTGGGCGACCTGGTCGGCGGCTTCGAGCATCGCCACCGCGTGGGTGAGGCAGCCGTAGTGCTCGCGCAACGCCCGGTTGGCGTCGATCGTCTCCACCTGGGTGACGATGTCGAGGTCGCTCCGACCGCGGTAGCACTGGAAGGCGATGTGCGTGGTGGGCTCGAGTCGAGCGCCGAACCGACTCCCCGGCTTGCGCACACCCTTCGCCACCCCGCGCACCTTGCCCGAGCCCTGGGCGAGGATGGTGACGATCCGGTCGGTCTCACCGAGCTTGATGCTCCGGAGCACCACTCCCTGGTCCCGGTACAAGCTCATCACACAAGTGTAATTCGGTGGAGCTTCCGAAGTGAGCGGAGCGAACGTAGGGGCGCGGGAGCGAACGTAGGGGCGCGGGAGCGAACGTCTCCGGACCAGGCACTTCGGCGCAGTCAGTGAGCGAGCGAGGAATGTCAGTCCTCTATCGCGCCGAAGCGGCGGTCGCGCGCTTGGAACTCGGCGATGGCGTCGAAGAGGTTGCCGCGGCGGAAGTCGGGCCACAGCACGTCGGTGAACACGAACTCGGAGTACGCCGACTCCCAGAGCAGGTAGTTCGACACCCGGAACTCCCCCGAGGTGCGTACCACCAGATCGGGATCAGGCATGTCGGGCGCGTAGAGATGGCGCGCCACCGTGCGCTCGTCGATGCGATCGGGCGAGAGGCGACCCGCCGCCACCTCGTGCGCGATCTCGCGCACGCCGTCGGTGATCTCGGCCCGGCCGCCGTAGTTGAACGCGAACGTGAGGGTCATGCGCCGGTTGCGCGCCGTCAGCGCTTCGGTGTCGGTGATGTGGCGGAGCACCCGCTTCGGGACACGTCCACCGCGCCGGCCGATGAAGCGCACGCGCACACCGCGCTCGTTGAGGTCGTCGCGCCGGTTGAGCAGGAGGGTCTCGTTGAAGCGCATGAGGAAGCGCACCTCGTCGATGGGCCGCCGCCAGTTCTCGGTGGAGAACGCGTACACGGTCATCCAGCGCAAGCCGATGTCGAGCGCGCCGTCGACGGTGTCGAACAGCGCTTCCTCCCCCGCTGCGTGCCCTTCGGTCCGCTTGAGCCCGCGCCGTTGCGCCCAGCGACCGTTGCCGTCCATCACGATGGCCACGTGCGCGGGGACGCGACGCTGATCGAGCATGGCCGGGATGTTCGACGGCACACGCTCGGTCGGCACGAGCGCAAACTATCTGACCCGTTCCCCGCTCTCTATGCTCCCGGCACCATGACGTCACCACGGGTCGAGGACCGAGCATCCGATCGGCCCGAGCACTGGACCGCGCTGCTGAACCCCGCCGCCGGTCGGGGTCGGGCGACGGCTCGGCTGGCGCGTGTCACCGACGCGATCGCGGCCGCCGATCTCGACGTCGCCGTGCACGTCACCACCGACGCCGACGACCTCCGGCGGGCCGCCCGGCACGCCTTCGACGACGGACGCGGGGTGCTCGCGTGTGGAGGCGACGGCACCGTCGGCATGGTCGCCGGGCTCGCGGCGGAGCTCGACGGCGTGCTCGGGATCGTGGCGACGGGATCGGGCAACGACCTCGCGCGCCACCTCGGTCTGCCCCGGGGCGACCCGGCCGCCGCACTTCGCGTCGTCGCCGGCGGCGTGGTGACGCGCGTCGACCTCGGACGGGCCGAGTCCGCTGACGGCCGCGACGAGTGGTTCACCACTGTGGCCAACACGGGCTTCGACGCCGAGGCCAACCGTTGGGCGAACACACGCACGCGCCTCACGGGCACCCCGCTCTACGTGATCGCGGTGCTGCGGACGTTGCGGACCTACCGTCCGCGCGCGGTTCGCCTGACCGTCGACGGTGTCGTCACCGAGACCGACGCATGGCTCGTCGCGATGGCGAACACGCGCAGCTACGCGAGCGGCATGATGATCGCGCCCGCGGCGTCGATGCACGACGGGTTGCTCGACGTGTGTGTGGTCGGGCCCGTGTCACGTGCAGAGTTCCTCCGGACCTTCCCCGGCGTCTTCCGCGGCGCGCACGTGCGCAACGACGCTGTGATGATGCTGCGCGGCCGCGACGTCACGATCGAAGCGCTCGATGCATCGCTCGAGCTGTGGGCGAGCGGCGAGCGCGTCGGCCCGCTTCCGGCGCGCGTGCGGGCGGTCCCCGGCGCGCTGCGTGTGGTGGTCGCGGGTCCGCACGCCGCGGATCCGACCGCTCCTCGCCCGAGCGCTACTTGACGGTGAGCGTGCCGACCATGCCCTGCGCGCGGTGCCCGGTGATGTCGCAGTAGAAGGTGTACTTCCCGGGCTTCAGATCGATCTTCTTGGCGTCGGTGCCGTCGCCAGTCACCTCGAGTTGGAAGCCGGGAACCTTCCCGTCGTCGAACACCAACGTGTGGATGCCTCCGGCGTCTTCGAGCTCGAGCTTGGCGACACCCGCGTCGGCAGTGACCTTGTCGGGGTCGAAGGAGAAGTTGCTCGCCTTGATCGTGATCGTCGCGGCGGCCGGGCCCTTGGGCTCGACGTAACGACTGCTGTTGTCGTCGTCGCCACCACCGCAGCCGACTGCGACGAGGCCGCCGACGACGACCACTCCCATCACGAGCGCGATCGGGCGGCGCACACGCCGTCCGATCACCATCGGCCCGTCAAGACCGGCCGGTCACGATGCCGCGACGGTGATCGTCGCCTCCATGCCCTGCTCAGCGTGGCCCGGCACGGTGCAGTACACGTCGTAGGTGGTGCCTGCCTCGAGCTCGACCTTGCCCTTGCTCGGCGGCCCGGGCGTCTCGAGCTCGAAGCCCGCGAACTGCGCCTCGCGGAACGCGAGGGTGTGACCGCTGGCGCCGGTGTAGTCGAGCTCGATGATCCCGGGAGCCGAGTCGTAGTTGGTCGCGTTGAACTTGATGGTCGCGAGCGCCTCGACGTCGACGGTCCCGACGGCAGGCCCGGTGGGCTCGACGTAGCCGGTCTCGCCGCCTTCTTCGTGGCCGAGACTCGGCCCGAGGGTGAGGAGCCCGGCCGACACCACGATCACCACGATGAGCCCGGTGATCATGGCCAGCGACGACGTGTGCAGGCGCGGCGCGGCAGCGAGCAGGCTCGCGCCGCCGAGGATCGCAAGGGTGATGACGATGCCGGAGACGAGCGCCGCGTCTTCGGAACCGGCGAGGAAGATGCGCGAGATGTTGACCGCGAGCATGCCGACCGCGATCGCGCTCAGGACCGGGACGAGCAACGGCAGCAGCAGGCGATCCTTCACCGGCTTGTGCGCGCCGGTGCCGATCTGCTCGCTGATCGCGATCGGCTCGTCGTGCGGCACGTCCGGGCCCGTGCCGGCCGGCTGCTCGTCGTCGAGGGTCGTGGTGTCCGTCATCGCCTCAGCCCCATTTCGGCCAACTCACGGTCCAACTCGTCGAGTCCGTGCCGTGGCGTGTTCGTCCGTTCTTCCTCCGCCGCCCAGCGGAAGAACACTACGGCGATGATCAGCCACAGCAGGAGTCCAGCGCCGATCTTCATGATGAGCCCGGCGAGCTGTTGATCGGCGAGCGTCGTCAAGCCGAAGAGGTGCTGGTGCCCCTCGTAGAACTTGTACAGCGGCTTCGCACCGAAGGTCAGGAACGACGCGGGCACCGTGGGAACGACCGACCACGCGAACAAGTAGAGCATCCGCAACACGGGCTGCAGGCGCGGCACCTCGGGCAGCGGGCTCACCACCGGGAGCCACACCACGAGCGACGACACGAACAGCACGATGTGCAGCCCGAGGTGCACCCAGCCCGACTCGAGGCTCGCGTTCACCATCATGGGCCAGTGCGTGAGCACGAGCACGAGGTTGAAGATCAACAACGCGGGCACGAAGCGCGCCAGCACCCGCACGACGTCGAGGAGCCGGCCCGGGAGCAGGTAGCGCATGAGCCATGCCGGTGTGCCGAGCAACAGCAGTGGCGTGGCGATCATGGTGAACACGAGGTGTTGCACCATGTGGACGCTGTAGTTGTACTGCTCGGCCACGTCGTGGATCGGCCAGTCCGACGACACGAGCACCGAGAACACGCCGAGCGAGAAGCACCCGACCTGGAAGCGGGTGACGACGACCTGCGCGGGGCCGACCATGCGCGGACCGACGCGCACGATCGCGATCGCGTAGAGCGAGGCGAGCAGCCCGCACACCAACCACACGTCGGGGTGGGCGGTCCAGCCGGGCCCGGCGACACCGAGGACCCCCGCGACCGACGGCACGAGCGGCATGCCCAGGATCAACCGTTCAGAAGGACACGTGCAGCATGAGCAGGACCGCCGCATAGAGCAGGACCGCCGCGATCGATCCGATGATGAAGAAGCGGCGGAACACCGGCTGGTCCGTGCGCAGGTGCATGAACCACGAGGCCACCAGGAAGAACTTCACGAACGCCATCACGAGCAGCAGCCCGATGAGGAGCCCGTTCGGGATGCTGCCCTCGAGGTACGAGGTGCCGATCTCGATGCCGGTGATGACGACGAGCACCACCGCGACGATCACGTACTGCAGCGGGTCGGGGTGCTCCTTGAGCTCGCCGGGCAGGAGCCCCGGAGCGTGGCGCAAGGCGGCGTCGGGGACGAGATCCTCGAAGCGCTCGAGCTCCGTCTCGCTCGACGCGGTGGTGGCGACGGTGCCGGGTGCGGCAGTTCCCTCGGTGCTCATCGCTGCCTCACTAGTTCGGGACCAGGTACACGACGGTGAAGATCACGATCCACACCACGTCGACGAAGTGCCAGTAGAGACCCGCGATCTCGACCCGCTCCGCGTCGCCCTGGCCCATGTGCTCCTGCATCGACAGGCCCCACAGCGACATCAACCAGATGATGCCGATCACCACGTGCGTGCCGTGCAGGCCGGTGAGCACGAAGAAGCTCGAGCCGAAGAGGCTGGTGTCGATGTTGAGGCCCTGGCGCGAGAACTCGGTGAACTCGAAGATCTGCCCACCGATGAACGTGACGCCGAACAACGCGGTGGCGATCAGCCAGATGCGAAAGCGCCGCATGTCGCCGCGCTGGATCGCCGCGAGGGCGAGCACCATCGTGAGGCTGCTCATCAGGAGGATGAACGACGTGATCGACGTGAACGGGATGTTGAACAGGTCGCTCGGCGTCGGGCCGGTCTGGCCCGGACGGTCGCGGTAGAGCAGGAAGGTGCTGATGAACGCACCGAAGAACAGGCAGTCGGACGACAGGAACAGCCACATCGCCAGCTTGGCGTTGGTCGACCCGGTGTGCGTCGCGTGGTCGGCGTGCGCGGCCTCGGGAGCTGCGGGCAGCGCGTCGGGGCGTTCCTCGACGGTGGTCATCCTGCCGCCACCGTGTCGGGCACCGACGCCGGCGCGGGCGGCTCGGGTTCGGTCGACGGCTCGAGTCCCCAGGCGTACATCCCGAACAGCACCAGGAGCAGACCGGGGATCACGAGCCAGAAGTTGAGGAACACCGCGGCGTAGCCGAGGATCGGCAACCCGAGCGCGAGCACGAACGGGTAGATCGACGGCGACGGCAGGTGGATGTGGTGCTCTGCCTCGACCTGCGCCACGTCGAGCTCGGCCTCGTCGACCGCGCCACCAGCAGGGAGCCGCACCAGACGACCGTCGGCGTCTTCGGTGTACTTGCGGTGCCACCAGTCGTCACGAGCCTCGATCCGGGGGATCTCGGCGAAGTTGTACTCGGGCGGCGGTGACGGGATCGACCACTCCAGCGACCGACCGTCCCACGGGTCGGCAGGCGCCTTCGGGCCCTTCTTCGCGGTGTAGATGATGTTCACCAGGAACACCAGCACGCCGAGGGCGACGACGAAGGAGCCGACCGTCTCGATCATGTTCAGCGCCTGCCAGCCCATGCCCTCGTCGTAGCGGTACGTGCGGCGCGGCATGCCGAGGAGGCCGACGATGTGCATCGGGAAGAAGGTGAGGTTGAACCCGATGAGCAGGGTCCAGAAGTTCACCTTGCCGAGGCGCTCGTTCAGCATCTTGCCGAAGATCTTCGGCCACCAGTAGTAGAAGCCCGAGAAGACGCCGAGCATCAGTCCACCGAAGAGCACGTAGTGGAAGTGCGCGACCACGAAGTAGGTGTCGGTCTGCTGCGTGTCGGACGGCACGATCGAGTGCAGCACGCCTGAGAGCCCGCCGAGCGTGAACATCGCGATGAAGCCCAACGAGAACAACATCGCAGTGGTGAGCTTCACCGCGCCGCCGTACACGGTGCCGAGCCAGTTGAAGATCTTCACGCCGGTCGGCACCGCGATGAGCATCGTCGAGAGCCCGAACGCGGAGATCGCGACCGGACCGAGGCCGGTGGCGAACATGTGGTGCACCCACACTCCCCAACCGAGGAACCCGATCGCGATGCCGGAGAAGACGACCACCGAGTACCCGAAGAGCGGCTTGCGCGAGAAGGTGGGCAGCACCTCGGAGACGATGCCCATGCCGGGCAAGATCAGGATGTACACCTCCGGATGGCCGAACAGCCAGAAGAGGTGCTGATAGAGCAGCGGATCACCGCCCTTCGTCGCCAGGAAGAACGTGGTGTCGAAGTTGCGGTCGAAGAACACCATGATCATCGCCGCGGTGACGATGGGCATCGCGAACGCGGTGAGGAACGCGACGACGAGCATCATCCACGTGAACACCGGCATTCGCATGAGCGTCATGCCTGGCGCGCGCATGTTGAGGATGGTGACGATGAAGTTGATCGCGGAGGTGGTCGACCCGATGCCGAGCAGCACGATGCCGACGCACCAGAAGTCGGGGCCGTTGCCGGGGAGCGCACCACCGGAGATCGGCGTGCTGGTGAGCGGTGTGTACCCGAACCACCCACCGTTGGGCGCGCCACCCATGAAGAAGCTCGAGTACATGAACAGGCCGCCGAACAGCACGACCCAGTAGCCGAACATGTTGATGCGCGGGAACGCGACGTCGCGCGCACCGATCTGGAGCGGCACGAAGTAGTTGCCGAACGCGACGGCCATCGGCATGCCCACGAGGAACACCATCGTGGTGCCGTGCATGGTGAAGAGGGTGTTGTACTGCGACGCCGTGAGCAGCGTGCCGTTCGGAC
>JBEVIU010000023.1:0-15123 GCA_040510575.1 Acidimicrobiia bacterium | reverse complement strand
CCCCAGGCGCTCGCGCAGGTCGGGAGCGTCACGCAGCGCGTAGATCACCGGGAGCGTGTAGACGCCTTCGAGGAGGTCCTGCCCCGCGTGCTTGCCGAGCACCTCGTCGGTGGCCGTGAGGTCGAGCACGTCGTCGACCACCTGGAAGCACATCCCGAGGTGCATGCCGAAGCGCGTGAGCGCGTCGAGCGTCGCGTCGTCGACGCGCGCGACCATCCCGCCGATGCGACACGACGTCGCGAACAGCGCGGCGGTCTTGCCTTCGATCGTGCTGTCGTAGACGTCTTCGCTCCGGGTGACGTCGAAGAGGTGTTGGAGCTCGAGCACCTGCCCGCGGCACAGCTCGCCGATCGTGGCGGCGAGCAGCGCGGCGACGTCGGCGCCGAGCGAAGCGGCCAGCGACGACGCGCGGGCGAGCAGGAAGTCGCCGGCGAGGATGGCCACGATGTTGTTCCACCGGGCGTTGACGCTGGGCACCCCGCGGCGCGTCTCCGCCTCGTCGATCACGTCGTCGTGGTAGAGGGAGCCGAGGTGGACGAGCTCGACGGCCACTGCGCCGGTCACGGCGTCATCCGTCGACGGGGTCCGTGCCGACCCACCCCAGCTGGACGCGTACGCCGCGCACAGGGTCAAGGTGGGCCGAATGCGCTTCCCACCTGCACTGATCAAGTGGGCGGCCACATCGCCGAGAAAAGGGTCGGGGGTCTGGACGGCTTCCCGCAGCGCAGCCTCGACCCGTACGAGATCGGAGGAGAGCGGCTCGAGATCGACGGGCGAGGACGGTTGCGAGGCGATTCCCTGCCCTGTCATGGCGCAACGCTACGCAGGGACGGGAACAATCTCCAAGCCGGAGGCGCTGAACCCTGAGACACCTGCCACGCTTCACTCGCCGGAGACGGTGGGGCCAGAAGCAGTGAGCAGAGGCCGATTACACTGCAAACATGACGCTTGCGCCCGTCGACGCACCCGGGCGACACACCCTCGTGCGCACGTCGAGCGTGGAGCGTCCATCCGATTGACGAGAGGCGGATCCCCACCGTGTTCGAACGTTTCACCGATCGAGCCCGTCGAGTGGTCGTCCTGGCGCAGGAAGAAGCGCGCCTGCTCAACCACAACTACATCGGCACCGAGCACATCCTGCTCGGCCTGATCCACGAGGGCGAGGGCGTCGCCGCGAAGGCACTCGAGTCGCTCGGCATCTCGCTCGAAGCCGTCCGCGCCCAGGTCGAGGAGATCATCGGTCACGGCGGCGCCGCGCCGTCGGGGCACATCCCGTTCACGCCGCGCGCGAAGAAGGTCCTCGAGCTCTCGCTGCGTGAGGCGCTGCAGCTCGGCCACAACTACATCGGCACCGAGCACATCCTCCTCGGGCTGATCCGCGAAGGCGAAGGCGTCGCCGCGCAGGTGCTCGTGAAGCTGGGTGCCGATCTCTCGCGCGTGCGCCAGCAGGTGATCCAGCTCCTCTCCGGCTACGCGGGCGCCAAGGAAGGCGCGCCGCAGGGCGCCGGTGGTTCGGGTCAGGAGCAGCCGTCGGGCTCGCTCGTGCTCGACCAGTTCGGCCGCAACCTCACGCAGCTCGCGCGCGACAAGAAGCTCGACCCCGTCATCGGGCGCGAGAAGGAGATCGAGCGCGTCATGCAGGTGCTGTCGCGCCGCACCAAGAACAACCCGGTGCTGATCGGCGAGCCCGGCGTCGGCAAGACGGCCATCGTCGAGGGGCTCGCCAGCGACATCGTGCAGGGCGACGTGCCCGAGACGATCCAGGGCAAGCAGCTCTACACGCTCGACCTCGGCGCGCTGGTCGCGGGCTCCCGCTACCGCGGCGACTTCGAGGAGCGCCTCAAGAAGGTGCTGAAGGAGATCAAGACCCGCGGCGACATCATCTTGTTCATCGACGAGCTGCACACGCTCGTCGGTGCCGGTGCGGCCGAAGGCGCGATCGACGCCGCGAGCATCCTCAAGCCGATGCTCGCACGCGGCGAGCTGCAGACCATCGGTGCCACCACGCTCGACGAGTACCGCAAGCACCTCGAGAAGGACGCCGCGCTCGAGCGTCGCTTCCAGCCCATCAAGGTGGAGGAGCCGTCGGTCGCGCACACGATCGAGATCCTCAAGGGGCTGCGCGACCACTACGAGCAGCACCACCGGGTCACGATCACCGACCAGGCGCTCGTCGCGGCGGCGAACCTCGCCGATCGCTACATCTCCGATCGTCACCTCCCCGACAAGGCGATCGACCTCATCGACGAGGCGGGGTCGCGCCTGCGCATCCGTCGGATGCAGGCACCGCCTGACTACCGCGAGCTCGAAGACGAGATCGCGACCACGCGCAAGGACAAGGAAGCCGCCATCGACGCGCAGCAGTTCGAGCGCGCCGCCAAGCTGCGTGACCGCGAGAAGGAGCTGCTCGAGCAGCGCTCGACCAAGGAAGGCGAATGGCGCGCCGAGGGCGTCGACCTCTTCAACGAGGTCACCGAGGAGTCGATCGCCGAGGTCCTCGCGCTCTGGACGGGCATCCCCGTCTACAAGCTCACCGAAGAGGAGACGGCCAAGCTCCTCCGCATGGAGGACGAGCTGCACAAGCGCATCGTCGGTCACGACCAGGCCGTGCGTGCGGTGTCGCAGTCGATCCGTCGGACGCGTGCGGGCCTCAAGGACCCCAAGCGGCCGTCGGGCTCGTTCATCTTCCTCGGCCCCTCCGGTGTCGGCAAGACCCACACCGCCAAGGTGCTCGCCGAGTTCCTGTTCGGCGACGAAGCGGCGCTGATCCAGCTCGACATGAGCGAGTACATGGAGAAGCACACCGTGTCCCGCCTGGTCGGCTCGCCTCCCGGCTACGTCGGGTACGACGAAGGTGGCCAGCTCACCGAAGCGGTGCGACGCAAGCCGTTCTCCGTGGTGCTCTTCGACGAGATCGAGAAGGCGCACCCCGACGTGTTCAACACGCTGCTCCAGATCCTCGAAGAGGGGCGGCTCACCGACGCGCAGGGTCGCACCGTCGACTTCAAGAACACCGTGATCATCATGACGTCGAACCTCGGTACGGCCGATCTGCGCAAGACGGCGATCGGTTTCGGCAAGGCCGACGAGGCGGTGACCTACGAGAAGATGAAGGACAAGGTCACCGAGGAGCTCAAGCGCAACTTCCGGCCCGAGTTCCTGAACCGCATCGACGAGATCATCGTGTTCAACGAGCTGAGCCGTGAAGAGGTCACCGAGATCGTCGACCTCGAGATCAAGCGGGTGCAGGAACAGCTCGAGGCCCAGGGCATCGGGCTGGAGCTCACCCACGACGCCAAGCTGCTCCTCGCATCGCGAGGGTACGACCCCGCGCTCGGTGCTCGGCCGCTGCGCCGGGCCATCCAGCGGCTCGTGGAGGACCCGCTCTCGGAGAAGATCCTGTGGAAGGAATTCCACGCCGGCGAGACGATCGTGGTCGATGCCCTCGACGACGAGATCGTCTTCCGCACCATCGAGGGCATCGAGCCCCCGCCGGTGGAGCTGGCCGGGAGCGCCGAAGGCAGCTAGTAGCGGGGCGAGCGCCCCACTGACACGACTCGAGTGGCCCGCGCCTGGCGCGGGCCACTCGTTTCGGTAGCGTGACTGCCTCGTGAGACGCCTGTCGATCCTTCTCGTCGCGCTCGCGATCCTGCTGGTCGGGTGCAAGGTCGACGCCACGGTCACGGTCGACGTGCACGACGACGGCAGCGGCGTCGTCACCCTCGACGTGAAGCTCGACGCGCAGGCGGTGAGCGCCACCGAAGCGGGCGACGCCAAGCTCCAGGATCGCGTGCGGATCGCCAACCTCGAGACCGCGGGCTGGAAGATCGGCTCGTGGCAGCGCGCCGACGACGGCTCGGCGTCGATCCGCCTGTCGAAAGCGTTCACGTCGCCCGATCAGGTGGCGGGGATCATCGGCGAGCTGAGCGGCGACTCCGGCCCGCTGCGCGACGCGCAGGCGACCAGGGATCGCGGGTTGCTCTCCACGAGCTACGACGTGACCGGTGCGATCGACCTCGCCGCGATCCAGACCGGCATCGCCGCCGACCCCGACCTCGTCGGCGCGCTCACGAACCAGCAGGTCGACCCCGCCGCGATCGACGGGTCGCTGCTGCAGCAGATCCGCGATGCGCTCACGGTGAAGGTGGTCGTGAACCTGCCCGGCTCGTCGACGACGGTCACCGGCGTGAGCGGGCAGCGGGTGGCGATCGACGCGAGCACGTCGGTGCGCGACACGCGCCGCATCGTGCTGATCCTGGTGGCGGTCGTGCTCCTCGTCGTCGCCGTGGTCGTGTGGTTCGGTGGCCGTCACAGTCGCCGCCGGGCGCGGGCCCGCGCGCCCATTCCCCGGTTCGACCCCCACTCGCGCCCGAACTGACCTCATCGGATTGGCGCATGAACGTCGTACCCCCGGCGTAGCGTCCGGCGGATGAGAGCACGCACGATCTTCCGCTGCGGCGAGTGCGGCGCCGACACGCCGCGCTGGCTCGGGCGGTGCCCGGCGTGCGAGGCGTGGGGCACGCTGGTCGAGGAAGCGGCGCCGGCCACCCGGGGCGCGTCTCCCGTGTCGCCCTCGGCCCGCCTTGGCGGCACCGGCGCGCCGGCGCCGATCACCAGCGTCGACGCCGGCGCGGCCACACCGTTCCCCACCGGCATCGGCGAGCTCGATCGCGTGCTCGACGGTGGTCTCGTGCCGGGCTCCGTCACCCTCCTTGCCGGCGAGCCGGGGATGGGCAAGAGCACGTTGCTGCTCCAGGCGCTGGGTCGGATGGCGGCGAGTGGTGTGCGCTGCCTCCTGGTCACCGCCGAGGAGTCGTGCTCACAGGTCCGCCAGCGAGCCGAACGGGTCGGCGCGCTCGAAGCCAACCTGCTAGTGGTGGCAGAGACCTCGTTGCCCCACGTGCTCGCGCACGTCGACGCGATCGCCCCCGACGTGCTCGCACTCGACTCCATCCAGACCGTCGTCGACCCCGACCTTCCCGGCGCACCGGGCTCGGTGTCGCAGGTGCGCGACTGCGCGTACCGGCTGGTGCAGCAGGCGAAGGAGCGCGACCTCGCAACGCTCATGGTCGGTCACGTCACCAAGGAGGGCACGCTCGCGGGGCCGCGCGTGCTCGAGCACGTGGTCGACACCGTGCTGTCGTTCGACGGTGATCGTGGTCACGCGCTCCGCCTGCTCCACGCGCTCAAGCACCGCTTCGGATCCACCAACGAGCTCGGCCTCTTCGAGATGGGTGAGCACGGCCTCGTCGACGTTCCCGACGCGTCGGCCCGGTTCCTCGTCGATCGGCGCGTCGACGCACCCGGCTCGGCGGTCGCGGCCGTGCTCGAGGGCACGCGGCCGCTGCTCGTCGAGGTGCAGTCGCTCGTCGTCTCGACATCGGTGCCGGCGCGTCGCTCGGTGTCGGGCATCGACGCCGGCCGGCTCGGCATGTTGCTCGCGGTGCTCGAGCAGCATGCGCAGGTCTCGACGAGCGGTCACGACGTGTACGCGTCGATCGCGGGCGGCCTTCGGGTTGCCGAGCCCGGCGTCGATCTCGGGTTGCTGCTGGCGGTCGCGAGCGCGCGCGAGCGCCGACCCACGGTCGAGGGCACGGTGGCTGTGGGTGAGGTCGGGTTGGGTGGTGAGATCCGCACGGTGCCCCAGGTCGAACGGCGCCTCGCCGAGGCCGCCCGGCTCGGCAGCACGAGGGCGTTGGTGCCGCCCGGCTCGCCCACCGTTCGGGGTGTGCACACGATCGAGGTGATCGACGTGCGCCAGGCGCTCGAACACGGTCTCGGATTCGCCGATCGTTCGGCCCGATGATCGAAACAGGGGCCTGCGGTATCGTGATGGGCGTTCCTGGCTCTGATTGGACCACCGAGAGGACGAGCCGACCGTGCCCGCCCAATCCCGCTCGGAAGCGACGCGCTCGGAAGCCATGATGCGCGCCTTGCGCCTCGTTGCGCCGGGCACCCAACTCCGCGAAGGCCTCGACCGGATCCTCCAGGCGCGCATGGGCGCGCTGATCGTGATCGGCGACGGGCCCGACGTGCTGTCGGTGTGCTCGGGTGGGTTCCTCCTCGATTCCGAGTTCACGCCGCAACGGCTGTCGGAGCTGGCCAAGATGGACGGCGCGATCGTGCTCGCCGCCGACTGCTCGCGCGTGGCCCGGGCGAACGTGCACCTCGTGCCCGATCCCAACGTGCCCACCTCGGAGACCGGCACCCGCCACCGCACCGCCGAGCGCGTCGGCCGTCAGATCGATGTGCCGGTGATCAGCGTGTCGGAAGACATGACGGTCGTCACCATCCACCGGCAGGGCCAGAAGCACACGCTCGAGCCCATCCCGCAGGTGCTGGCGCGCGCCGATCAGGCGCTGCAGATCCTGGGCCGGTACAAGATCCGCCTCGACTCCGTGAGCGGTTCGCTCTCCGCGCTCGAAGTGGAAGATCTCGTCACGGTGCGCGACGTGGCCACGGTGCTGCAGCGCGCCGAGATGGTGCGCCGCGTGTCGGAGGAGATCGAGGGCTACGTGGTGGAGCTCGGCGCCGACGGCCGTCTCGTCATGCTGCAGCTCGAGGAGCTCATGGGGGGCGTCGAGGAGGATCGTCGCCTCGTGGCCAAGGACTACTTCGAGTCGTCGCCCGGCGTCGAGCTGGCGAACGTGATGCACGAGCTCGCGACCCTCGACGACGAACTGCTGCTCGACCTGCACGAGGTGGCCAGGGTCCTCCACCTCGCCAGCGACATCGGGGTCGACGGCGCGATGCAGCCCCGCGGGTTCCGTCTCCTGCACAAGATCCCCCGACTCCCCGAGATCGTCTCCGACCACGTCGTGGCGCGGTTCTCGAACCTGCAGAAGATCATGCGCGCCGGGCTCGACGACCTCACCGAGGTCGACGGCGTCGGCGACGTACGCGCCCGAGCGATCAAGGAAGGCTTGTCCCGCCTGGCGGAGACCAGCATCCTCGAGCGCTACGTCTAGCAGCCGATGCAGACAGCGATGCTGAGGTCGATGCACAGGAAGCCGTCGCTGTAACCGTCGATGCACGAGGAGAGGGTCGTCCGTGGCTGAGTTGGAGCCGGGTCCGCACGAGGTCGATGTCGAGCACATCACGCTGAAGGGTGCCGACGGCGCGACCGTCGACGCGATCCACGCCCGCCCCGACGGGCTCCCGATCGCGGGCATCGTCTTGCATCCCGACATCATGGGTTTGCGCCCGTTGTTCGACGATCTGTGCCGTCGCCTTGCGACGCACGGGTTCGCGGTGCTCGCGCCCGAGCCGTTCGTGCGCGCCCCCGTCTCGGTGCGTTCTGAGGCCGAACCCACCGCACGGATGGCCTACGTGCGCGAGCTCGATGACGACGTGCAGGTCGGTGACCTCGAGATCGCGGCCGACTACCTCGTCGTGCACGACGATGTGCGCGAGGTGTCGGTGGTCGGGTTCTGCATGGGTGGCATGCAGGCGCTCAAGGCCGCGGCGTCGGGTCGCTTCGACAAGGCGGTTGCGTTCTACGGAATGATTCGCGTGCCGGACGACTGGGTCGGCGCGGCGACCCGCCAGCCGCTCGACGACATCGCCGACGTGTGCCCCACCCTCGTGATCATCGGCGGTCGCGACCCCTACACGCCCGAGCCCGACGTCGAGGCACTCCGCGCTGCCTGGGCCGACCGGCCCGACTGCGAGGTCGTCGTGTACCCCGACGCGGAGCACGGCTTCGTGCACGTGCCCGAGCGCGCGTCCCACCGCTCCGACGACGCCGCCGACGCCTGGCGCCGCGTCCTCGCCTTCCTCACGCCGTAGCGCACACCGTGACCCGAGTGGATCCGGCGGCGACGACCCGCGTCGTGAGCGAGCACCCGGGCGCTCGCGATGCCGGTACGTGGAAGCAGGCGTTGCTGGCCGCGGTGCCGGCGTGGATCACCGCACGGGTCGTCGTGCTCGGCGCGCTGGGTTACGCGCACTACGTCGCCGACGAGGTCCGGCCGGGCCGTGCGATCGTGGCGCGCACCGTGCACGAGGGTCTGCTGGCGTGGGACGGCTCGTGGTACGCCGACATCGCGTCGCGGGGCTACGGCGCGCTCGGATCCGAGAGCCTGCGCTTCTTTCCGGGCTTCCCGCTCCTGGCGCGCGGGCTCGGCACGGTGATCGGCGACCGCGCCGCGCTGGTGGTGATCGCCAACGTCGCCGCCCTGGTCGCGGCACTGCTGCTGTATCGCCTCGTGCGCTGGGAGCGGGGCGACGAGCGCCTCGCGACGCGCGCTGCGTGGTTCCTCTCGATCGCCCCACCCGCGTTCGTGTTCGTGATGGGGTACAGCGACGCGCTGGCGATCGCGCTCGCCATCGCCGCGTTCCTGGCCATGCGGAAGGGGCAATGGTGGTGGGCCGCCGCCGCGGCGCTCGCCGTCGGGATCTGCCGCCCGACCGGCTTCCTCCTCGCCGTACCGATCGCGGTCGAAGCGTGGAGCAGTTGGTCGGTGGAGTCGCGCTCACGCGCGTCGAGCGCGGCTGCACGCGTCGCGGCCGTGGTCGCGGCGCCGGTCGGCTCGTTGCTCTACCTGCTCTGGGTCGGATCGCAGTACGACGACGCGCTGCTCCCGTACCGCGTGCAGACCTCCGCGCGTCTCCACGGCGCGTTCGCCAATCCGTTCACGACGATGTGGCACGCGGTCGAAGGTGGGTTCGACGGCCGGGTCGGCACCGCGTTGCACGTTCCGTGGTTGGTCCTGCTGGTCGTGCTGGTGGTGGTCGTGTTCCGACGCTGGCCGCTCGCGTACGGCGTGTTCGCGGCGGTCGTGGTGGCGTCGGCGGTCACGTCACAGAACCTCGACTCGCTCGAGCGGTACGCACTGTTCGCATTCCCACTCGTGTTGGCCCTGGCCGACCTCGCCGCGTCGCGCCTGGTCGAGCGGATCGTGTACGTGCTGCTCCCGGTGGCGCTGTTCGGCTACGCGACCCTGGCGTTCTTCGGGCTCTACGTGCCGTAGCCCGGCCGGCGTGCGTCGGCTCAGGCGGGGTAGAGCGTGGCGCGGTCTTCGAGCGCGGCGCGGTCGAGGATCCGGTACCGGTTGCGCCCTTCGACGGCGAGCCAACCGAGCTTGGTGAACAGCGAGAGCGCCTTGTTCACACGCTCGCGACTCGCGCCCACGAGGCCGGCGAGGTCTTCCTGGGTCATCGGGAGCCGGAACTGCTCGGCGTCGCCCGCGATCTCGAGCAACCTCTTCGCGGTGCGAGCAGGAACGTCGAGGAACACCGCGTCGGCGAGCGAGTCGTCGGTCGCGCGCAGGCGTCGAGCGAACATGCGCACGATCACCCAGAGGACCGCAGGGTGCTCCTGGATCGCGTCACGCACTGCGGTGTACTCGACCACGAGCAGCTGGGTGGGCTCGAGCGCGCGGGCATCGGCCGAGCGAGGGCCGTCGTCGAAGAGTGCGAGCTCACCGAAGAGGGAGCCCTCCTCGAGCACCGCGACGAGTGACTCGCGGCCGTCGGGCGACTTCGTGAGGATGGCGATGCGCCCCGACACGATGCCGAACAGCTCGGCCGCGGAGTCGCCCTGGTGGAAGAGCACCTCGTTGCGAGCCACGTCGCGGAGCTTCGATGCCGACCGCAACGTCTCGAGTGCCGCGGGTGGGAGGGCGCCGAGCAGCTGTGTCGTCTCGAGGATGCGACGCTCGGTCATGCCACCGGGAAGCGTAGCGACGCCGCGGGTGTCGGGCGTGCCTCGACGCGGCGGAGGCGCGCTCGCCGGAGGAGCGGGGCTCCGATGTGCTGCGGTCTGGGGTGCTGCGGTCTGGTTGGGCAGCGCAGTGGAAGAGGTCAACTTGGTACCACCTTCAGGATCTGATCGTTCATCGACCCGTTGTCGGTGCTGATGTAGAGATTTCCGTCCGGGCCCTGGACGGCGCTGCGCAGAGCTGGGAAAGGGATCGACCGGGGCTCTGGTATCCTTGACCCCTGCCGCGACAAGCGGTGGCAGGTCGTCCACGAGCGATCCACGCTCGTGCAGGCCCACCCGTCGACGTTGAGTCATCGACTCGCCGCGGTTGCGTGAGGCCGGATCCACGAGGAGCAACATGGCGTTCGACGTCGGTGACAAGGTCGTCTATCCCCACCACGGTGCAGCGACGATCGAGAAGCGCGAGAAGAAGGAAGCCTTCGGCGAGAAGCGCGACTACCTGGTGTTGCGACTCGCCTACGGCGACCTCACGCTGATGGTGCCGGCGGACAACGCCGAGGAGATCGGCCTGCGCGACGTCATCAACGACGAAGAGGTCGAAGAGGTGTTCGCAGTCCTCCGCAAGAAGGAGGCGCGCATGCCCACCAACTGGTCGCGCCGGTTCAAGAACCACGTCGAGAAGCTCAAGAGCGGTGACATCTACCAGGTCGCGGAAGTGGTGCGGAACCTCTCGATCCGAGAGGCCGACAAGGGCTTGTCGGCGGGTGAGAAGCGCATGCTCGCCCGCGCCCGTCAGATCCTCGTCTCGGAGCTCACGTTCGCGCTGAACGTCGACGAAGAGGCCGCCGAGACCCGCCTCGACGAGGTGCTCGCCAGCGAGGACGTGCCGGCCAAGAAGGCGCCAGCGAAGAAGAAGGCCGCGGCCAAGTCGTAGCGCCAGGCATTCCTGCGCGCGGGTCGTGAAGCCAGTGACGGTGTCGACGACTTGGGTGATCGTGGTCGCCGCTGGTCGCGGGGCCCGCTACGCGACTGACGACGACACGGCACCCAAGCAGTTCGCGATGCTGTGCGGCGCGCGACTCGTCGACCGTGCGGTCGCTGCAGCACGCGACGCGAGTGATGGTGTCGTGCTCGTGCTCGCACCGGGCACCGAGTGGGACGGCATCGCCGTCGACGCGGTCGTCGCGGGTGGCGCCACGCGGAGCGACTCTGTGCGCGCCGGCCTCGCCGCGGTGCCCGCCGACGTCGACGTGGTGATCGTGCACGACGCGGCGCGACCCCTCGCGTCGTCGGCGCTGTTCGATGCAGTGGTGAACGCGGTGCGCGCCGGTGCCGACGCCGCGGTTCCCGGAGTGCCGGTGGTCGACACGATCAAACAGGTCGACGGCGCGCGCGTGCACGCAACGCTCCCGCGCCAACAACTGGTCGCGGTGCAGACCCCGCAGGCGTTTCGAGCCGGCGTGTTGCGTGATGCGCACGCGGACGCCGGCGACGCGTCCGACGACGCGGCGCTGGTGGAGGCGCGTGGGGGCACCGTCGTGGTGGTCCCGGGCGACGAGAGGAACCGCAAGATCACCACGCCCGCCGACCTGGTGGTGGCGGAAGCGCTGCTGCGGGTTCGGGAGGACCGTTCTTGAGCATGGAGCCGTCATGAGCATCCGGGTCGGCCTCGGGTACGACGTCCACGCGTTCGCGGCGGGCGATGGTGTCGACGACAGCGACGAGCCGCTGGTGCTGGCGGGCGTCCGCATCCACGGCCATGCCGGTCTGCTGGGCCATTCCGACGCCGATGCGGTCGCCCACGCGGTGGCCGATGCGCTGCTCGGGCCGGCGGGCCTCCCTGACCTCGGTTCGTTGTTCCCGGCCGACGACGACGCCTACCGCGGCGCGTCGTCGATGGAGCTCCTGGTCGACGTCGTCGGGCGCGTGCACCGAGAAGGGTGGAGGGTGGTCAACGTCGACATCGTCGTCAACGCCGAAGCGCCGGTGCTCGCACCGCACATCCCGGCGATGGCCACGAACCTCACCGCAGTCGTCGGCGGCGCGGTGTCGGTGAAGCCCAAGCGCGGTGAGGGAGTCGGTGCAATCGGTCGCGCCGAGGGCATCGCGGTCTGGGCGGTCGCGTTGATCGAATCAGCCGATTAGCGGACGGTGATCTCGGTCGACATCCCCGACGCGTAGTGGTTCATCACCGTGCCGTCGCTCTCCTCTTCCACGATGTTGCAGAACACGAGGTAGGTACCCGGCACGAGGTCCGCCTTCAACGTCGCCTTCACCTTCGGGCGGAGGTCCTCGAGCTCGCCGATGAACGATCCTTCGGGGAGCGTGTCTTCGTCGATCGAGCCGTCGGTCGCGAGCGGCAGTGTCGAGCCGTCGGTGCGAACGAGCACCAACTCGTGGGTCAGCGTGCCCTTGTTCTGAACCGCCAGCTTCACGGACGGCCCGGTCACCGTCGCCGGCTTCGCGCGGACCTCGAATTCACTGAGTGTCACGTCGACGACCTTCGCCGCGGCCGTGGTGTCCGACGATGCGGCCCTCCCGGACACGACGAGCTTGCCGCGCTCTCGGTCGCCGCCGGGGCAGTAGGTCACGTACGTGCCAGGGTCGAGGTCGACGGTGAAGGAGGCCGACAGGCCGGGTGTGAGGTTCTCGCGTTCGCCGAGCACTCGATGGTTCTTCAGGATCTCGAATTCACTGACCGCAGATGCATCGACGTTCTGCACGTCGAAGGTCGTGGTTCCCGCCGACGCCTTGATCGTTGCAGGGCATCCTTCGTCGGTGAGCTTCACCTCGACCGATTTCGCAGCTGTCGCGAGCGCCGGCGTGAGACCGACGAACGCAACCGCGAGACCACAGAGAAGTGCGACGCGTCGCATGACTAGTTGACTCCTTGCGATGGGTTGAATGAGGACGGGTTCAGTGTTGGTGGGTTGCGCGTGGATCGGGAGGCGGTCTCGATCGGGTCACCGGGTGATTCGGTGGCCGGCCGGTCCCGAGGCTTCGGGGTGATGAGCACGTAGGCGACCATCGGCACCGCGTAGAGGAACCACACGAGCAGCTCGCCGGTCGTGGGCTTCGGCTGGATCCCGAACATCGCGGTGATGAGCGCGAACTGCACCGTGCCCGGCTTCACCAGCCACGACAGGTCGACCGCCTGTCCTTGCATGATGTTCCACCAACCGGCCTCGTGCGCGGTGTGCAATGCGGTCGCGAGGAGACCGGCGGCAACGAGGGCGAGGACAACACCCGTGAATTTGAAGAACCGGGTGAGGTTGATGCGCACGCCGCCGCGGTACAAGAGGTACCCGAGACCGACGGCGACGAGGATCCCGAGCGCAGCACCGCCGCCCGAGAGCGCCGGATCTTCGGAATCCTGGAACACCGCGAGGAGAAACACCGATGTCTCGAGTCCCTCGCGCAGCACGGCGAGGAAGGCCATGGTGACGAGCGCGGCAGTCGAGCCTGTCGCGAGCGCCGCGCCGGCTTGCTCCTGCAGCGCGCCACGCATGTTCGCCGAGTGGCGACGCATCCAGATGATCATCCAGGTGACCATCGCGACCGCGACGAGGCCGATCACCGTTTCGAGCTGCTCCTGTTCGCGCTGGGGCAGCTGCTCCGAGGCGAGCCGCAGGCCGACGGCCGCCGCCAGGCACAGCGCCACCGCGACCCCGACACCGATCCACACGCCGCGCATCGCGTCACGGCGGTTCTCCTGCAGGAGGAACGCCGCGATGATTCCGACGATGAGCGCGGCCTCGAGCCCTTCCCGGAGACCGATGACGAATGTGGGCAGCATCCAGGACCTCCCCCTTCGGGAGGTGAGGCTACCCTAACGAAGGGGCCCCTGACAAGCCCGGAATGGCCCCTTCCTGATCGGCCCCTTCCTGCTCGAGCCCCTCCTCAGGGAGGCCCGCGCTCGTCCTCCTTGCCGTCGCCGTCGCCGTGGCCCTCGCTGGGACAGGGACGGCCGCCGAGCTTGCCGTCGTGGCGATCGGCTTCCGTCTTGGCTCGGTGGTGGGGCCAGCACTTGAGCTCGAGGTTGTCGATGCAGGTGGCTCCGCCGTTGGCGACCGGGTCGATGTGATCGATCTCGAGGTGATGACGACGTCCGCACCCGTCGTCACTGCACACGGCCCCGTCGAAATCGGGCGGTGCGCCGAGGCGGAGGGCGGTGGCGATCTCGGCGGGGATGTGACGACCCAGATGCAGCACCTTGTGGATCTCGACGCCGTCGTGGAGCACGGCCTTCACGAACGCGTCGCCCGCCATGGCGCGCACCACCGCGGGCGGGATCGGCCCACCCCCCACCACCTCACTGCGACCGCCCTCGGACAGCTCGCCGGTGACGAACGTTCGCCAGTCGATCGTGAGGATCACGTCGGGCGCCGTGGCCTTCGCCGCGCCCTGTCCGGTGACCAGCCGCGCGAACGCGTCCGCCGAGTGCATCTCCCACGAATCGGTGCTTCCCTCGCGGCGCGCTTGACGGTGCACCCGTTTGGTCTCGGCGTCGAGCCGCTTCGCGAACGCGACCCCGACCTCAGGGGTGAGCTCGCCACGGAACACCACATTGCCCAGGTCGTTCCTGGAATGACGGAAGCAGCGCGCGGCGCGTTGCTTCGCATACAAGTCGTCGACCGGCACCGCGGCCAGCCGCCGCTTTCGAGCCCGCTCGCGCACGACACCCGAACTCGACGAACGCGCCAGCTCCAACAGCTCGTGCTCGCTCCCCGGAACCTCGGCCTCGGTCTTCACGATCTCCGCAGCCTGCGACAACGACACCGCGCCAGCGAGCAATGCGTCACGAGTGTCCGGGCAGTCGTCGACGGTGGCCACGGTGCGGAGCGCGTCGCGAGCCGCGCCGGTGGTCGAGCCGGCCACTGCTGCAGCCCAGTCGACGGCGTCGGCGTGGCCGCGCGTGCGATGCTCGCCGCTCTTCGCCGCGCGAGCGATGGCGCGCACGGCAGCGGCTTCGCATGCCTTGGCCGTCGCTGCGAACTCCTCGGCCAACCGCGCGCAGCTCTCGGCGGAGTGCACACCGGGCTCGAACGACGCGAGGTCGTCGCGCAGCGAGCGCAGCCTCGACGCGGTGTCTTCGGTGGACGCGCAGCCGTGCAACACGATTGACCTCCTCCCGAGCACAGACCCGTGACGCGACCGCAGTGACATCGCGGCGACACGAGCGTTCGATCCAGAGAGGAAGGTCATGAGCCAGACCTTCGCGGCGTCCCATCATCGTAGACGAACGTACGTTCGTTGTCAACGCATTTGTCGGGATCCAGCTGCGCGCACGGCGAGCCCTCGCATCCGCCTGGCGGACGGCATCGTCGCGGCCGTCTGGTTGCCCGAACCCGTCGTCGCCCTACATCGGTGGAACTACCCTCGCCCCCTATGGCCGTGCGAATCCGCGACACGTTGCTGCGTGAGACGGTCGAGCTGGAGACGCGCGAGCCGGGCAAAGT
>JBEVIU010000022.1:0-12399 GCA_040510575.1 Acidimicrobiia bacterium | reverse complement strand
AGCTCGCCGAGCGTGGCGGCGGCCGACGCGCCGGCCAACCCGCTGCCCACCACGATGATCTCGTAGCGGCGCTTGTTGGCCGGGTTCACGAGCTTCACGTCGAACTTGTGCTGGTCCCACTTCTGCTCGATCGGCCCGTCGGGGATCCGAGCGTCGAACGATCCGACCAAACTCACCTGGACACCGCCCCGGTCACGATCAGCAACGGCATGCTCACGTTGCCGACGAGGATGAGGAGCGCGACGCCGGCGGCGAACGCGCGCTTCCAGTCGTTGTACTTCGGGTTGTTGATCCCGAGGCTGTTGAACATCGCCCACGCCCCGTGGAAGATGTGGAACGACAGGGCGACCATCACGAGGATGTACGCGATCGCGACCGGCACACGCTCCATGCTGTTGAACAAGTTGTCGTACGGATCGCCGCGTACGAAGTTCGGGTTGGCGCTGCCCCACGTGAGATCGGCGAGGTGGAACACGACGAACAGGGCGATGATCACGCCGGTCCACCGCATCGTGCGCGACGCGAAGTTCGCAGCGACGTAGTCGCGCTTGGACTGGTACTTGACCGGACGGGCCTTGTGGTTCATCCGGGTGAGCTGCGCCGCCGCGACGATGTGGAACACGAACGCGAGCGCGAGCCCGATGCGCATGGCCCAGAGCACCACGCTGTGCGGGAACACGGGCTCGCCGAGGTCGCGGAGCCACTCGGCGTAGTGGTTCAGGTGCTCCTCGCCGAGGAACACCTTGAGGTTGCCCACCATGTGGGCGAGCACGTAGCCGAGCAGGATGATCCCGCTGACGGCCATGACCCACTTCTTGCCGACGGCGGAGCGCCAGAACCGCAGGAGGAAGTGACCCTGGTTCTTGGGGAACGGGACGGGGGCGCCCTCGTAGCGGTACAGCGCCCCGGCCGCGTCGGCGCCGGCCTTCTGGTCTGCGGTCGAGACCGCTTCTTCTGTCGTTGCCACGGGCCGGGAAGTTAGTGGCCGATCTGGCGCCAAGTGGGATTGTGAAAACGGTAACGAGCGCGTCCGGCGCGACCGTCAGCGCGGGCCGGGCCACGGGTGCATCGCCAACCCGGGCGTCGGCATGTCGGTGAACGCGACGACGTGGCACGGCGCACCGAGGTCGGTGACGAAGAGCGTCCGGAAGTCGGGCCCGCCGAAGCAGCAATTCGTGGCGGTGACGGCAGGTGGGTCGAGGTCGAGCTGTCCGACGAGCGTGCCGTCGGGCTCGTAGACGCACACCATCGGCCCACCACCGGCCATGTAGATGCGCCCGTCGACGTCGAGCGCGAAGCCGTCGCCCGGACGCCCTGGCGCGAACGGCTCACGTGAGCCGTCGGGGTGCAGTCGGACGAAGCCGACCTCGGCGCCGATCGCCCCGCCCACTTCGACCACGATCAGCGTCTCGCCGTCGGCCTCGAGCGCGATGCCGTTCGAGTACGAGAAGCCATCGGCCACGACGCGCAGCGTGCCGTCGAGTTCCAGCGCGAGGACGCGGCCCGCGGGCGGAACGGGAACGGGGAAGCCCGGCGGGTCGGTGAAGTAGATGGTGCCGTCGGCCGCCACGCAGAGGTCGTTCGGCTGTTGGGTCGCGCCGGATGTGAGATACGAGACCGCGCCGTCGGCGGTGACGTGCTGGAGGCCCGACGTGATCGAGCGGGGGGCCGGCAGGCCCGACATGCCGAACGCGTTGAAGTCGAGCCCGCCGTTCTGGGTGACGACGAAGCCGCCGTCGACTGCCGCGACCGCGCCGTTCGGCCCACCCGCGGTGTCGGCGATCTGCTCGACCCGGCCGGTCGTGGGCCACACCCGCGAGACCACGCCGGCGGCCACCCCCGTGAACACCACGGTGCCCTCGCCGTCGTCGTGGCCGTCGCGTGGTGCACACCACACCGGCCCTTCGCCCACCGCCGGGCCTTCACAGATGAGGTGCGGACCGTCCATGTCGCGGATCGTCGCACATTTCTCGTCCGGCGCGTCACCCGCCGCGGCCGTTCGCTCGTCGGTGAGAGAGGGGCACGTGAGCGCGACGGGACGAGGAGGGGGTCACATGACACCGGTGATCGAGATCGACGGCCTGCGAAAGGAGTACGCGCGCCGACGCCTCATGGGACCTGGGCAGGCCAGGAGGCGGGGTGGGCCGCGGCGTGTCGTTGCCATCGACGGGCTCGATCTGTCAGTGCCCGAGGGGGGCGTGTTCGGCTTCCTCGGCCCGAACGGATCGGGCAAGACGACGACCATCCGCTGCCTGCTCGGCCTCGTCCGACCGACGAGCGGTGAGGTGCGGCTCTTCGGCGAGGACGTGCGCGTCGCCTTGCCGCACGCGATCCGACGGGTCGGTTCGATCGTGGAGACGCCGATGTTCTTCCCGACGATGAGCGCGCGCGAGAACCTGCGTCTTCTCGGTGCCATCGATCGCATCCCGGCGCCGCGCGTCGACGCGATGCTCGAGCGGGTCGGCCTCGGCGAGCGCGCCGACGACGACGTCCGTCGCTTTTCGCTGGGCATGCGCCAGCGCCTCGGCCTCGCCGCTGCGTTGTTGAAGGATCCGGCGCTCGTGATCCTCGACGAGCCCGCGAACGGGCTCGACCCGGCGGGCATGCGCGAAGTGCGCGACGTGCTGCGCACGCTGGGCGACGAGGGGCGCACCGTATTGGTGTCGAGCCACCTGCTCGCCGAGGTGGAGCAGACCTGCGATCGCGTTGCGATCTTGAAACGAGGTCGCTGCGTGGCGACGGGAACGGTCGACGAGGTGCTCGGTCGCGCCGACGGCGAGCTCGTCGTTCGAGTCGCCGACCTCGTGGCGGGCGCGGCCGCGCTCGGGCGCGCCGGCATCGCGGTGCAGCGGTGCGACGACCACCTTCTCGCGCGCGTCGGCTCCGAAGACAGCGCGCGGGTCACGGAAGTGCTGGCGGCGGAACGGCTCTGGGTGTCGGAACTGCGCGTCGCGGAGCACTCGCTCGAGGAGCGCTTCCTCGAGCTCACCGCGGCCGACGAGCTCCCTGAGGTGCTGGAGGTGGTGGCGTGAACCTGTTGGTGATCGAGATGCGCCGGGCGTTGCAGCGCCGGCTGGTACGGGTCCTGATCCTGCTCGCCCTCGTGATGATCGTGATCGCAGGCGTCGTCGAGTTCCTCGCCAGCCGCGGCCTGGATCTCGCCGCGCTCGCGGCGAAGGGCGGCCAGGACCCTGCCGTCATGACCGACTGGTGGATGGCCGACGGCAAGGGCGACGGCGCGCTCCCGGCCGCGGCGCTGTTCCTCGTGTTGGGTGGGTTGCTCGGCGGCGCATCAGTGGTCGGCGCCGAGTGGAGGGCCGGAACGGTCACGACCGCGCTCACGTGGGAGCCGCGTCGGGTGCGCCTGCACGCCGCACGCATCGGATCCTCCGGAATACTTGCGATCGCGATCGCGCTCGGGCTCCAGGCGCTCTTCCTGGCCGCGTTCGTCCCCTCGGTGCTCGCGCACGGCACCGCTGCCGGCGTCGACGCCGAGTGGATCGGTTCGCTGGTCGCCGCCATGGCGCGCATCGGCCTGATCACCGGGTTGGCCGCCATGCTCGGCGGCGCGCTCGCCACGCTCGGCCGTAACACCGTGGCCGCGATCATCGTGGCGTGGGGCTGGCTCGCCATCGGCGAGAGCCTGGTGCGCGGTGGGCTCCCCGAGTACGCCAAGTGGCTGGTGGGCGACACGACGACCGTCGTGCTCACCTGGTCGGCGAACGAGGGGGACGCGTCGAGCCACTCACCAGTTGGCGCGGTCGCGATGCTGCTCGCGTACACGGCGGTGCTCGTGGGCGTGTCGGGCTACACGTTCTGGCGGCGCGACGTGGCGGCAGCAACCTGAGCACGAACCGCCGCGATCTGTCAGAATGCGGTCGAGCGAACACGAATGACGCGATGCAGGGAACGCAACCGTGAGTGACGCGCTGGGCATCGCGATCGCCGACGCGCTTCGCGCGGCCTGCATGCCGCGCGCGCTGGCCATGGCCGACGCGCTCTCGTTGCCCGCCCCGGCTGCGGCGGCCGCGCGGGTCGACGTCGACGTCGATCGCCTGGTGACCACCTTGTTCAGGCAGGAAGGTGCGTCGCTGGTGCGCCTCGCGCGCTTGTTCGTGGACGATCGCAACGCCGCCGAAGACCTCGTGCAGGAGGCATTCATTCGGCTCGCCCGCGCCGCGCACCGGATCGCCGACCCTGCAAAGGCGCCCGCGTACCTGCGGTCGATCGTCTTGAACCTTGCGCGCGACTCGAACCGTCGTGGGCTCGTCTCGATGCGTCACCACTTGCCGTTCGACGACCGGGTCGCGTCGGTTGAAGACGAGATCACCTTGCGCGAAGACCAACAGCGGATGATCGACGCGCTGCGAACGCTCCCACATCGCCAACGCCAGTGCCTGGTGCTGCGCTACTACGACGAGCTCGGCATCGACGACATCGCGGACGCGGTGGGTTGCTCGCGCAACTCGGTGAAGACCCACCTCAAGCGCGGACTCGCCGCGCTGCAGCATCGGCTCGATGTTGTCGCCGCCGACGCTGAGGTACCCGACGACTTCGACGCTCCGGCTCGACGCTCCGAGACGCAGCTGCCGTGGAGACTGCGATGAGCGCGCTCGAAGAGCAGCTCCGCACCGCGCTCGCCGGCGAGGCCGCGGGGGTGCAGGACAGCCCCGATCTGTTCGCGCGCGTCCAACTGAGTGTGGACGACGACCGCCGGCGCGCCCGGCAGCGCCGCAACGGCGCGTTCATCCTTGCGTGCGTGTTCGCCGCGTTCGCAGCCGTGGTCGTTGCGACGACCGACTACAAGAAGGGAGCGTTCGTCATGGACTGGTGGGTTCTCGAGGTACTCACCAATGTCGTGTTGCTCGCGATCGCGTTCTGGCTCGGGCCGCTCATCAAACGGTTCGGCAAGAGCTACGCGGCCGACGTGTTCCGGGGCAACCCGCGCACCGGCAAGAGCTTCATCGTGCTCACCGACATTGCCTATTACCTCATCTTCATGTCGTACATCTTGTTCACGATGAGCTTCGAGCCCAAGGGGAACTGGGGCGAGACGGTCACGGCCGCGCAGCTCCAGCACGAAGTGGCCCGTGTCGCCGGCATCCTCTTGATCATCGGGATCCTCCACGGGCTCAACCTGCTCGCGTTGCCGATGATGGGGCGCCTGCTCACGCTCAACCGCCAGCTCGACGACACCGCACCTCCGCCGGCACCGCCGGCGTCAGGCGCGCCGGCCGGCTCTCCCTCGTAGGCGAACGCGCTCTTGGGCGTTGTGCTCCTGGCGGGAGTCGTCGTGGTCGGTCTGGTCGTGGGCGGCGTCGCCCTCGGGTCGATGTTGCGCGCCCGCTCGGACGACCCCGCGCGTGGTGCCGGTGGCATGAGTGTCGGGCTCGCGATCGGGGCTGTCCTGGTGCTCGTCGCGCTGGTGTCGGTCGCCGTGGGCTTTCGTGGGAGCGGGAGCGACAGCGACTCCGGGGCCGACGCGGGAGACACCGAGGTGAGTCGCGCTGTCGCGGCGCGTCCACCGACGGCACTCGAGGAAGCATCTGGCGTGCGCGAGGTTCAGGTGCGCGCGCCGGACGACGATGAGTTCGCCGCCCCTGTCGCGCTCGGTGATCTCGACTCCCGCGTGGTGCTCCGCGTGTACGCGGTCGGTTTCGAGCCGGACACATACGGCTCCGTCGAACAATGCGTGGTGCCGGGAGGGCGCGCCGCCGCGGCGTACGAACAATGCGGTAACCGCTTCCCGGTGCTGTTCGACCCGAACGGCACCGCGCGCTTCCAGTATCTCGTCGGCGACAGCTACCTCGACCCCGGCGGGACGCCGACCTGTTCGGCGCGCGGCGCCGCGTGCGTGGTGCGCATCACCGACGACGACGCCACTGCAATCGTGCACACGGTGTTCGGCGCGCCGACCGACCGCGCCCGAGTGCGTGTCACACCCAGGCCCGACGGCATCGCGTCCGGCCACCGCGTCACGGTGGAGCTCAACGACTTCGCGCCCGATGCGCGCGCCGATCTCGCGCTGTGCGCCGCGCCGGCCACCAGCGGCACCGCCCGGTGCCGTTCGCTCGGCTCGCCCTCCGGTGCGACGGTCGACGCCGACGGCTCCGCGAGCCTCCGGGTGGCGCTCCGCGATCAACCGGTGGGGAGCGATCGGGTGGACTGCAGCCGACAGGTTCCCTGCGCGTTGGTCGTCAGCGGTGGAGGGACCGCGCCGATTCCCGCGGTGGACGTGTCGTTCGCAGGCGGCCCCGGCGTGTCGTACGACTCGGGGCGAGTCGCCTTCGGGATGGCGATCGCCACCCTGCTCCTCGTGATCGCCATCTGGCTGGCGCGCGCCACCGATTGGCGCAAGCCCTCGGAGGCCGAGACCCCCGAGATGGACGCTGCAGTCCTGCTCGACGACCTGTGAGCCTGGTCCGAGCCGGTCGCGACGGGAATTTCGCCGCGCCTGTCACCCGGAGACCCCGATTCCTCGTCAGTCGGAGAGAGGGCGCATCCGCGTCGCTCGGATGCAGGAGAAGGAGACAGACATGAGAGCTCGGAACCGGTGGTCGGGAGTGCGACTCCCCACCTTGACGGCATTGGTCGTGCTCACCGCACTCGGAGGGCTCGCGATCATGACCGCGACGGCGGGCGCTGGAAACGGGGCGTCGCACGGCTCGGCGACGCTCACCAACCTGGCAGGCGACACCGTCGGCTTCGCCACGTTCACGGAGGACGCGACGGGCACGGTGCACGTCAACGTGAAGGCGACGGGCTTGAGTGAGGGCCTGCACGGCATCCACGTGCACAACACCGGGAGTTGCGCCTCGAACTTCGCGGGCGCAGGCAGCCATCACAACCCGTTCGTCGCGCCGAATCCCGCGCCGACCCACGGCGCACACGCGGGCGACCTGCCGAACCTCACGGTGAATCCGGCGGGAGCGGGTCGTCTGAACACGCCGACCGGGCGGTTCACGCTCACCCAGAGCTGGTCGACGATCTTCGACGGCAACGGAAGCGCGCTCGTGATCCACGCGGCCCAGGACGACCTCGTCACCGACCCGACGGGCAACAGCGGTGCGCGCATCGCGTGCGGGATCATCGAGGAGGGCTGACCAAGCGGACGTGCGGCGGCGCTCCCGGAACCGTTCGCGGGACCGCTGATACCCTGCGCGAAGGACCGATCCTTCGATCACGGGAGCACCGCCGTATGTCACGTCCCGGAACGCTCGGAGAGCTGAAGGCCAGCGGCTGGACCTCGCGCCCGGTCAAGGAAGAGGTGCGCCAGAACGCACTCGCGCGCATCGCCGAGGGCCAGCAGCTCGTCGACGGCGTCATCGGGTACGAGGAGACCGTTCTCCCGCAGCTCGAGAACGCGCTCATCGCAGGACACGACGTGATCTTCCTCGGCGAACGCGGTCAGGCGAAGACCCGCATGATCCGTTCGCTCACCGCGTTGCTCGACGAGTGGATGCCCATCGTCGCCGGCAGCGAGATCAACGACGACCCGTACGCGCCGGTCTCGCACCACGCGCGCATGCTCATCGCCGAGCGCGGCGACGACACGCCGATCGAGTGGGTGCACCGCGACCGTCGCTTCGGCGAGAAGCTGGCCACGCCCGACACGTCGATCGCCGACCTCATCGGCGAAGTCGACCCGATCAAGGTGGCCGAGGGTCGCTACCTCTCCGACGAGCTCACCATCCACTACGGGCTCGTCCCGCGCACGAACCGCGGCATCTTCTCGATCAACGAGCTCCCCGACCTCGCAGAGCGCATTCAGGTCGGTCTGCTCAACGTGCTCGAAGAGCGCGACGTGCAGATCCGTGGCTACAAGATCCGCCTCCCGATCGACGTGATGCTCCTCGCGTCGGCCAACCCCGAGGACTACACGAACCGCGGCCGCATCATCACGCCGCTGAAGGACCGCTTCGGCGCGCAGATCCGGACGCACTACCCGCTCGATGCAGAGCTCGAAGCCGCGGTGATCAAGCAGGAGGCACACCCGCTCACCGCCGACGATCTCAACGTGCAGGTGCCGGGTTTCATGACCGAGATCGTGGCGGAGATGAGCCAGCAGGCTCGCCGCTCGCCGCACATCAACCAGCGCTCCGGCGTGTCGGTGCGGCTCTCGATCGCGAACTACGAGACGCTGGTGGCCAACGCGACCCGCCGCTCGCTGCGCCACGGTGAGAGCGAAGTGGTGCCGCGTGTGAGCGACCTCGAAGCCCTGGTCGCGAGCACCGCGGGCAAGCTCGAGTTCGAGACCGTCGACGACGGCCGTGAGGAGCAGGTGCTCGACCGCATCGTGAACGCGTCGGTGCTCGAGACGTTCCGCGCCCGCACCCGTCCGGAGAAGCTCACCGACGTGGTGACCGCGTTCGACGGTGGACAGGTGGTCGTGACGGGCGAGGACATCGCGTCGTCGGAGTACGCGAAGTTGCTCGCCGACGTGCCCGCGCTGCGCGCCACGCTTGCCGACCTCGACGTGGGCGAGACGCCGGCCGGCACCGCGTCGGCGGTCGAGTTCGTGCTCGAAGGGCTGCACCTCTCGAAGCGTCTCAACAAGGACGCCGTCGGCGGCCGCGCCGCCTACCGCGGCCGCGGCTAGTCGTCAGAGGCCGCTGCCGACTTCCTTCTTGAAGAACTCGCAGCCATTGATGGCGCGGCGGTTCACGTTGTGCACCGCGTCGGCGACCTTCGGGTTGTCGACCACCGACCGGTCGCCCTCGGCGAGCTTCTGCAACGAGCGGAGAAAGGTGGCGGTGTCTGCCGCCACGTCCTTCGGCGCGTTGCGCTCCATCTTCTCGACGATGGTGATCTGCTCGTCGAGCTTGGCGCCCTTCTCGACCCGCGTGTCGTAGCGCTGCGCGGCTTCGCAGAACCCCGGCTTCGGCGTGGGCAGGCTGCCCGCCTCGTCGCCGCGGGAGCACGCGGTGGCGAGCACCGCCAAGGCGACGACCACGAGGAGCAAGCGGGCCCGGACCACGTCGCCATTCTGTTCGGCGGCAGGACGAGAACGCGAGTCGTACGCTGCGGCCATGCGTGGATCCGTCACCCTCCACATCGACGCCCCGCCCGAGGCGGTCTGGGCGCTCGTGAGCGATGTCACCAACACCGGGCGATTCAGCCCCGAGACGTTCGAAGCCGAGTGGATCGACGGTGCGACCGGCCCGGCGGTCGGGGCCCGGTTCCGCGGCCATGTACGCCGCACGGGCATGACCTGGCTCGCCTACTGGACGAAGTGCACCGTGATCGCGTGCGAGCCCGGCCGCGAGTTCACGTTCGCAGTGGGCAGTGCCGACAAGCCCATCAACACGTGGAGTTACCAGTTCGAGCCGGCGAACGGCGGCACCGACGTGACGGAGTCGTTCGAGCTGCGCGACAACGCCGGCACCCGGATGTACTGGAAGCTGCGGGGTACCCAGCGCGGCAAGGTGAACGACGAGGGCATGCGCCAGACGCTGGAGCGCGTGAAGGCGGTGGCGGAGAGCGCGACAACTCCCGGATGACCCACGGTGACACCCTGACGCGAGTGGGTAGCTTGGGCGCATGAGGCCGAGCGCATGAAGTGGTTCCGGCGAGGGCAGGACTCGGGCAACCGCTACTCGGCGTGGGACGGCAGCCAGACCGGCTTCGACCTCGACGCGGAGTCGCTGCTCGACGAGATGAGCGACGACCTCCTCTACCACGGTGACCTCAACGCCGCGCTTCGTCGCATGATGCAGCAGGGCTTCCGCGACCGGAACAACGAAGAGCTCATGGGGCTGCGCGAGATGCTGCAGCAGCTGCGCGAGCGCCGTCGTCAGGAGCTCGAGAACCGCGACCTCGGCGGTGTGTACGACGACATCGCGGAGCAGCTCGACGAAGTGGTCGACATGGAGCGCGAAGGCATCGACCAACGCGTGGACGAAGCCGCCGCGTCGGGCGACCAACGCCGTCAAGAGATCGTCGAGGGCGCGGCCGACAACCGGCGCATGGAGCTCGACATGATGCCGCCCGACCTCGCGGGCAAGGTGCAAGCGCTGCAGAACTACGACTTCATGGACGACGCGGCGCGCCAACGGTTCGAAGAGCTGATGGAGCAGCTCAAGGAGCAGCTCATGCAGAGCTACTTCAACCAGATGGCCGAGGGCATGCAGAACCTGACCCCCGAGCGCATGCAGCAGATGAAAGACATGATGAACGAGTTGAACCAGATGCTCGAGCAGCGTGAACGCGGCGAGGAGCCCGACTTCGACGGCTTCATGGACCGCCACGGCGAATTCTTCCCGGGCAACCCGCAGACCCTCGACGAGCTGCTGGAGCAGATGGCGCAGTCGATGGCGCAGATGCAACAACTCATGAACTCGATGTCACCCGAGCAGCGCGCGCAGCTCCAGGCGCTGTCCGACTCATTGCTCGAGGACATGGACCTTCGCTGGCAGGTGGAGCAGCTGTCGCAGAACTTGCAGCAGGCGTTCCCGAACCTGCCCTGGGACCGCTCACAGCGCTTCAGTGGCGACAACCCGCTGCAGTTCGGCGAGATGCCCGGCCTGCTCGACACGCTCGGTGACCTCGACGACCTCGAGAACCTCATGCGTTCCGCCACCCAGCCGGGCGAGCTGGCGGAAGTCGACCTCGACCGCGCCCGCGAGCTGTTGGGTGACGACGCGGCGAAGTCGCTTGCGCGTCTCCGTGAGCTCACGAAGATGCTGGAGGAAGCAGGGCTCATCGAGCAGCGCGAGGGTCGGCTCGAGCTCACACCCCGCGCGATCCGCGCCATCGGCAACAAGGCGCTGAGCGACATCTACCGCAAGCTGCTCAAGGACCGCGCGGGACGTCACGAGGTGGAGCGCACGGGCGCGGGCAACGAGCACGCGCACGAGCACAAGCCGTACGAGTTCGGTGACCCGTTCCACCTGAACGTGCAGGAGACGGTGAAGAACGCGATCTGGCGCTCGGGCGCAGGTACGCCGGTGCGGCTCTCGCCCGACGACTTCGAGGTCGAACGTACCGAGCTGCTCACGCGCTCGGCGACGGTGCTGATGCTCGACGTGTCGTTGTCGATGCCGATGCGCGACAACTTCCTGCCCGCCAAGAAGGTCGCGATGGCGCTGCACTCGCTCATCACGAGCCAGTTCCCGCGCGACTACTTCGGGCTCGTGTCGTTCGGGCGCGTGGCGCGTGAAGTGAAGCCCGAGCTGCTGCCGGAGATGAGCTGGGACTTCGAGTGGGGCACGAACATGCACCACGCCCTGCTGCTGGCCCGCAAGCAGCTCAGCCGTCAGAGCGGCACGAAACAGATCATCATGGTCACCGACGGTGAGCCCACTGCGCACATCCTCCCGAGCGGCGACCCGTACTTCCAGTACCCGCCGTCGCACGAGACGATCGAAGAGACCCTCAAAGAGGTGATGCGGTGCACGCGTGACGGCATCCGCATCAACACGTTCATGCTCGACGAGAGCTACTACCTGCGTGACTTCGTCGAGCGCATGACCAGCGTGAACGGCGGTCGTGCCTTCTTCACGAATGCCGACAACCTCGGCGACTACGTGCTCGTCGACTTCCTCGACCACCGCAAGACGAGTCGCCGGGCCAGCTGACGACCACGTACCCGAGCCCATCGAACCGGGGGGAACGATGATCGAAACCGAAGGCCTCACGCACCTCCACATCGTGGTGGCCGACCTCGAACGCTCACTGTTGTTCTACGAGACCGTGTTCGGCATGGAGGAGCAGTACCGCTCGGGCCCCACCATGGTGTTCCTCAGGACACCTGGTGCCTACGACACGATCACGATCAACGAGGACGCGGAACGGGCCGAGGACGCGGGCGCCCGCGGTGGCGTCGACCACTTCGGCTTCCGCTTGAAGCACCGCGACGACCTCGAACGCGCCATCGTCGAGGTGGAGGCGGCCGGCGGCAAGCTCGTCGAGCGGGGCAACCACGCGCCGGGGATCCCGTACGCCTACGTGAGCGATCCCGACGGCTACCTCATCGAGCTGTAGCCACGCGGTCGGTCAGGTGCGGAGCTCGCGGAGGTAGCGCTCGTGCACCGCGGGGTCGAAGCAGACGAAGCGCACCAGCTCGACGCTGGTGATCGTCGAGCGCACCGTGGTGACGGCGATCTTGGTGGCTTCGCCGACCGGATAGCGGTAGGCGCCGGTGCTGATGGCCGGGAACGCCACTGAGCGGGCGCCCAGCTCGTCGGCCACCTCCAGGCAACGTCGGTAGCAGCTCGCGAGGAGTCGCGCCTCGCCCGAGCGGCCACCTTCCCAGATCGGTCCCACGGTGTGGATGACGTACTGGGTGGCGAGCGCGAACGCCGGCGTGGCCTTGGCGTCGCCGAAGGCGCACCCGCCGAGCTCTCGGCACGCGTCGAGCAGCTCGTGGCCCGCGCCGCGGTGGATGGCGCCATCGACGCC
>JBEVIU010000021.1:0-12411 GCA_040510575.1 Acidimicrobiia bacterium | reverse complement strand
GAGGATGACCAGGTCCGCACGCGGTTCATGGTCACTTGCGTGGCCGAGGGCGACACTGGGTTGCACACAGGGATGGAAGCGCCCGGGCGAACCGCCGGATTCGAGTTGTTCGACGAGATCGAACCCGAAGTGGTCGCGCGCGTCGCGGCCGATCGCGCGCTCACGTTGTTGCGCGCGCGGCCCGCGCCGTCGGGCCGTCTCCCCGTCGTGTTGAAGCGCGGTGCGGGCGGCGTGCTGTTCCACGAGGCGTGTGGCCACGGCCTCGAAGCCGACCTCGTGGACAAGGACGCATCGGTGTTCCGCGGCCGTGTCGGCGAACTGGTGGCGTCACCGTTGATCACGCTCGTCGACGACGGCACGTACGCGCGCGAGTGGGGTACCTACTCGATCGACGACGAAGGCGCGCCTGCGCAACGCAACGTGCTCATCGAAAACGGCGTGCTGACCGACTACATGTGGGATCTCGTGCGCGCGCGCAAGGCCGGGCGCCCGAGCAGTGGGAACGGTCGGCGCGAGACCTACCAGGACCTTCCGATGGTTCGCATGACGAACACCTTCCTCCTCCAGGGGGACGACGACCCCGACGAGATCGTGCGCGACACGCCCTACGGCATCTACTGCGTCGCGCTGGGAGGCGGACAGGTCAACACGGCCACCGGCGACTTCGTGTTCGGCATCACCGAGGCGTACATGATCGAGAACGGTGAGATCACCGAGCCGGTGCGGGCGGCGCAGCTCATCGGGAACGGCCCCGAAACGCTGCGGCTCGTCGACGCAGTGGGGTCCGACTTCGACACCTGGGCCGGCACGTGCGGCAAAGACGGGCAGGGCGTCCCCGTGTCGTCGGGCCAGCCCACGCTGCGGGTGGCCGAGCTGACGGTGGGTGGTACCGCCGGTGAGTGACACGGACCTGTTGGCACTCGCCCGCTCGGTTGCGAGCGCGGCGCGCGGTGACGAGCAGATCGAGGCGTACGCGGTGCGGTCGCGCGACGTGGATGTGAAGGTGTTCGGCGGCGAGGTCGAGTCGCTCGCCGTGGCGGAGATCGAAGGCGTCGGCGTTCGCGTGATCGCCGGGCAGCGCCAGGGCTACGCGTGGGCGGGTTCGCTCGACGCGGATGTGATCGCCGACACGCTTGCCGACGCACGCGACAACGCCGGCTTCGGCTCGCCCGACGAGTTCTACGGCCTCGCCGAACCCGCCTCCTTCGCGGGGCGCACCGCCTCGGCGCTCGACCTCTGGCGCGACGATCTGCTCGCCGTGCCGACCGCCGAGAAGGTCGCGCTCGCGATCGAGCTCGATGCACGCACGAAGAAGATGGATCCGCGGGTGCGGGGTGTCGAGTCGGCCACGTACGGCGACGCCGCGATCGAGAGCGCGGTCGCCACCTCGCTCGGCGTGGAAGTCGCGAACCGTCGCACCATGTGCTCGTGCTCCGCGTACGCAATGGCGGGCCAGGGCGTCGACACGCGCACCGGGAGCGGCTTCTCCGCCGCGCGCACGTTCAGCGAGCTCGATCCCGAGAAGGCCGCGCGCGATGCCGCGGAGCGCGCGGTGCGCCTGCTCGGGGCAACTCAACCGCGTTCGCACCGGCTCCCCGTGGTGTTCGATCCCCTCGTGACGCGATCGCTCGTCGCGCTGATCGGGGGCGCGCTCTCGGCCGAAGCGGTCCAGCGCGGCCGGTCGCTGTTCGTCGGTCGCGACGGCGAGGAGGTCGCGGCACCGATCATCACACTGATCGACGACCCCACGACGGTTGCGTCCTTCGGCGCGGCGAGCCACGACGCCGAGGGAGTGCCCACCCAACGGTACGAGCTGATCGGCGCCGGGAGGCTCGAGGGCTTCCTGCACAACTCGTACACGGCGCGCAAGGGGAGCACCACCACGACCGCGTCCGCGGTGCGAGCGGGGTTCAAGTCGCCGCCCGGTGTCGGAGCGCGTGCGTTGCACCTCCTCCCAGGGACGATGTCGCCGGAGGCGATCCTCGCGTCGGTGCCGGAAGCGCTCTATGTGCAATCGGTGAGTGGCCTGCACTCGGGCACCAACCCTGTGAGCGGTGACTTCTCCGTCGGCGCCGAAGGGTTGATGGTGCGCGGCGGGGAGTTCGCCGAGCCGGTCCGCGAGATCACGATCGCGTCCACGCTCCAGCGCATGCTGCTCGACGTCGTGCATGTCGGGAGCGACCTCGAGTGGCTCCCCGGTGGGGCCGCCGGCATGACCGTGCTCATCGGCGACATGAGCATCGCCGGGGCCTGACCCGAGAGTTCCGTTTTGGCGTACCCGGACCACCTCACAGGTGGCTGGGGTACGCCAAAACAGAGGAGGTCAGCGGATGCCGGTGGCGAAGATGATGATCACCGCGGTGCCCACGACGAGCCGGTAGATCACGAAGGGCCGGAACGAGTGCGTGCGCACGAAGCGCAACAGGAACGCGATCGCGATGAACCCGCTGATGCCCGACGCGAGGATCCCCCACACGAACGCGCTGCCGAAGCCGGGCGGGATGCCGTTGCCCTTCACGAACACGTCGAACACCTCGTAGGCCACCGCGCCGGCGGTGATCGGGATGCTCATCAGGAACGCGAGGCGGGTCGCGCTCTCTCGGTCGAACTGCAGCCAGCGACCGGCTGAGATGGTCACGCCGGAACGCGACACGCCCGGCGACAGCGCGAGCGCTTGCGCGATTCCCATGATCACCGCGTCGCGCCGGTGGAACTGGTCCGTGACGCGCGCGCCGGTGGAGCGGTCGGCCCACTCCAACACGAGCGCGAACACGATCAGATTGATCCCGATGAGGATCGGGTCTCCCAGCTCGTCGGCGATGAACCCGGCGAGCGCTGCGCCGACGAGCGCGCCCGGGATCGCGGTCAGCAGGAGCAGCCAGGCCAGCCGCGCGTTGACGGAGTCGACGCGGCGATCGCGGATCGAGCGGAGCGCGGCGACCACGTACTGGCCGACGTCGTGGCGGAAGTACCAGAGTGCGGCAACGAGCGTGCCGATGTGGAGCGCGACGTCGAACGCCTTCTCGAGCTTGTCGTTGCTGGTGAGCTCGGTCCAACCGAACAGCTCGGGCACCAGGATCAGGTGTCCGCTCGAGGAGATGGGCAGGAACTCGGTGAGCCCCTGCACGATCCCCAGGATGATGGCGTGGAGCGTCGACAAGGAGATCCCCGGGCCGGGTGGCGTGACCGCCGGATGCTACCGACCGGATCCCGTCGAGAACCGCGTCGCCTCTTCCGGTGGGACGAGCGCGATCGTGAGCACGCCGTTGGCCTGTGCGTCGGCGAGGTCGCGTGCCTCGTCGATGTCGACGAGCAACGTCACGCCGGCGCCGCTGCGGCCGGTGCCGCGAGTGCCGTCGTCGTCGGTGGCCAACACCAGCGCGCCCGCCGCGACCACCACCGTGGCGCCGGTGGACTCGCCGGCTCCCGAGTAGCTCGCGAGCACGTCGACTGCCGCGCCGACGCGCGGCACGAGCGCGCCGGCGACGTCGACCCGGATCGCCCGCGAGCCGACCGGCAGCACGCCGTCGAGACCGGTGCGCCGGCGGGGCGTGAGGTTGCGCTCGGTCACGAACCCCCCGCGGAGCACGGGCACGGTCACGACCCGTCCACTCGTCGGATCGTGAAGCCCGTCCTCGTGGAGCAGGGGAGTGCTCGGAAGCTGCGAGCGGTGCACGAGTCGCGTCGTGACGTCGCCCGGGGACAGCTCCGTTCCGGTCGACAGGTCGCGCCGGGCCACGACGGCGCGGACTTCGGGCCCGAGGCTCGACGCGCGGCGATGGATCGCGGCGAGGTCCGATGCCACGACGGTGGCCGTGACGACGGCGACGACGAGCGCGGCGCCCCAGAGTGTGAGCGCGCGGGGGGAGCGATGGAACACGACGACGGCCTCCTCGACCTCGGGCGCGCCGGACAGGGCGGCCACGACGATTGGGGAAGCTGCGAGGGAAGGTCGACGCGAACGCGGGGAAGGAGAAGTGATCCGACGAAGTGCGGAGAGCCAGGTCTCGGACTAGGTCTTGGAGGTCGAGCTCTTCTCGGACTTCGACGACTTGCTCGACGAATCAGACTTCTTGTCGGTCGACCCACCCGAGGAGTCGCTCGAGCCCGAGTCGCTCGACTTCGACTCGCCGGAATTCGAGTCGCTGGACTTGGAGTCGCCCGATTTCGACTCGCCCGACTTCGACTCGCCCGATTTCGCGTCGCCGTTGCCGGACACGGTCGACCGCTTCGAGGAGCCGCGGCTGTCGTTCTTGTAGAACCCGGAGCCCTTGAGCACGATGCCGGCGGGCTGGATCACCTTCACGAGCTTGCCGCCGCACCCGCCCGTGTGGCGCTTCAGCGGGTCGTCCTTGATCGACTGCCAGATCTCGAACTCGTCGTTGCACTTGGCGCACTCGTAGACGTACGTGGGCATCGGTCTGGACCTCGGTGTCGGCAGGGCTCTCGGCCGGGGTTTAGCACTCGGCGGACGAGACTGCTAACAGTAGCGCGAGGACGATGATTCCCGCGCCGACGCGGCGCGTGGCCGACTGACGACAGAGAATGGCGGGGATGTCCGACGACGCCCTCGTGGCGCTGCTCACACCGATCGCGTACCTCCTCGGCACCTTCCCGAGCGCGGCGTTGGTCGCGCGACGCAAGGGCGTCGACGTGACGGTGGCGGGCTCTGGGAATCCGGGAGCATCCAACACCTTCCGACTGCTCGGTTGGCGTGCCGGCGCCCTGGTGTTCGGCCTCGATGCGGCCAAGGGAGCGGCGGCCGCGCTGGTCGGCCTCCTCGTGCAGGGCCGCGCCGGCGCGCTCATCCTCGGGGTCGCCGCGATCGTCGGCCACATGCTGCCGGTCACCCGGCGGTTCAAAGGCGGTCGTGGTGTCGCCACCGCGGCGGGCGTGTTGCTCGTGCTGTATCCGCTGATCCTCATCGGGCTCCTCGTCGTGTGGGCGGTCGTCGCGCGCGTCACGCGCAAGGCGTCGGTCGCATCGCTGGTGGTGGCGATCGCGTTCCCGATCGCCGCTGCGCTCACCGGAGAGGCGTGGTGGGAGGTCGTCGTGCTCGCGGCGGTGGCGGTCCTCGTCGTCGCGCGCCACACCGCGAACCTGCAGCGGCTCGTGCGTGGCGAGGAGCTGGGTCTCCATCCCGACGACCCTGCACCGGGCGCCCCCACGCCCGATGACGGCGACAACGCGTAGCGTTCGCGCATGAGCACCGTCACGAAGGCCGTGATCCCCGCCGCCGGCCGCGGCACGCGCTTCCTCCCGGTCACGAAGAGCCTCCCGAAGGAGATGCTCCCCGTCGTCGACACGCCCTCGATCCAGTACGTCGTGGAGGAAGCGGTCGCCGCCGGGCTCACCGACATCCTGATCATCACCGCGCGGGGCAAGCACGCGATCGAAGACCACTTCGACCAGAACGTCGATCTCGAGCTGTTCCTCGAGCAGCGTGACAAGGGCGCGCAGCTGAGCGAGCTGCAAGCGCTCGACGATCTCGCGGACATCCACTACATCCGCCAGACCGAGCAGCTGGGGCTCGGTCACGCCGTCGGCCTCGCCCGCAAGCACGTGGGCGACGAGCCCTTCGCGGTGCTGCTCGGCGACGACATCATGGTCGACGATGCCGCGCTCCTCAGCTCGATGCTCGCAGTGCACGAGCGAGAGCACGCGTCGGTGCTCGCACTGCTCGAGGTCACCCCGGCGGAGATCGCGTCACTCGGCTGCGCGGAGGTCGACCTGCTCGACGACACGCTCGGGCGCGTGCGCTCCATCGTCGAGAAGCCGAAGCCGGAGGAGGCGCCGTCCAACCTCGCGGTGATCGGGCGCTACGTGTTCACGCCCGAGATCTTCGACGCGCTCGACCGCATCACACAAGGTGTGGGCGGCGAGTTGCAGCTCACCGACGCCATCGGGTTGCTGCTCGCCGACTCGGCGGTGTTCGGCCGCATCTTCACCCACGGCCGCTACGACATCGGCAAGAAGCTCGGCTTCCTCCAGGCCAACATCGAGCTCGCGCTCGACCGCGACGACGTCGGCCCCGAGCTCGCCGACTACCTGCGCGAGCTGGTGCGCGCCCGCGGTCTCACGTGATCACCCTCGACGAGGTCCGCGCTGCCATCCTCGGAGCGGTGGCGCCGCTCGCCCCCGCCGAGTTGCCGCGCGACGAGGCGCTCGGCCTCGTGCTCGCCGCCGACGTCGTGTCCGAATATCAGGTGCCCCCGTTCGCCAACACCGCGATGGACGGCTACGCGGTGCGCGCCGTCGACACGGCCGGTGCCGCGGACAGCGCGCCGGTGCGGCTGCGCGTCGTCGGCACACTCGCCGCGGGCGCGGCACCGACCACCACGGTGGGCGATGGCGAGGCCATCCGCATCATGACTGGCGCGCCGATGCCCGATGGCGCCGACGCGGTGGTGATGGTGGAACGCACGACCCGCGACGACGACGCCGGGACTGATCGAGCCCGCGACGGCGTGTTCGTGCACCACGCCGCGGTCGCAGGTGATCACGTGCGCCCAGCGGGCGGCGATCTCGAGATCGGCGAGCTGGTGTTCACCGCCGGCACCGTGCTCGAGCCCGCGCACCTCGGCGTGTTGGCCAGCATCGACGTGCAACGCGTGCTGGTGCACCCGCGTCCGCGGGTCGGCGTGATCTCGACCGGTGACGAGCTCGTCGCAGCGGGCGCGGTCGGGCCGGGCCAGATCCGCGACTCCAACCGCCCGATGTTGCTGGCCCTGATCACACGAGCAGGCTTCGACGCCGTCAACCTCGGCATCGCGCGCGACGACGAAGCGGGCATGACCGCGGCGATCGCCGACGCGCTGGATCGGTGTGACGCGCTCATCACGAGCGGCGGCGTGTCGGTGGGCGACTTCGACTTCGTGAGCAATGCGCTCGAGCAGCTCACGGCCGACGACGCCGACCCGCGTGCGCGCGTCGACTGGTACCAGATCGCGATCCGACCGGCCAAGCCCTTGTGCTTCGCGTTCGTACGGGGTCGCCCGGTGTTCGGCCTGCCAGGCAACCCGGTGTCGTCGCTGGTGAGCTTCGAGGTGTTCGCCCGGCCCGCCTTGCGCGCGATGGCGGGGCAGCGCGACACGCAGCCGCGGGTCGTGCTCGCCGTCGCGGAGGAAGCGATGCCGCGCAAGGTCGACGGCAAGCTCCACCTCGACCGCGTCGCGCTCCGTCTTGTCGACGGCCGCTACCTCGCATCGGGGGTGCGGGCGCAGGCGAGCAACGCGTTGGCGGCCACCGCCGCCGCGCAGGGCCTCGCGCTGGTCCCGGACGGTGATGGCGTCGCTGCGGGCGACGACGTCATGGTGCAGTTGCTCGACTGAATCGCACCACGGAAAGAGCGAACGCCCGGGGCACGAAGCCCCGGGCGTTCAGCTCCCCCAGCCCGCCCCTGATGACTCGCTCGGCCCCCACGATCGAGCAAGCCACCGGACCGGACGATGGTCACGGGATGACGCTGCAGCCCCCGGGAAGTGAAGGAGGCGCAGCCTCGACCCTCGTGACGACGAGCGACGACGTCTGCACGTCGCCGTCGGTCACGGTGCCGCTGCGGCACTCCACAATTGCGGCGTCACGCGCTGAATCGTCGGTCGTTGCCGCGTCCGACGCCGGGTACCCGCATCCCACTGCGAACAGCGAGAGCATGCCCAGCGCAGACGTGGCCACGAGGATGCGACCTCGGCGTCCACGAACCTGCCCACGCTTGCTCGTGAGTTCCGAACCTGTAGCCATGTTGGGGTTTCCTTCCCGGAAACGAAAACGACCGGCCCCCCTTCATCTCTCTGAAGGGTGGGGCCGGTTTCGCTCTGGCTCCCCGCAAGCTCAAGCGACCAGTTCATCGCCTGCGGATCAACGCCTCCCCGTGTAGCTGGTGGCTCGGTTGTGCTCGGTTCCTGGTGCTCGGTTGCCTGTTCCTCGGATTTCCCAGCCCGACTACAAGCAGTGACAACTAACCACACAGAGTGAACTTCTGCAAGTGGTCCGGGGTCGAGTGTGCCGGACGTCGCATACGCTGCCAGGAGTGCCAACGCCTGCAACGACTGCACCGCCCACGCCGCTCATCGACCCCTTCGGACGTCGGGTCACCGATCTCCGCGTCTCGATCACCGACCGCTGCAACCTGCGGTGCAGCTACTGCATGCCCGCCGAGGGCATGGACTGGCTCCCGCGCGACGAACTGCTCACGTACGAGGAGCAGGCCCGGATCGTGCGGGTGTGCGTGGAGCGCTACGGCTTCGAGTCGGTGCGCATCACCGGCGGTGAACCGCTCGTCAGGGCCCACATCACCCGGCTCATCGGCATGTTGGCGCCGCTCGGCATCGACATCGCGCTCACCACGAACGGCGTCAAGCTCGCCGAGTGCGCCCACGATCTCGCTGCCGCCGGGCTCACCCGCATCAACATCTCGCTCGATTCGCTCCGCTCGAGCGCATTCGCCGAGCTCACCCGGCGTGACGACCTTCAACGTGTCCTCGCGGGCGTGGACGCCGCGCTCGATGCGGGACTCGACCCGGTGAAGATCAACTGCGTGGTGATGCGTGGCGTCAACGATCACGAGGTCGTCGACCTCGCGGCGTTCGGTCGCGAGAAGGGCGTCGGCGTGCGCTTCATCGAGTTCATGCCCCTCGACGCGAGCGGGGAGTGGAGCGCGGAAAGAGTCGTGCCCGCGTCGGAGATCCTCGAGCGCATCCACGCCGTCTTCCCGTTCGCCGACCCGCCCGTCCACGGTGGCTCGACGGCCACGACCACGGGCCACGTCGAGCCGGCCGAGCGCTTCCGCTTCGCCGACGGCATCGGTGACGTCGGCGTGATCGCCAGCGTCAGCGCGCCCTTCTGCGAGCAGTGCGACCGCATCCGCATGACGGCCGAGGGCAAGCTGCGCACCTGCCTCTTCGCGCTCGAGGAGTTCGACCTTCGAGCGATCCTGCGCGGCGATGCGGCAGGCGAGCAGATCGACGACCTGCTCGCCGCCGAGATCGAGCGAGCGGTTGGCACCAAGTGGGCAGGCCACCGGATCGGCCAGGTCGATTTCGTGCGCCCGGCGCGTTCGATGAGCCAGATCGGCGGGTAGCGCTTCCTGCGTTGGCGCCCCGGAGCGCTCGAACGGGCACTGATCCCGACCTCGGCTCCTACACTTGGCGCATGTCGGCCTCGGAGTTCACCCACCTCGATCCTCTCGGCAGAGCCCGGATGGTCGACGTCACCGCCAAGGACGCGACGCACCGTCGCGCCGTCGCCCGGTGCCGCGTGCACATGGACTCCGACACGGCGGCCAAGATCGCCTCGGGCGCGATCAGCAAGGGCGACGTGCTCGCGGTGGCCCGTGTGGCTGGGATCCAGGCGGCCAAGCAGACGCCGCACCTGTTGCCCCTGTGCCATCCGCTGCTCGTCGGCTCCGTCTACGTGAACTTCCGGATCGAAGACTCACACGTGGAGATCGAGGCGCAGGTCGACACGGTCGACCGGACGGGCGTGGAGATGGAGGCCCTCACAGCCTGTGCCATCGCCGCCCTCACGATCTACGACATGTGCAAGTCGATCGACCGCTCCATGACCATCGGGGAGCTGGCGCTCTGGGAGAAGACGGGTGGTCGCTCGGGCGTCTACCGCCGCACTCCCGACCTCGACGGCCTGGGCGAGCTCGAGCTCTGAGCCCTGCTCCGAGGCCTGTCTGACCCCCGGCTCCGAGCCCCGCTCGACGCCGAGAAGCCCGCGACGCTAGGGTTCGCGGGTTCCGAACGCCGGGTGTCCATCCGGTGAACGGCAGATCACTGGCATCCCGGGTGCTGCGGAAGGCGCCTGATAATTTTGCCATCGCGGGCGGAAGACCGGGGACGGTTCGTTGACGATCGCAATCATCGGGATCCTTGTATTGGCATGGGTGGCGTTCCTCGCGCCCACCATCCTGCGCTCCCGCAACAATCAAAGCCGGTCCGACTCCGTGGGTGATTTCCACCACCGGCTCCGCGCGCTCGGCGGCACGAACGGGCAGCGGAAGCAACACGGTCCGCGCACCCAGCCCGCGATCTTCGGCCCGATGAGCACCGGAACCGCCGGGATGAGCCCGACCCAGCGTCGCCGGCGCGACGTGCTCCTCGTCCTCGTCGGGCTCGTGGTCGTCACGTTCCTCGCCGCAGTGTTCACCCGCTCGATGCCAATCATCGCGATCCAACTGCTCGCCGACGCCGCCCTGGCCGGCTACGTGTACCTGCTGATCCAGTACAAGCAGCGCGCGCAGCCCACTCGGGGCATCCGCCCCCTGCCGGGCACGCCCACGGCCGGGAACTTCGCGCCGTACCCCACGTACGCGCTTCCCGACATCGACCTGCGGGGCGTCACGCGCGCGCAGCCGCGTCTGGTGCCCTTGCGCCAGACCGCGTCGAGCTGAGCCGACGGTTCGCGTGGACCACGCCGGCCAGATCGCTGCCGCCGGCACCGCTGCCCACGAGATCCTCGAACGCAAGCACGCAGCCCGCGAGGCCACGCTGATTGCCTCACGGCGTGCCATCCGGTCGTGTGCCACTGCGATCCGCGCGGTGCACCGCCGCGAATTCCGCGAAGCGCGCGAGCTCGTCGCTGTTGCCGCGGCGTACATCGCGGAGATGGACAACGCGGTCGAGCAGCATCCCGACGTGCGCGCTGCCGGATACGTCCACGACGCCAAGAAGGAGTTCGTGGAAGCGAACCTCACGTTGGCATTCGTCGCGGGCAACGCGATGCCCAACGCGGCGGAGCTCGGCGTCGAGGTGCCGGCCTACCTCAACGGCATGGCCGAAGCGGCGAGCGAGCTGCGTCGTCAAGTGCTCGACTGCCTGCGCGCCGACGAGGTCGACGAGGCGGAACGGCTCCTCGCGGTGATGGACGAGGTGTATGCGCTGTTGATCACCGTCGACTACCCCGACGCGCTCACCGGTGGCCTCCGTCGCAGCACCGACGCGCTCCGCGCCGTGCTCGAGCGCACGCGCGGCGACGTCACCACGGCGTTGGTGGCAGCCAGACTGCGCGCCGCGATGGAGTCCCGCGGTCCCGCCGTTTCCTGACGGGCGTTTCCTGACGGGCGTTTCCTGAGAACTTCTCAGGGGCCCGCCTCCGCCGACCCCGGGGTCACGCCCTACCCTCGACCCTTCGCCGTCCGAAGGGTTCGCTGTGCGTCGCTTCCTCCTCCCGTTCCTGCTCGCTGCCGTCCTCGCCGCGGGTGCGGTCGCGTCGGCACCGGCCGCGGTGGCCGCCACCGCCGATCTCACCTCGGTGACCGTCACCGGCACCGTCGGCGAGAAGCCGACCGTGGCGGTCACGAAGCCCGTCGCGGTGAAGCAGACCAAGAGCGAGACGGTCACGAAGGGCACCGGCGCCAAGGCGGTCAAGGGCTCGACCGTCACGCTCGACTACGTGTTCGTCAACGGTCGGACCGGCGCCGAGCTCGAGACGTCGTACGGCGCCGCGTCGGTGTCGCTCCCGATGGACCGGACCAAGACCCGGCCGGCGATCGTCGACAGCCTCATCGGTGAGCGCGTCGGGAGCCGCGTGGTGGTCGCGATCGCGCCCAAGGACGGCATGACGAAGGCGATGAAGTCCGACGCGATCAAGCTCAGCGACACGTTGCTCTTCGTGGCCGACATCAAGTCGGCGTCGGTGCCGCTCGATCGCGCGACCGGAGCCACAGTCGTCCCGGTCGACGGCCTGCCCACGGTGAAGCTCGCGAAGAACGGCGCGCCGACCATCACCGTGCCGAAGAACGTCGATCCGCCGACCACGCTCGTCGTGCAACCCCTCATCACGGGCACCGGCCCGGTCGTGCAGGCGGGCCAGACCGTCACGGTCCACTACACGGGCATCGTGTGGGACACGGGCAAGACGTTCGACTCGTCGTGGAAGACCGGGACGCCCGTCGACTTCTCGATCGGCACGAGCGCGGTGATCGCGGGATGGGACGAAGGCCTCGTCGGCCAGCCCGTCGGCTCGCAGATGCTCCTCGTGATCCCGCCCGACAAGGGGTACGGCGCCGGCGGGAATTCGGGCGCAGGAATCAAGGGCACTGACACACTGGTGTTCGTCATCGACATCCTCGCCGCGACCTGACTCACCCCGCCCCTCCGTGTTGGCATCTGTCACGCACCGAAACGGTGCCTCACAGACGCAAGGACGCGTGTGGTCCGACGGAGGCGCCGCGAACGCGCGGTGGTAGCGTCTTCGGTTCCACGGGGGTGTAGCTCAGCCCGGTAGAGCGCTACGTTCGCAACGTAGAAGTCGTGGGTTCAAGTCCCATCACCTCCACTGCAACTACCTGCGAAAACGCCACGACGCACCTACGCCGCCTCAGCGCTGTGCAACACCGGTTGCAACATCGGCGGGCCCGAACATGAGCTTCGAGACCTTCAGGCGGACGTCCCGAGCCGCACGTAC
>JBEVIU010000020.1:0-18791 GCA_040510575.1 Acidimicrobiia bacterium | reverse complement strand
CCGAGGGCTTCCGCGGCGCGGCGACACAGCGACTGGATCTCGGCCTTCGACGACTGGTCGGCACCGATCCCGACGACGATGCCGCCCGGAACCCGCTCGCCGATCTCGCGCGCGGCATGCTCGGCCGCGTCCTCACTGCGTCCGTTCACGACCACCGCCGCGCCCTCCGCCGCGAACAGCTCCGCGATACCACGTCCGATACCCCGTGTGGACCCCGTCACCAGGGCGACGCGCCCATCGAGCACACCCATCAGTCCTCCTCGCCCATCAACCCACCTCGCTGAATTCGAATCGCAGCCCGTGGTTGTGCTCGGGCGGGATGGCGAGCACACCCAGCGTGTCGCCGTCGACGATCGCGTTGAGGTGACTCAACCGAAGGAGCTCGAGTGCGTCAGCCATGAGCGGGGAGTCTTCCAGCTGGCGCGTCCACCCTGCGAGGCCACTCGGCATGGGGACCCTGCATGAACGGCGCGAACGGAGCCAAACTGGGGGCGATGAGCGACGTGCAGTACGCCAAGGGACTCGAGGCTCACATCGCGTTCCGCGTGCTCGACGGTCCCCCCGACGTCGGGATCGTGATGGTGTCGGGGTTCAACTTCCCGATCGAGCAGCTGCCGGAGGACCCGGTCGGTGCCCGCCTCCTCGACGGCCTGAGCTCCATCGGCCGACTGGCGATCTTCGATCGCCGCGGCATCGGGCTGTCGGATCCGATCGTCGACTGGGAGCGGCCCCTGGTCGACCAGTGGGGTGATGACCTCGCGACCGTGATCGAGGCAGCCGGCTTCACCCGCCCGTCGATCTTCGCATGGGACGTGTTCGGCATCGCCCGCCGCTTCGTGGCCCGCTTCCCCGACGCGTGTGACCGGCTGGTGCTGCTGGGCCCGGTGCCGTCGCCCAGTCGCGACGGCGACGAGTGGCACGACGAGTTCTGGCAGGACATGCGCCAGGTCACCGCGGGCGAAGGCGATCTCATCGCCCGGTCGTTCCCGACCCGTTCGAAGGATCCCGACTTCAGAGCGTGGCTCGACCGCGCCGGGCGCGCCGGCGCGAGCCCCAGCACCGCGGCGCGGATGATCGAGGCGAACTTCGAGCAGCTCCGCGCCCACCCCGTCGACCACAGTCGCGTGGGCGTCCCGACGCTCGTGCTGCGACGACCACGCAACCTGACGCAGCGGCCCGACATCGTCACGCGTGTCGCCGACGAGATCGAGGGCGCCACGCTCGTCGACCTGCCGGGCGACGACGATCTCGCGATCGGCGCCGACGTCGACGCGCTCATCGCCGAGATCGCGCGGTTCCTCACGGGGACCGCATACGTTCCCCCGCCGACGCGCTCGCTCTGCGCCATCCTGTTCACGGATCTCGTGTCGTCGACCGAGCGCGCCGCCGCGCTCGGCGACGAACGATGGAAGGCGGTCCTCGATCGCCACGACGACGTGGCGCGTACCGTGGTGAGCCGCTGCGGAGGACGCGTCGTGAAGTCGACCGGCGACGGCGTGCTCGCGGTGCTCCCGTCCGCGACCGCGGCGCTGCAGGCGGCCGGCCAGATCCGCGACGCGCTCGCCGAACAGGGCCTCGAGGTTCGGATCGGCATCCACGTGGGCGAGCTCGAAGCACGAGGTGACGACGTCGCCGGGCTCGGCGTGCACGTCGCGGCGCGGGTGATGAGCGCGGCGGGGCCAGGTGAGATCTTCGTGTCGGCGACCGTGCCTGCGGTCACGGCCGGCAGCGCGGTCGCGTTCGAGCCGCGGGGCCCGCACCAGTTGAAGGGCGTGCCGGGCGAGTGGGAGCTCTTCGCCGCGGTCGCCACGACGCAGGGCCCATCTGTCTGAGTGCGCTCACGTTCTCCCGCGCGATGGGGCTGAGCCACCGCGACACCAGGACGCGGTCGGCAACGTGATGAACCTGCTCGGCATCGCCGCCCGACCGACCACCAACACTTTGGCGTCGCTACTGCGTGACATCTACGCGCCGGCGACGCCCAAGCATGAGGACCAGCGCCGGGTCAGTGCGCGCTCGGACCCTTCGGCACGTCGCGGTACGGGCCCTCACGATCACCGGCGCGTTCGCGGGGCATGCCGAGGACGCGCTCGCTGATCACGTTGCGCGCCATCTCGGTGGTCCCGCCGCCGATCTCGCCCGCCTGGCGAGACAAGAACGCGATGCCGCGACGACCGAGGCCGACGTCGTCGGGATCCCAGGCCATCGCCGCTTCACCCGCCAGCTGGAAGGAGACCGTGGACGAACGCGTGCCGTTGACCCCGGTGAGCAGTCGCGACAGGGCCGCACCCTGATCGTTGAGGTAACCGGTGGCGATGGCGTGCCCGATCCGCTTGATCGCTTCGCCCTGAACCAGCGAGTTCGCGCGGAGCTCGCCGATCATGTCGCGCGCCAACGGATCGTCGAGCCGGCCCGCTTCCCGCGCCAGCTTCACGAGCCCGGTGTCGGGGGTCCCACCGAACTCCCCGGCGCCCGGTGGGCGGACGAGGTGCGGCGACATCGCGAAGCTCCGCTCGTGGTAGAGCCAACGGATGCCGACGGTCCAACCATCGTCGACGCCGCCGATGCGGTCGGCGTCGGGGACGCGCACGTCGGTGAAGAACTCCTGGCAGAACTCCTTGGACCCGTTGAGCATCTCGATGCGGTGCATCTCGACACCGGGCGCGTGCGCCGGCACCAGGAACACGGTGAGGCCGCGGTGCTTCTCGACGTCCCAGTTCGTGCGGGCCAGGCAGAGCCCGTAGTCGGCGCGCCACGCGCCGGAGCTCCAGATCTTCGAGCCGCTCAGCAGCCACTCGTCGCCGTCGCGCACCGCGGTGGTCCGTGCCCCCGCCGCATCCGACGCGCTGCTCGGCTCCGAGAGGAACTGCACGAAGACGTGCTCGCCCTTGAGGATCGGCGGGAGGTGCCGGAGCTTCTGCTCGTGGGTGCCGAACTCGAGGATGACGGCCATGCAGGGCGTGAAGTTGGGCACGCCGAGCATCGTCGGGTAGTCGTAGCCCGCGATCTCCTCGCTGAACACCTGCGCGTGCGCCGGCGTGAGGCCCGCGCCGCCGTACTCCGTCGGCACGACGATGCCGGCGAACCCGGCATCGAACAGCTGGCGCTGCACGCCGCGCTGGCGGGTGAGCTCGGCGAGCTCCTCCTCGTCCGTCATGTCGCCGAACCCGAGCCGGGGCGTGGAGGGTGCCAGGTTGGCCCGGATCCAGGTGCGGGCCCGCTCCCGGAACGAGTCGAGGTCCTCGACCTCGGCCGGTGACGTCTCGGTGGTGGTCATGCCGCGTCCTCCTGTGCCTCGAGCGCCGCGGTGAGACGCTCGCGGTGCTCCGTGACCGATCCGTACTGCAACGAGTCGACCGTGACCCGCCGCAGGAAGACGTGCAGGTCGTGCTCGAAAGTGACGCCGATCCCGCCGTGGATCTGCACGCAGTCGTGCATGAGCTCGACGCCGTAGTGACCGACGTACGCTTTCCCCGCGGACAGGAAGTCCCACGCCTCGGGCGCGCCGTCCTCGACCTTGCTCGCCGCGGCGTCGGCGATCGCGTGCGACGCCTCCAGCCACAGCTTCATGTCGGCGAAGCGGTGCTTGAGCTCCTGGTAGGACGCGAGCGGGCGCCCGAACGAGTAGCGGTCGAACGACCACTCGACCGTCATCGCGAACGCACGGTCCATCGCGCCGACCATCTCGGCCAGCTGCAGGGCGATCGCGACCTGCAACTGCCAGTCGACGTCGGCATCGGCGGCGCCGATCTCGCCGAGCACCGCAGATGCAGGAAGGTCGACGTCCTCGAGCTCGACCGTCGCGTACCGTCGGGTGAGGTCGAGCCCGTCCAGCGGGGTCACCGTCACGCCGGGCGTGTCGGACGGCACCAGCACCTGCGTGAGGCCGTCGCCGGTGCGGGCGGTCACGAGCAGCACCTGCGCCTGCGCGCCGGCCTCGACCGGACCCTTCACGCCCGAGAGGCGAACGCGGTCGCCACTGGCCACCGCTTCCGTCGCGACGTTGCCGAGCCGTGCGGGTCGGGTGGGCTCACCCGCGCACAACGCGGCCGTGACATCGCCGCTGAGCAGACCCTCGAGCAGCTGCTTCTGCTCGTCGGTCCCTCGTCGCGAGATCGCGCCGGCCACGATGGCGGCCGGGACGAGCGGCCCCGGCGCGGCGTGCTTGCCGAACTCGAAGGCGACGAGCGCGAGGTCGGGGACGGCCCGTCCGGAGATGGTGCCGCCACCGTCGTCCTCCGAGACGAGCAGCGACGTCCAACCGAGCTCTGCGCCTTGCTTCCAGTAGTCGGGCGCGAACCCGACCGGGTCGTCGCGCATCTCTCGGAGCGCCGCCGTCGTCGACCGCTCGTCGAGGAAGCGGCGGGTCGTCTCGGCGAAGAACCCCTGGTCCTCGGTGATCTCCAACTCCATGCGTCGCTCCCCCGGTCCGAGCTCGTTCGGGCGGCTCGTCGTCCGATGCGTCAATGCGCGCCTGCGCGGGCCGAACCGTACCCCGAGCGCGCGGCGGAGCCGAATTCGCCGGTCCTGTCCGCCCCTTGCGAGAACGGCTCGGGCATCGACGGGGGTGCGCGGGTGGATCCCCGGCTGCCATGATCGGGTCATGACCGACACCACTCCGTCTCGCCCACCCCGGATCGACATCCGCGAGCAGAACAAGGGGGTGATCGAGCAGTACCGCGCTAGCGCCGGCAAGCCGGCCGACGGCGCCATGCCGCTCGTGCTGCTCACCACGACCGGCACCCGCAGCGGCAAGGAGCACACGACTCCGGTGTGCGTCCGCGAGGACGGCGACACGCTGGTGGTGGCGGGCACGAAGGGCGGGATGCCACGCCATCCGCAGTGGTACGTGAACCTCGTCGCGAACCCCGCGCTCACGGTCGAGTACCTCGGCGACACGTATCGCGCCCATGCCACGACGGTCGAGAACAGCCCCGACCGTGACCGCTTGTTCGAGATGATGAGCGCTGTCATCCCCGGCATCTACGGCTACCAGGATCGGTGTCGCGACACGCGCCAGATCCCCGTCGTGCGACTCACCCGGATCTGAGCGAAGGGCCCGGCGGCGTGCAGTACGGCTTCGTGCTCCCCGGGGGCACGCCCCGCGAGCTCGTCGAGCGAGGGGTGCTCGCCGAGGAAGCGGGGTGGGACGCGGTGTTCATCTTCGAGACCGCCTACGGCCCCGACGCGTGGACCGTGCTCGCGGCGATCGCCGAACGGACCACGCGCATACGGCTCGGCACCATGCTCACGCCCCTGCCGTGGCGACGGCCGTGGAAGGTCGCGAGTCAGGTCGCCACGCTCGACCAGCTCTCGAACGGGCGGGCGATGCTCGCGGTCGGGCTGGGCGCGACCGACATGGGAAGTCCCGGGCCACCCGACGTCACCGACCGTCGCGCCCGCGCCGACCTGCTCGACGAGGGCATCGACCTGATCAACGCGCTCTGGTCCGGCGAGCTCAGCTACTCGGGCGCGCACTTCGACTTCGACGTCACCGGAGGTCCGATCGGCGCGTTCACGCCGGTACAGCGACCGCGACCACCGATCTGGGTCGTCGGCGCGTGGCAGCGGCCGAAGTCGATGCAACGTGTGTTGCGGTGCGACGGCCTGCTGCCCAACGTGATGGACCCCGAGTTCCGCATGGCGACCCCCGACGACATCCGCGCCATGGTCGAGTGGCTCGGCGCGAACGGCGCGCCGGCCGGCTTCGACGTGATCATGGAAGGCGAGACGCCCGACGATCCCGACGCGGCCGCCGAGGTGGTCGCGCCGTGGGCCGACGCCGGGTGCACGTGGTGGACCGAGACGCGATGGATGGCCCCCGAGGGTCGCGACCATGGCGAGGTGGTCCAGGAACGACTGCTCGCGGGCCCGCCGCGTCGTTGACCGGGCGACGGACCGCGACGCACCGCCTCAGATCACCGGCCGACGGCGCTCCGGCACGATCGTGAGGCCGCCGGGCGCCTCGAGCACCGTGCACTCGTTGCCGACGACTTCGATCGAGAGGTGCTCACCCATCAGCGGGATCCGCTCGAGCCGGAGTCGGCCGATCCACTCCGGGACGTCCGGCTGCAGGTGCAGGCGCGCGTCGCGCACGTCGGGCTCGAAGTGCAGCATCGACCGCAGGAACAGCAGCGGCGTCGCGGCGGCCCACGCCTGCGGCGAGCAGGACGCCGGGTAGCCGACCGGGAACGGGAACTCGGAGCGCTCCAGGCCGGCGAACAGCTCCGGGAGGCGATTGCCGAACCAACCGGCGGCCGAGACGATGCCCTCCATCACACGGTGCGCGGCGTCGGCGAACCCGTAGCGCATGAGCCCCGCGACGCAGATCGCGTTGTCGTGCGGCCACACACTGCCGTTGTGGTAGCTGATCGGGTTGTAGCCGGTCATCGACGACGCCAAGGTGCGGATCCCCCAGCCGCTGAACAGCTCGTCGGACACGAGCCGTGCGCCGATGATCTCGGCCTTCTCCTCGTCGACGATGCCCGTCCACAAGCAGTGACCAATGTTCGACGTGAGCGCGTCGAGCGGTCGCTTGTCGCGATCGAGGCCCATCGCGAGCCACCCGCGATCCTCCAGCCAGAAGTCGTGGTTGAAGCGCGTCTTGAGGTCGGCCGCGCGTCCGCGCAACTGGGCCGCCAGCGCGTCGTCACCCTGTTCGGTGGCGAAGTGGGCGCGCGCGATCAACGCCGCATAGACGTACCCCTGCACCTCGCACAACGCGACGGGCGGTTGGGCGAGGCGGCCGTCGGCGAACCGGGTGGAGTCGTGCGAGTCCTTCCACCCCTGGTTGGCGAGCCCACGGTCGTTGGTGCGCAGGTACTCGACGTATCCGTCGCCGTCGCGGTCGCCGTACTCGTCGATCCACGCGAGGGCACGGTCAGCGGCGGGGAGCAGCGCATCGACTTCCTCGCGTCGGTTGCCCCAGCGCTGCACCTCGCCGAGGAGCATCACGAAGAGCGGGGTCGCGTCGACGCTGCCGTAGTAGATCTGCCCTCCACCGAGCGACAGGCCCGACGACTCCCCGAATCGCACTTCGTGCAGGATGCGCCCCGGCTCCTCCTCGGTGAGCGGGTTCACCTCCTCGCCCTGGAAGCTGGCGAGCGTCTGGAGGGTTCCGAGCGCGAGGTCGGAGTCGATCATCATCGTCATCCACGACGTGAGCAGGCTGTCGCGCCCGAACAAGGTCATGAACCACGGGGCGCCGGCCGCGACGACGGTGCGGTTGGGATGCTCGGCGTCGAAGAGTCGCAGCGCCGCGAGGTCTTCAGTCGAACGGTCGAGGAGCGCGGTGAAGCCGTCGTGGTCGGACGAGATCGTGGGCAGGCCGCGGCGCCACGTCTCGAGGCGGGTCGCGGGCGTCGATCGCTCGACGGGTTGACCGCACTGGTACCGAGGCGTGACCGCCTGATCGTCGATGAGCGGGGTGAGCTGCACGCACACCGACCACTCGCCGCGTGCGGGGACGATGGCCTCGAACGTGGCGTTCCCGTCCGACAGGTGTGGTCTCAGGGAGAACTCGGCGCGCACGCCGCGGCTGAACGAACGCCGGTTGGCGCGCCACTCGACGCAGGCGCCGTCGATCGTCATGGAGCGGTCGCCGGTGTGCTCGACCCGGCCCTCCTTGACTTCGAAGAGGTCGGCGAAGTCGGCGTCGAGCACGAGCTCGAGCGCGCAGAACGCGGGCTCCATCCCGTAGTTGCGCACCGTGATGTCCTCGCGCATCCCCCGCCCGACGTAGCGATGCCGGATCAGCAGCAGGTGCGGCTCCGCCTCGCCGGCACGGTGCGGCGCTCGCAGCACGAACGCGGCGCTGAAGGGATCGGTCGTCGTCGCGGAGAGCGGTTCGGGCCACTGGTCGTTCACGCGCAGCCGGAACTCGGAGAGGAAGCGGGTGTCTCGGAAGAAGAGGCCGTGCGGGAACCCCGGCAACATGTCGCCCGAGCTCAGGGAGATCGCGAACGACGTGCCCTCGACGAGGGTCACCACACCACCGTCGCCACCCAGCGACGGACTCGACGTCATCGTCCAGGGTTGCGGCACAGCGAGCCACGCTACCGCCACACTCGTACACTCGGCTCTGATGCGGATCGCGCTCATCGCTCCCCCGTGGTTCGCAGTCCCACCGTCCGGCTACGGCGGCATCGAGCTGGTCGTCGCACTGCTCGCCGACGGCCTCGCCGACCGGGGTCACGAGGTCACGCTGTTCGCCGGCGCGGGCTCCAAGAGCAGGGCCACGCTGGTGACGTCGTCGGACGACCTGCCGGACCCCGCGCTGTTGGGCAACCCCGTGCTCGACACCTTCCACGCGGCCGCGACGTATCTCGACATCGCCGATCTCGACGGCAACGGCCGTTTCGACGTCGTGCACGACCACAGCGGCATCGTCGGCCCGGCACTCGGCGCGCTGCTCGGCGGGCGGCCACCGGTGGTGCACACGCTGCACGGTCCGTGGACGGAGCCGACGCGCAGGCTCTACGGCCTGCTCGCCGATCACGTCCACCTCGTCGCGATCAGCGAGGCGCAACGCGCCGCCAACCCCGACATCCGGTACGCGGGTGTCGTCTACAACGGCATCGACCTCTCGTCGTATCCGTACGTCACCGAGAAGGACGACTTCCTCGTGTACATCGGGCGCGCCACGCCCGACAAGGGCCCGGCGCTCGCGATCGAGATCGCGCGGCGCGCCGGACTCCCGCTCGCGATGGTGGTGAAGCGCAACGAGCCCTTCGAGATCGCCTATTGGGACAACGTTGTCGCGCCGATGCTCAACGACGAGGTGGAGGTGTACGAGGCGATCACGCACGAGCAGAAGGTCGACCTGCTCGGTCGCGCGCGGGCGATGGTGTTCCCGATCCAATGGCCCGAGCCGTTCGGTCTCGTGATGGTCGAGGCGATGGCGTGCGGCACCCCGGTCGTCACCTGTCCCGCAGGCGCCGCACCCGAGCTGGTCGAGGAAGGAGTCACCGGCTTCCTGCGCACATCGCTCGACGAGCTGGGCGACGTGGTCGGGCTCATCGGCCAGTGCTCCCCCGCCGCGTGCCGGGCCCGCGTCGAAGCACGGTTCAGCAGCACCGCCATGGTCGCGAGCTACGAACGCCTGCTGCTGGGCGTGGCCGGAGGCTGAGTCCCGATCCCACACGCCTGCTAGGAATCACTCCCATGGACCTCATCGTCAGGGGCGGCACCGTCGTCGACGGCACCGGTTCGCCCGGTGTCCGCGCCGACGTCGCGGTCGACGGTGGTCGGATCGTCGCCGTCGAGTCAGCCAGCGACCTTCAGTGACGACACCCGACAACGCTCCGTTCTTCCCGCCCGGCCACCTCGCGGGCGACTTCGCCGACGCCCCGAACTGGGAGGTGCTCACCGAGGAGCCGGGTGTCCTCCGCGTCCGGGTGCGGCTCCCCGATCGCGCCCGCAACCCGCGCGGGCAGCTGTTCGGCGGCTTCGCCGGCACCTACGTCGACCTCGTCGCGATCGCCACCGTCTACGCGGGCTCGACCGAACCGCGGTCGTGGCTCGCGACCACCAACATCCGAATCGACTACCTCGCCCCCGTCACCGGTCCCGAGTTCGAGATCGAAGGGCGACTCGTCGCCGCCCGCGGGCGCACACGAGTCGTCGACGTCAACTTCTTCGTCGACGGCGACGACCACCCCGCTCTCCTCGCCCACGCCACGATGCGCGTGATGCCCGACGGCGGTCAGCTGTCGAGGCGGTAGAGCTTCGCCGCGTTCTCCCCCATCACCTTGCGACGCGTCTCGGGGCGCAAGGTGGCCATCTTCTCGGCCATGGTGCCGAGCGGATCCGGGTACAGGCACGTCGGGTGCGGGAAGTCGGTCTCGAACAGCACGTTGTCCTCACCGACGGCGTCGATGAGGCCCTGCACGTCGCCGCGGTTCTGCTCGAACCAGAAGGTGGCGAACCAGTGGTCGGCGAAGTACTCCGACGGCTTTCGACCGAGCTCGGCGAACTGCACGGGCGCGTTCTCGAAGATCTCGTAGTCGAGCGTCTCGAGGATGAACGGGACCCAGCCGACGCCGCTCTCCACCGACACGAACTGCAGCTTCGGATGACGGTCGAGCATGCCCGACGCGATCACGTTGACAACGACGCGGGCGTTGCCGATGAACAGCATCGAGCCGCCGATTGCCGGCTTCACGTACTCGTGCTGCGAGGCCCAGAAGTAGTTGCCGTAGAAGTTCATGGCGGTGAGCGACGAGCCGATGTGGAAGTGCACCGGCAGATGAAGATCCGCGCACACCTCCCAGAGCGGGTCCCACGCACGGTTGGCGAGATCGGGCGAGCCGAGGTCCTGGGGATCCGACGTCATGTTCACCCCACGCAGTCCGAGTCCGGCAACCCGCTCGGCTTCGCGCGCGCACGCCTCGATGTCCCACGCCGGCAGCACCGGCATCGGCAGGAACCGGTTGCCCGACTCCGCCTGGAGCTCGGCCATGGCGTCGTTGTAGATCTCGATGCACATCTGCCGCAGCACCGGATCCTCGACGGAGTCGGCGAGCCCCTGGCCGCCGAGCCCGATCGAGTTCGGGAACAGGACCTGCGCGTGGATGCCACACTCGTCCATCACCTCGAGACGCGCCACCGGGTCGTACGCGGCCCGGTGGATGCGATCGATGCCCCATACGATCATCGACTCGGCGAAGGGGAACTTCTCACCGTCGCGGTCGATCACTCCCCCACCACCGGCGAAGCCGAGCTGTGCGCCGTCGACCACCCAGGTGGGCTGGCCGTCGATCTGCTCGACCCGCGGCACGCGGTCCGCGTACTTGGCCGGCGCCCGCTTCGTCCAGAGGTCGTGCGCCTCGGTCAGGTGGGTGTCGGCATCGACGACACGAACCTCGTCGGACAGTGCAACCATCTCGGCACCCCCCTCGCCTCACGGCTCAGCCCTCGCAGGACACCTGCAGGAAAGGCGACCGTCCCCGAGTCTGACATACGGTTCGGTCGCTGTCTCCCGCCTCGACGGGAACCGACGCTTGGGGGGATCCATGCCGGTAGCGGACATCGACGGTCTCGCCATCGCGTACGACGTCGTCGGCGACGCCGGCCAAGCGTGGGCGATCACGCCGGGCGGCCGGTTCTCGAAGGACTACGGCGGTGTCCGCGAGATGGCGGTCGCGCTCGCCGAGCGCGGCAACCGGGTGGTGATCTGGGACCGCCCGAACTGCGGCGAGTCCGACATCAGCTTCCGCGGCTCGTCGGAGTCGGCGATGCAGGCTGACGCGTTGGCGGGCCTGCTGCGCCTCCTCGACCTCACCCCTGCCGTGATCGCCGGAGGATCAGGCGGCGCGCGCGTGTCGCTGCTCACCGCAGCACGCCATCCCGAGGTCGCTTCGGCACTCGCGATGTGGTGGATCAGCGGTGGTCCGTACGGACTGATGTCGCTCGGGGTGCACTACTGCGGGAACTCGATCGCGGCGGCGTGGCGCGACGGCATGGAGGCCGTGGTCGAGCTGCCTGAGTGGAGTGAGGTGTTGGAGCGCAACCCGGCGAACCGCGACCGCTTCCTTGCTCTCGACCGCAGCGAGTTCATCAGCACGCTCGAACAGTGGATGCTCGCGTACTACCCCCGTGACGACGAGCTCGTCCCCGGGCTCCCGGACGACCAGGCGCGCGCGATGACACTGCCCACGCTCGTGTTCCGCAGCGGCGCGAGCGACGTGCACCACACCCGCGAGACGTCGGAACGACTCGCGGCGCTCATCCCGAACGCGCAGCTCGTCGAGCCGCCGTGGGGAGACCGGGAATGGATCGAGCGGGGTGATGCTGCGCAACAGGGCGGTGCCCTGTTCGACAACTGGAAGCTGCTCGTGCCCCAGCTGGCCGAGTGGTCCGGGCAGCTCGAAGTGGGGATGACACGGTGACCGACCTGATCCGCACCATCCGCGTCAACCACATCAACGTCGTGCTCGAGGACTACGACGAGATGGTCGATCACTACGAGCGCCACTTCGACGGCGCCAATGTCCTGGACCTCCCCCAGACCACCTGGCACGCCTGTCTCATGGACGTCGGCCGGGTGATCTTCGAGCTGTTCGCACCCAGCGAGTTCTTCCTCCACACCCGCTACGGGCCGCACTACATCGGGATCGAGTACCAAGTCGAGGATCTGGACGCGGCCCGGGAGGTTCTCGCCGCACGCGGCATCCGCGTCGCTCGCGAGCTCGGGGTTGCGCTGCACTCCCATCCCGCGGACTGCCACGGCGTCTCACTCGAGCTGTTCGGCGGATACTTCCACGACAACGACGACATCCTCACGGCGCCGATGCGGTCGGCCGAGTACTGGCGCGACGAGCATCCGCTCGGCCTCACGGGGCTGCAGGGAGTGACGGTGGCCGTGACCGACCTGTCCCAGGCGGTCGAAGACTTCCGAGCGGTCTTCGAAGGTGAGATCGTCTTCGAGGGCGCTCGTCCCGCGGTCGCGGGCAGCGCGGTCGGCGTGCGCTTCGCCGACACGGTGCTCGAGCTGGTCGCGCCCGACGGCGACGGTCCGCTACAGCAACACCTCCTCCGTCACGGCGAGGGCATCAGGTCGACGGTCTTCGGCGTCCGCGATCTGGAGCAGGCGCGAGGCTGCCTCCGGGATCGCGCCTTCGAGCTGGTCCCCGGCACGGCGCCCGGCTCGCTGGCCATCCCCGCCGAGCAGAACCTCGGCGTCATCTTCGAGTTCGCGGAGTAGCGGGCGGCGTTGGCGCTCTTCGTGTACGGCATGTGGTTCGTCGCCGGCCGTGGCGACCGCGCCATCGGCGTGCACGAGCGCCTGGACGAGTCGATCAACGACGAGACCCCCGACCTTCTGAGCCGGCGCGAGACTGCTTCGCGATGAGCGTGCGGACCGAACTCGCAGTGGTCGAACAGGGTGAGGGCGACCCACTCGTCGTCTTCGTGCACGGCGTGCTCGACCGGGGCCGGTCGTTCCGCCGCGTCGCGCGCGCGCTCGACGGCGAATGCCGCGCCGTCTGGTACGACCGTCGGGGATACGGCGCGGCCGTGGATGCCCGCGGCACCCCGGCCGGCGTCGCCGAGCACGCCGACGATCTCCTCGCGGTGCTCGACGGCCGTCGCGCGATCGTGGTCGGTCACTCCTTCGGTGGCGTCACCGCGCTCGGCGCAGCACTGCGGGCGCCAGATCTGGTCGACGCGCTCGTGCTGTACGAGACAGGAATGGCGTGGTTGCCGACGTGGGACGACCGGTTCCTCCGGGAGCTGCTGTGGGGCGAGGATCCCGCACGTGAAGGTGCGCGCCTCATGTACGGCGAGCGCTACGAGCGCATGAGCAACGACGAGCGCTTCGCGCTCGAACGGCAGGCCCGGGCGTTCGTGGCCGAAGAGCGATCGGTGCGCCGCGGCGAGCCACCGTTCGACGTCGCGAGACTGCGCGTTCCTCTCGTGTACGGCTGCGGCGACCGATACCCCTTCCCCGCCGTGCCCGACTACCTCCGAAGCGTCCTCCCCGGCGCCGAGATCGTCGTCGTCCCGGGCGCCGACCACAACGCGCACCGCAACCACCCGGATGCGTTCGCCGGCCTCGTTCGCCGCGGCATCCGGCTCGGGAGCGACGTAGCCTCGTGATCGTGGCGGAGATCACAGGCATTGCCCACATGGTGCTGCGCGTCGAGGACTGGAAGCGTGCGGCCCGCTGGTACCAGGACGTCCTCGGCTTCGAGCGGCGCGCCGGCGACGGCTTCAGCTGCTTCGTGCATCCGTCGTCCGGGTTCGCACTCCTGTTTCGTCCGTGCGAGCAGGCGACCGAACCGTCGTCGTCGCCGCGCCAACGACTCGATCACATCGCGATGCTCGTGCCATCGGTCGCCGCGCTCGAAGAGTGGCAGCGGACGCTCGCGTCGAGAGGGATCGACACCCAGATCGAGCACCAGCCTTCCATCGGGGCATCGATCACGCTGCACGATCCGGACGGCGTCGAGATCGAGCTGTTCGTGCCGTCGGAGGGCTCGGTCCTCGAGGTGGAGTTCACGGACCGCGGAGACGATCGCCTGTCGATGCGTGGCGCGCGTGCCCGCCAGCGTTGACATGCAAGCTGTATCCGACTAGACGTAGGACTCCGCATCGAGCGTGCCCGCTCGACGACGCATCCTCGACGGAGCCGACGCCATGGTCCAGACGGACCCGACGGTGCTGTCATCGTCCGGTCTCTTCGCGGCGGTCGTGGAGCCATCGACCCCACTCACGTCACCGGGCCCAGGATCGAGTGGGGTGACATCTTCGATCGATGCCGGTTGGTCGATCGCAGTGAAGATCGCAGCGCGTCTTGGGCTGGTCATCCGAAGGCGCGACGGAGCGCGTCATCCATGTCGAGCTGGAAGCGCCGAGCGACGCCGGACGACGCGGCCAGCATCTCGAAGCCGTGTGGTGCGCCGGCATAGACGTGCAACTCCGTGGGCACTCCCGACGCGAGAAGGCGCGACGCGTAGTCGATGTCTTCGTCGCGGAAGATGTCGAGCGTCCCGACGCCGATCCAGGTCGGCGGCAGGTTCGCGAGATCCGTCGCACGGGCCGGTGCCGCGTACGCATCGACGCCGTTCACTCCAGGCTCATGGCCGAGGTAGGAACGCCAGCCGAGCACGTTTGCCTCGCGGCTCCAGATCGGCGCGCCCTCGATCTGGCTCGACGGAGTGATCATGCGGTCGTCCAGCATCGGGTACACGAGGAGCTGGTGAGCCACCGCGATCTCACCTCGGTCACGGGCCAGCAACGCCAGCGCGGCGGCCAATCCCGCGCCGGCGCTGGCGCCCGCGAGCACGATGCGGGTCGGATCGATGCCGAGCTCATCCGCGTGCGAGACGGTCCATTGCAGCCCGAGGTGGCAGTCGTCGAGCGGCTTCGGATACGGATGACCCGGCGCGAGGCGATAGTCGATCGAGACCGCCACGCAGTCGAGCTCTTCGACCCATCGGTCGAGACGCGGGTCCTGCGTGAGCCCGGATCCCATGATGAATCCGCCACCGTGTATCCAGTACAAGCATCCGCGGTCGGTACGCACCGTGGGTGGCGAGTAGACCCGCGCCGACAGATCGAATGCGCCATCCGATTCTCCCACCACGACCGTGCGTGATGTCGTCGTGGTCGGTGGGAGCTGCGGCGGCTCCATGTTCCTCGTCGCGTCCTGCATCGTTGTCAGCATCTCGGGCGTCAACGAGCCGAGGTCGAGTGCCCCCAGGGGCGACGCGGCGAGCAGTGCCGCGATCTCCGGATCAAGTGTCGCTGTGACGTCCACTTCTGCTTCTCCGTCTCGTACGAGCGCTACGGAATCGTGACGGCGGCCTGTTTCGCAGACGCGAGTTTCCAGGCCTTCGTCGTCGGATCGAACTCGAGCATCTGCGCCATCGACGCGCCTCCGAACACGTTCTTGCCGAACTTCGTCGCGCCGCCGTAGGTGATCGACGAGTCGAACGAGGTCCCCAAGGCGTCGATGCCCTTCTTGAGCGACGCGGCGTCGGCCTTCGAGGCGTTCGCGAAGCCCGATTTCAAGAGGTTCAGATAGTCACAGTACGGCGACGATCCCGTGAGCGTCGCCTGGCTGGGTGCCGACCATGCTGCGCAGCCCGTGATCGCCGGGTTCGCGGGCAGCGTCTGCTGCGCGGCCAGCGGCAGGTCGGCGATCGCCCACGAGATGCCGACTCCTTGCTTCACTGCGTTCGCGCCCAGGGCGGCGGAGATCGCGAGACCGTCGGCGGTGTCGAGCCCGTACGCGGGGAAGAAGCTCTGGTTCGCGGCCTGAGGCATGAACGCGGCAGGCCCGGTGGGACCGGCCGGCGTGAACAGCACGACGTTCACGCCCTCGTTCTTGAATTTCAGGATCGCGGGCCCCATGGCCGCGTTCGTGTTCGCGAAGTCGGGCGTGTTGATCGGCGCGGGATACGAGAAGGTCTGGAACGGGATACCGAGCTTCTTCAGTGCAGGCCCGTACACCTTCTCCGCGACGTACGTTCCCTGGCCGGAGCCGTCTTCGATCGCGAGGATCCCTACCTTCGCATCCTTCGGGAAGAGTCCGGCCTTGTCCCACATCCCGACGAACGAGCTGAAGCGGCACGACGCCACGCTCGACGCCAGATAGATGTAGCCGGCGTACTTCTTGAGATCCGCGCAGGTGGGTGCGTACTTGCCGCCGGTCGTGAAGAACGGTGTCTTCGCCTTGGCGTAGCAGTCGAAGCCGGCCTGCGTCTCGTACGCAGCACCGAAGACTGCCACCACCTTCTCGTCTTGCGTGAAGGCGGCGCACTCTTTCTGGGACTCCTGGTGGTAGTCCGGTGACGTGGCGCGGAAGTTGAACGTGACCAACTCCACCTCGCAGCCGGCGAGCCCACCGCTCGCGTTCAACGCGTCGACGCCGGCCTTGTAGTTGTCGATGACAGCCTGGTCGGCCGGCGTGAGCGAATCGTCGCCGCCGATGTCGGCGTAGGCCTTGCCGACACCGCCGAAGTAGGAGGCGCCGATCTTGACCGTGCCCGAAGGATCCGCACACTTGGTCGCCGACGAGTCTGCCGCGGTGGCTGGTGCGGCCGCTGCGACGGACAGCACGAGCGCCCCGGTCGCGAGTGCCGTGAGCAAGCGGTTCCGCGTGGTGGCGAGCGATCGAGAGCAGCGCAAGGTGGTCCCCTCCGTTGTGTGGCCGTTCACCTACAGGCTGAATCTGAAACTGGCAGACTGTATCTGAACTGGCCTGGGGGGAGCGGAACTCTGCCCAGTCGGAGGGTCAGGTCGTCGACACACTCCCGGGGGAGCGCTGCGAGCGCGTCAGATCGCGAGGAAGCTGCGCATCGCCGCCGCGAGCTCATCTGGGCAGTCGAGCATCACGTACGTGCTGGCTCCCTCGATCACCTGCAGCCGGGCATCGGGGAAGTCGCCTTCGAGCCGGCGCGCATGTTCGAGCGGGAAGAGCTTGTCCTGGTCGCCCCACGCGAGCAGCACGGGCTTGGTGAATGCCCGGAGCGCTCCGACCGCATCGAGGGTGACCGACGGCTCGAGCGACTGCGTGAGCCGCAACGCATCGCGTCGGGCGCCCTTGCTGTCGGGGAAGGCCTCGAACACACGCCGCGCGGCCTCTCCCGTCGGTGGGTGCTTGCACACCGACTTCAGGAACATGCGCTGGCCGGGTTTGCTCGCGAACATCCGCAGCAGTGCCGCACCCATCGGTGGCACCCGGCGCGACATCGCGGCGATGCGGTCGAAGCCCTTGGGTGGGAAGTGCTCGTAGCTGTCGCAGTTGGTGAGCACGAGGCGACCGATGCGCGCGACACCGGGGTGGTCGCTGCCGAGCGCGGCGAGGCACAGTCCCCCACCGGTGTCGTTGCCGACCAGGGTCACGTCGTCGAGTTCGAGCGCTTGGAGGAACCCAGGGATACGGCGCGCCGCGGCCCGCGCCGACACGTCGGCGTCGGGCGCAGGATCCCGGTGCGCGCCCAACGGCCACGTCGGCACGATGCAACGCATCCCGTCGAGCCGCGCGGCCACATCGTCCCAGAGGGAGCCGCCGACGTAGACGCCGTGCACGAACACCACCGGCCGGCCGTCGCCGATGACGTGATAGCGGATGGTGATGCCGTCGACGACGACATCACCATCGCTGCGTTGCGTGTCGCTCACCGTGACGAAACGACGATCAGTAGGTGGGAACGAGCGCGGACGTGTCTTCGCCGCCCATCATCTTGCCCATGAGCCCAGTGTCCCAGTAGTCGGTCCAGCGGGAGATCTTGCCGTCACGCACGATGAACGTGCCCATCACCGGCAGCGCGTGCACCGTGCCGTCGGGGCCGCGCACGTGATCGGTGCGCTCGTTCATCACGACGTTGCCCTCGGCGACCGCGTTGTGCGTCTTGTACTCGTACGAGTCGGCGAACATCGCGAACTGGCCGGCCAGGTTCGCGATGACGTCCTCGATCCCGACCGAGGCGGGCATGCCGGTGTTCTGGTACACGGCGTCGTCGGCGAGGTACGGGCGCAGTGCCTCCGCGTCGCGCTTCACCATCGAGTCACAGAACTCCTGGACGACCTGCTTCGCTTCCATGCGTTCCTCCTGCGTGCGGCGGGTGTCCGCGTGACAATAGCCCACTCACCTGCAGGGTGCATCTGAGCCGCCGCGTGCGTTCAGAGCGCGGTGAGGCCGGCCACGAGGGTCGCCACCGAGGCGCCCGCCGTCACGCGCGCCTCCGCCGGATCCTCGGCGTGCGCGATGAACAACGCGGCTTCGTCGACCACCGACAGCAAGAGGTGCGCCATCGTGTCGGCGTCCACCGCGCGGATGCTGCCCTCCTTCATGCCCTCGTCCAGCATGTAACGGAACGCACCCAAACCATGGCGGGCCTCGATCTCGCGCCACGTGTCCCACCCGAGGACGGCTGGGCCGTCGATCAGGAGCACCCGTCGGACTTCGGGCTCCAGCGATGCGTCGAGGAACCCGGACGTCGCTTGATCGAGGCGTTCGAGCCAGGTGTCACCGGTGATCGTGACGCCGACCTTGGCGCCGAGGTCGATCTCGATCTCCTCGAACACCGCGAGGAAGAGCGCGTCCTTGCTTTCGAAGTGGTGGTACAGCGCGCCGCGCGTGCCGACGCCGGCGGCTTCCACGATCTGTGTGGTGCCGGTGGAGAAGTAGCCGTGCTCGGCGAAGAGCTTTCGCGCGGTCGCGACGACGCGCGCCCGGGTCTCCTCGGCCTTCGCCTGTCGCACACCGGCCATTCGGCGCATTCTACCGGCGCGGCTACTGGCTTCCGGCGTCCTCGAGGGCCGCGGCGACGGTGGCGCGGATG
>JBEVIU010000019.1:0-18626 GCA_040510575.1 Acidimicrobiia bacterium | reverse complement strand
ATGAGGAAGCCGAGGCGGTGATAGCGGTCGCGACGGCCCTTCAGCATCCCGACTGCGTAGACCGACGCGATGAGGAACCCGCCGACCAGGTAGGCCGCCACGAGCATGTGGGCTGCCTCGTAGGGCATGGCGTCGTTGAAGATCACGCTGAGTGGGTCGACGCTGTCGACGTTGCCCGCCGAATCGAGCGTGAAGCCACCGGGCTCGTTCATCCACGCGTTCGCCGCGACGACCGACACCGTGCCGCCGATCCCCGCGAGCACGATCGGCACGCCGGTCCAGAAGTGGGGCCATGGCTTCAGCCGCTTCCACCCGTAGATGTAGATCGCGATGAAGATCGCCTCGAGGAAGAAGAACAGGCCTTCGATCGTGAACGGGATGCCGAACGCGTCGCCGAACTTGCCCATGAAGTGCGGCCACAGCAGCCCGAATTCGAAGGTGAGCACGGTGCCGGTCACGGCGCCGACGGCGAAGGTGACGGCCATGTACTTCGACCAGCGCTGCGCGAGCAGGAGGGCGTCGGCGTCGTGCTTCTTGATGGCCCGGTAGTTCGCGATCAGCGCCATGCACGCCCACGACACGCCGAGCGGCACCAGGATGATGTGCGTCGCAAGGGTGAACGCCATCTGCGAGCGCGCCCACGGCACGGGATCGATGGCGAGGACCCAGCTCACGTGCGGAGCCTACGAGCCTCGTCGCCGTTTGCGCGTGGATCACCCGAATGGGATGGCGACACGACTTGGCGCGAAGGCGTAGTTTCACGAACCGTGAGCACAGCCGAGGCGGGGCAAGCGGGAGCAGGGGCGGGCGACGTGGGAGGAGCAGGAGAGGGGCAGCAGCCCGACCGCGCGCCGGTCGTGTTGATCTCACTGATCCTGGTCGCCGCGGTCGCGAACCTGAACCTCGCCGTCGCCAACGTCGCGCTCCCCGACATCGGCAAGGCGTTCGACTCGTCACAGACGACCCTCGACCTCATCGCAGTCGGATACTCGCTCGGCCTCGCGGCCTCGGTGTTGTGGCTCGGTGCGCTGGGCGACCGGTACGGGCGCAAGATGATGCTCGTGATCGGCACCACGCTGTCGATCCCCGCGTGTCTGCTCGCTGCGTGGGCCCCCAGCGACGTCGTGTTGTTCGCCGCTCGCCTCCTCGGCGGACTCTCCGCCGGCATGGCGTATCCCACCACCCTTGCGTTGATCACCGCACTCTGGGCCGGGCAGCCGCGCACACGCGCGATCGCCCTCTGGTCGGCGCTCGGCGGTGCGATCTCGTCGCTCGGCCCGCTCGTCGCCGGTGCGCTGCTGCAGCAGTACTGGTGGGGTTCGGTGTTCCTCGTGACGCTCCCGCTCGCGTTCGTCGCGCTCGTGTTGGCTCTTCGCTTCGTTCCGGCCCATGTCAACGAGACGTCCGATCCGGTCGACAACCTGGGCGGGATCCTCTCCGCCCTGCTCGTGGCCGGCCTGATCCTCGCGATCAACTTCGCCGCCGTGCCGAACGAGGGCACGCTCGTGCTCGGGCTCGCCGCAATCGCGTTCGCCGCCGGCGTCGCGTTCATCATCCGCCAGAAGCGGGCGAAGAACCCGCTGTACGACCTCCACGTCGCGGCCCGGCGCATCTTCTGGGTCGCCGCGGTCGCGGGCATCATCGTGTTCGGCTCGCTGATGGGTGCCATGTTCATCGGCCAGCAGTTCCTGCAGAACGTGCTTGCGTACGACACCCTCGAAGCGGGCGCGGCGATCCTGCCTGCCGCGATCATGATGGTGATCATCGCGCCCCGCTCCGCGAAGCTCGTCGGTGCGCGCGGCGCGCGCTTCACGCTGCTCGTCGGCTACGTGTTCTGCCTCCTCGGGTTCCTCGTGATGCTTGCGTTGTGGAAGGAGGGAGCGAGCTACTGGGAGATCGGGCTCGGCTACGCGCTGATCGGCACCGGCGTCGGCTTCGCCGGCACCCCCGCGTCGCACTCCCTCACCGGGTCGGTTCCCGTGCAGCGCGCCGGCATGGCGTCGGGCACCGCGGATCTCCAACGTGATCTCGGCGGTGCGATCATGCAGTCGATCCTCGGCGCGCTGTTGACCGCCGGGTACGCGGCTGCGTTCGCAGCGACCATCGCGAGTGCACCGAACGGCGCACAGGTGAGCGACGACGTGCAGGCTGAGCTCACGAAGTCGTTCTCGAGCGCGGCGAACACCGCCGAGCAGTACCCGCAGTACGCGAAGCAGATCACGCAGGCGGCGAAGCAGTCGTTCGTCGACGGCCAGGACTGGGCCTACCTGGCCGGCATCATCGCGATCGTGCTGGGCGCGGCGCTCGTGTTCTTCCTCTTCCCCAAACGCGACAAGGAAGAGGCGCTGTCGGCGCAGTATGCCCGTGAGGATGAGGCCGCGTACGCCGCGGAGCCCTCGACGTGACCTGGATCCGCGACACGGGCGAGCCCGTCGAGCGTCGCGGCACCGACATCGTGCGGCTCGTTGCGTGCGGGATCGGCGTCGTGGTCACCGGCATGTGGGCGCAGACCCAGTCGAGCATCAACCTCAACCTGTTCCACGTGGTCAACGGCCTCACCGACGACCTCGAAGGCGTCGCCAAGGTGCTGTACGCGCTCGGCTCGATCTGGGCCGTGCTCGTGGTCGCCGTCCTGTTGCTGGCGTTCCGTCAGCTCGCCGCCGCGTGGCGGGTCGCGCTCGCGGGCGTCGCAGCCTGGGGCATCGCCGAGCTGCTCAACGAGATCCTGGGGCCACACTCGCTCCAGGGCTCGGGCGTGCAGGTACGCATCGGGGACGGTCCCGCGTTCCCCGCCGCGAACGTCGCCATCGCCGTCGCGCTCGCCGCGGTCCTCTCCCCATACGTCGTGCGTCCGCTGCGGCGTGTCCTCGCACTCGTGATCGTGATGGTGGCGTTCGCCGCCATGTACCTGGGCACCGCGTTCCCATCCGACATGCTGGGCGGCGTCTTCCTCGGCATCGGCATCGCGGCGCTCGTCACCTCACTCGTCGGCGCACCACCTGGGCGGCTGTCGATCCACGAGACCCAGGCGGCACTCGCCGACCTCGGCCTGACCGCCACCACCGTCGAGCTCGCGCCGCTGGTGGTCCCACGCGCCTCGGCGATGACCGCCGCGCTCGACGACGGCACGACCGTGCGCGTCGATGCCTACGGCCGCGATCAACGCGACTCCGAGATCTTCGCCCGCGTGTGGCACCGCGCCGCGTACCGAGAGCCGGGCTTGACCGTGTTCGGTACCCGGCTGCAGCAGGTGGAGCACGTGGCGTACGCATTGATGCTCGCCGAACGAGTCGGCATCAACGGACCACGCGTCGTCACCTCCGGCGTCGGCGGCGCGGACGCTGCACTGCTCGTGGCGACGCCACCCACCGGCACGCCGATTGCGACGATCGACGCTTCACGCCTCGACGACGCGACCCTGGGCGCGCTGTGGGAGGAGGTCGGGCAACTTCACGAGGCCAAGATCAGCCACGGCAACCTCGACCTCGGACGCGTGCTGCTCACCGACGAGGGCACGGTCGCCCTCGACGAGTTCAGCGCCGCCGCGGTCGGCGGCGACGAATACTGGCGCAACCGCGACGACGCCTCATTGCTCGCGTTGACGTCGCAACTCGTGGGCAACGACCGAGCCATCGCCGCCGCGATCGCGGCACGGAACACCGAGCGGATCGGCGCGTTGATCCCGTTGCTGCAGCCGGCCGCGCTTCCTGGCGACATCAGCACCGACAAGCACCTCGGCAAGACGCTGAAGGCCCTACGGGCCGATGTTGCGACCGCGACCGGCGCCGAGGACACGCCGCCTCTGAAGGTCAAGCGCCTGAGCTGGGCGAACATCGGCATCCTCGCCGGTGTCCTGTTCGCGCTCGCGATCGCGATCCCGAGCTTGGAGGGCATCGACTGGAGCTCGGTCCAGAGCGAATTCGAGAACGCGACGTGGGGATGGGCGCTCCTCGCGCTCCTGCTCTATCCGTTGGTCCCGATGTCGTGGGCCACCGCCCTGATGGGTTGTGTGAACCAGGCACTCGCCTTCGTGCCGACGGTGCTCGTGCAGCTCGCGTGCAGCTTCTTGAACCTCATCACGCCCAACGGCATCGGTGGCACCGCGCTCCAGCTCGACTACCTCAGCAAGCAGGGCGTGCCGATCGCATCGGGTGCCAGCGCCATGGTGCTCAGCACTGGGGTCGGTGGGGCGATCCAGATGGTGCTGTTCCTCGGCGCCCTCACGTTCACCGCCACGAGCAGCTCCGCCTATGACCTGGGCGGAGGCGGCAGCGCGTCGCTCTGGGCGATCGCGATCGTCGCCGCACTGATCGGCATCGTGCTCCTCGTGCCGAAGCTCCGGGGCAAGGTCGTCCCGGCGGTGACCCGGGCGGCGAAAGACATCTGGGCCGTGCTGCGCAACCCGAGGAAGGCGCTCCAGCTCTTCGGCGGCGACCTCGCCGGGAACCTGGTCTATCCCTTTCTGCTCGGGTTGTGTCTGCTCGCGTTCCACAGCTCGCTCGGCTTCGCGGAACTCATGGTCGTCCAGATCGGCGCCGGGATGCTCGGCAACCTGGCGCCGGTCCCGGGCGGGATCGGCGTGCAGGAGGCCGCCCTCACCGCGGGGCTCACGAGCTTCGGGATCGACACCAACACCGCGCTCGCCACGGTGCTCGTGTTCCGCGGCATCACCTTCGCGCTGCCCCCGGTGTTCGGGTTCATCACCCTGCACATCCTGCGCAACAAGGGCACCGTGTAGGCGCCCGCCTCAGTGGACGGGCAGGCTGAGCAGCTGCACGATTCCCCACAGGAGGAACGCAGACGCCGCAGCAACCATGAACAGGCGGAGCTTCCACCACTCGAAGCGAAGCGACACTCCCGAGAAGAACAACACGATCGCGAAGAAGACGGTTGCGAACACGTACTCGTCCGCGCTCTCCGTCGCGTTCTTGCCTTCCTCGAAGCGCCGATCGCCGAGCGCTTCGAGCTTCTCCGCCTTCACCTCGCCGGCGAGCACGTACTGCGGCATCCGCAACGGGGTCGGGATCTCGATGTTCGGATCGAGAGCGCCGCCTTGTGCGCGCCACGCATCGAACGCAGGTCGAAACTCGTCGCGGAACCGCCGCTCGTAGAGGTTGGTCAGGGAGGTGTCCCCGTCGACCTCCGCCTCCAGCCACCGATTGAAGTTGAGGAGGTCCTGCAATCGCGCTTGTGACGCCTGGGTCTGCGCGCGGTTTGCGAATGCGCGCGCCGTGCTCGCCTGCGTGTAGCGCCTCGCCTGGAGGCCACCCCATTTCGCGGCTTGATACCCGCTCCACGCGACGCACAGGGTGGTGATCGCCAGCAGGAGCGCGGCGACGATCTCGAGGTTGCGCTCGCGCCGGGACACCCCCGCGTGTCCTCCGTTGTGGCTCTCCTCGAGCTCGTGGGGGAGATGGACGTTGACGTGCTCCGGCATCGGGGCACTCTACGAGTCGGCGCGTGTCTCCGTGTGCATCAGATGCGCCCCGCGTCGCGCGCCGCGACCTCGGCCGCGTCGAGCTGCTCGCCGACGATCGCCAGACCGCCGTCCCAGAACGCCGGGTCGGCGAGGTCGAGCCCGACCATGGCGCCGAGCTCCTCCGGTGACTTCGAGCCACCGCTGGCGAGGAGCTCGAGGTACCGCGGCACGAACTCGACACCCTGCTGCTCGTAGGCGCGGTACACCGAGAGCGCGAGCAGCTGGCCGTACGCGTAGGCGTACACGTAGCCGGGCGTGCCCATGAAGTGCGGGATGTACGACCACCACGTGCGGTACCCCTCGGTGATCTCCACTGCGTCACCCAGCATCGCAGCCTGGGTGGTCTCCCACTCGGTGTTGAACTGCTCGACCGAGAGCTCACCCTCGTCGCGTCGCAGCGTGTGCACGCGATCCTCGAAACGGTTCATCGCGACCTGCCGGAACACCGTGGCGATCTGACCCTCGAGCGACTCGGCGAGCAGCGCGAAGCGCTGGGCCGGGTCCTCGGTCGCGTCGAGCAGACGGCCGAAGGTGACCGTCTCGCTGAACACCGACGCCGTCTCCGCGAGCGTGAGCGGCGTGGTCTGGTGGAAGACACCCTGATCGCGCGCGAGATAGGCGTGGAGGCCGTGGCCCATCTCGTGCGCGAGGGTGAGCACGTCGCGACGCCGTGACGTCCAGTTGAGGAGCAGGTACGGGTGCTGGCTCGGCACCGTGTACGCGCAGAACGCACCGGGCCGCTTCCCGGGGCGGATCGGCGCGTCGATCCAGCCCTCGTCGAAGAAGCGGTTGGCGGCGGTCGCCAGCTCGGGCGAGAACGACGCGTACGCGTCGAGCACCAGCTCGCGTGCCTCGCTCCAGCCGAACTCCTGGTCGGCCGACGCGACCGACGCCATGCGGTCGTAGTCGGCGATGCGCTCGACTCCGAGCAGCTGGGCCTTGAGCGCGTACCAGCGCTGCGGGATGTCGTAGCGGGCCTGCACGGCCGTGACGAGCGCCGCGACCGACTCGTCGCTCGCCTCGTTGCTGAGGTTGCGACTCGCGATCCAGCTGTCGTAGCTGCGCATCCGGTCTTCGATGGCTTTGTCGACCAGCAGGGTGTTGAACACGAAGGCGCGCGTGCGCAGCCCGGGCTCGAGGGCGGTGGTGACCGCGGCCGCCGCGGCGCGGCGTGTCTCGCGGTCGGGCGACTGCAGTTGCGACAAACCCTGCTCGAGGCTCACGGACGCGCCGTCGACTTCGACCTCGATGGCGGAGGTGAGCTCCGAGAACAGGCGCACCCACGCACCGCTCGATGTGAGCGACTTGTCGGACAGGATGCGCTCCTCGGGCTCGCTCAGCAGGTGCGGCGTGTACCGACGCGCCGACGCGAGGTAGTGGCGGCAGAACCCGAGCCGCTCGTCGGCGAGCAACGCCTCGGCCTTTGCGTCGTCGAGCTCGGCCCACTCGAGCTCGACGAAGATCATCTCGTTCGCGATCGCGGTGGAGCGCTCGTCGGTACGAGCCATGAGCGCGCCGACGGCGGGGTCCTGCGTGTCGACCGCGAACCGCAACCCCGCGTACGAACCAGCGCGGCCCATGAGCTCGCTGATCTCCGCCACCTCGTGCATGAGCGCGGCCAGCTCACCAGCGTCGAGCTCGGCCAGCCGGCCGCGGTACTTCGCCAGATCGCTCGTACGAGCCTCGGCCGTGTCGAGGAGCGCGTCGACCCCGTCGGCGCCATTGCCGTCGACGAGGGGTTCGAGGTCCCAGGCGACGTCGGCGGCCGTGCGGTCGGCATCGGTGATGGTCATGAGAACGCACCTGCTTCTCGTTGGGAGGCTTGTTGTCGATGGGCTTCTGGGCGGGCTTCGTGCTGATCGACCGTGACCACGAGCGCCTCCGGGAGCGGATCGGCGTGCACGAGTGCGAGGCTACGGGTGGCACGCGTGAGCACGACGTAGAGCAACCGGAGCCCGGCCTGATCGGCGTCGACCAGGCGCGACGGCTCGACCACCACCACGTGGTCGAACTCGAGACCCTTCGTGTCGAGCGGCGCGAGCACCGCCACGTCGGCGTCGATCGCTTCGAGGGCGTCGGACACCGCGCCGAGATCCGCCAGGAGGCGGGTGAGCTCGTCGTGGAGCTCGGGGGGTGCGATGACCGCCACGGTGCCCCCCTCGGCGGCGGCGTGTGCGGCGGCCGCGGCCGCTGCCGTGGTGAGCTCGTGGTGATCGACCGCGGTGACGACGGGGTGCGCGCCCGTGCTCCGCACCGGCTGCGCTGCCTCCACCCCCGGCGCGGCGGCCGGGAGCAGGCGGTTGGCGAACTCCATGATCTCGGCCGGGGTGCGGTAGTTCACCGAGAGGCTCACCATCTGCGGTGGCGTGCGATTGGGCAGCTCGGCGAGGACGTCGTCCCAACGACCGAGCGCGCCCGGGCGGCTCGCCTGGCCGAAGTCGCCGACGAGCGTCATCGAACCCGATGGGCAGCGGCGCGCCAGCATCCGCCACTGCATCGCGGTGAGGTCCTGCGCCTCGTCGACGATGACGTGACCGAAGGTGCGGGGCTCGTCGTCGTCGGACGTCGAGCTCCCCGTGTCGCTGCCGTAGCGCTCGACGACCTGCGCCGCACTCACCGACGCGCCGACGCCCAACTCGTCGATCGTGCGCCGGGCCTGGTCCATCGCGTGATCGCGCCGGCTGCGCCGGCGTGATCGCGGACGGGCGGACGCCGGCGGGCCGAGCAGGCCGTCGGCCTCGTCGATGAGCGCGAGGTCGGCGTCGGTCCACGGTGCGTGCTCGGCGTCGGCGCTGCGCGTCCGGAACAGCAGCTGTTGCTCGGCCGGACTGAGGATGTCGCGCGCAGCCGACCGGATCAGCGCCTCGAAGCCGAAGAGCTCGTTCACGAGCTCGGCGCCGCTCAGCACCGGCCACATGCGCTCGAGCACGGCGCGCACATCGGGAAGCTGCCGCACGCGTGCGGTGAGCTCCTCGTCCCACTCCGGCGGCGGGCGCTCCCCGCGGGCAAGGAGCGCCGCCACCGCGACGTCTTCGCCGTCCTGGATCTCACGCAGCGGCAGACGCGCGACGTCGCTGTCGAGACGGGCGCGCGCCCGTCGGTACTCGGCGACGAGGGCGCGCTGGTACTCGCGACGGAAGTGCTCGAGCACGAGCGTGAGGATGTAGGGGCGGCGCTCGTTGTGCGTGCCCCGCCGCGCCCGGGTCCGTTCGACGATGCGCGCCGAGTCGCGACGACGCAACACCAGGCGATGACCGTCGAGCATCGTCACCACGTCGCGCGGCATCGGGCGCTCACGATCCGCGAGCGCGTTGGCGATGACACGCGCCATCCGCGGGTCGCCCTTGACCGTGGCCGCCGCGCGCGACTCGGTGCCCCGCACGGTGAGACGGGGCTTGAGCGAGGCCGGGACCGCGAGCATGACCTCGTCCTCGCCCAGCGCGGGAAGCACCTCGTCGATGTAGCGCAAGAAGATGGGGCTCGGTCCGACGAGCAGGACACCTTGGGACGCGAGGCGCTTGCGGTAGGTGTAGAGGAGGTACGCGGCACGGTGCAGCGCGACTGCGGTCTTGCCGGTGCCTGGTCCGCCCGACACGATCAAGGCACCCGGCAGCGGCGCGCGGATCGCCTCGTCCTGCTCGGCCTGGATCGTGGCCACGATGTCGTGCATGCGCCCGGTGCGCTCCCGCGAGAGCGCGGCGAGCAGTGCGCCCTCCCCCACGACAGTGAGCCCCTCGGCCGCGGTGCTGCTGTCGTCGAAGACCTCGTCGTCGAGACCGACGATGCGGCGGCCACTCGTCTGGAAGTGACGGCGGCGGGCCACGCCCATCGGCTCGATCGCGGTGGCCCGGTAGAAGGGCTCGGCCACCGGTGCGCGCCAGTCGATCACCAGCGGCGTGAGGTCCTCGTCGGTGACCGAGATCCGGCCCACGTAGAACGGGCCGTCGGGTGCTGCACGCCGAGCTTCGTCGGGGCCGGCACCTTCGGGAGTGGCGAGGTCGAGCCGGCCGAAGCAGAGCGGCGTGTCACCGATCTCGAGGCTGGCGAGCCGGCGACGGGTGTAGGCCTGCGCCGCGTCGCGCTCCAAGCGGGCTTGGAACGTGCCGCCCCGTTGCACGTCGGTGTAGCCCTCGGCCACGCGCTCGGCCGATCGGCGCATGGCGTCGAGCCGGGCGTAGGCGACATCGAGGTGACGCTGCTCGGCAGCGAGCTCCGACGAGGCCTCCGGGATCGCGTCCGGTGGCGACGTCTCACGGGCGGGCGACTCACGGTCCGGCAAAGGGGCGCGCTCCGGGTTCGGGGAACTGGTCAGTCTACAACTGCCCAGGGACCGTCACCGAGCCCTCGTCGAGCAACAGCACGCGGTCGCCCAGCACCCAACGGCCGTCGCCGTCGGCATGGATCCGCCGCCCCGACAGGTTGGGCAGCAGCTCGCCGTCGTCGTCGCCGAGGTGACGCTCGAGGACGCGCACGATCCCGCCATGGGTGACGACGAGTACGTGGTCGTCGGGATGCGCGCGAGCGAGATCGTCCAGCACGGTGAGGGCGCGAACCAGGACGGAGTCGTCGGGCTCGTAGCCGTCGGGCCGCCGGCCCTCGGTGAGATAGCCCGGCCACTGGGCGTTGATCTGGTCGCGGGTGAGGCCCTGCCAAGGTCCGGCGTGGCGCTCGCGAAGCCGGTCGTCGACGTGCACGCTCGTCCCGAGGAACTCGGCGACGATCTCGGCGGTGCGCCGGGCCCGCTCGAGGTCGGAGGCCCACACCGAGTCGATGCCGCCGATCCGGGCCGCCGCCTCCGCGGCCTGGCGTTCCCCGAGGTCGCTCAACGGTGGATCGGCCTGGCCCTGCCAGCGACCGTCGGCGTTCCAGGTCGACTGGCCGTGGCGCACGAGCAGGAGGTGCGTGCCGGTCATGCGGTGTCGACGCGCCGGAACGGCTCGGCGAAGCGCCCGTCACCCAGCCCCGCACCGCGGGCGACCGATGCGGCCCACTGGCGGAGCAGGTCGCTCCGTTGCGCGGGATCTTCGATCTGGCTCTCGTGACTGAGGAGCGCTTCGATCTTGCGGTCGATGGAGTCGGTGATGTCGACCACGAGGTCGCCGGCGGTGAGGGTCATGAGATACACCTCGGACACGGTCCACGGCTCGAGGCCCTCGTCGAGCAGCTCCATGTGCGCGAACGGATTGCGTGCATCGGGATACACCGCGTCGAGGGTGGCCGCGCCGCTGGCGAGATGGTCGGGGTGACTCGCGTACATGCGCGTGAGATCGCGCTCCGGCGGTTGACACAGCACGCGGTTCGGCCGGAACTGCCGGATCACCCGAGTGAGGTCGCGTCGCAACGCCAGCGACGGCTCGACCCGTCCGTCGCGGTGGTCGAGGAACACCAGCTCGTGCACGCCGACGCACTTCGCCGCCGCCGTCTGCTCGCGGCGTCGGAGCTCGGCCATGTCGGCACGCGACACCGAACGGTCGGACCCTCCGGCTTCGCCACTCGTCACGAGGCAGTACACGACCTCGATCCCGGCGTCGGTCCAGCGCGCCACAGTTCCCGCGGCGGCGAAGTCGACATCGTCGGGATGCGCAGTGACGACGAGCACTCGCTCGATGCCAGCATCACGTGCGTCGGCATCAGGGTCCGCGGCGTGGTGGCCCGCGGGCTCGGTCTGCATCGGATCGACGCTAGTGGGTCAGTTCACGGTGGGATCGAGCGGCCGGTTCGCGGTCATCGCGATCTCCCCGCGCTGACGTCGGAGCACGCGCCGCCACAGCGTGGCCGGCGCCTCCGACAGCAAATCGTCGGGCTCGGCGTGCAGCACCAACCAACCGCCCTGCGCGAGCTCGCTCTCGAGCTGACCGGGACCCCAACCCGCGTAGCCCGCGAACACGCGCACACCATCGAGATGACTCGACGCGTCGAGTGCATCCATGCCGAAGTCGACCGAGCCGACCGGGCCGAGCAGCTGCTGCCAGCCGTCGAGCCCGCCGAGCCCACCGCTCGACCGGCGGCGTCCGAGACCGATCACCGCGTCGTCGACCTGCACGGGGCCGCCGATGAAGACCGACGCGGGTGCCACCACCATGGAGCGCCACTCGGGGAGCAGCTCGTCGACGCCGGTGTCACTCGGTCGGTTGAGCACCACGCCGAGCGCGCCGTCGGTGGTGTGGTCGACCATGAACACGACGGTGCGCGAGAAGTTGGGGTCGAGGAGCGACGGCGCGGCCACGAGCAGCTGACCGGACGTCGACGACAGGCTGCTCACCCGATCCAGAAGTCGCGCAGCCCGTCGGCGTCTTCGGCGCCCTGCTCGGCCCCGAGGGCGAGTGCCGCGGGCACCTCGGCCGGATCCATGAGGTTGGTGGTGGGCGGCAGGCGCGTCCAACGCACCTCCACGTTCGTGCCCGACGCCCGCAGTGCACGCACCTCCTGGTCGGTCGCGTCGGGCTGGATCGTGTACATCGCCTCCGCGAGCGAGTCGGCGATCGGGAACACGAGTGCCCGCTCGGCGCCTGCGGCGAGGTCCGCGTGGATCCCGCTGCCCGACACGCCACCGTCCATGGCGCGACGATCACCGAGGCGCTGCGGTGCGAACAAGCCCGGCACCGAGGAGCTCGCGGCGACCGCGCGCAACAGGGGCACGCCCGCAGTCTTCGTGACTGCGAGACGCTCACCGCTGTAGGTGTCGGCTGCACTCACGACCAGGTCGCCCGTCGGCCACCGCCAGGTCTGCAGCATCAGGAGGAGCGCGGCAGGCAGCACGTCGGGCGAAGGCGTCATCGCCGCCAGTGCTGCGGCACCGATGGCACGGATCGTGTCGGGCTCGGCGTCGCGTGCGCCGGCGAAGAGCAAGGACGCGCGCTGCTGGCTGGGCGCCAGCGTGCCCGCGGGCGCCAAGCGACGAATCAGTGCGGGACGATCCTCGAGGACGCGGACCAAACGCTCGAAGCGCGACAAGCGATGGTGCGCGACGGCGGCGGCAAGCACCGAACCGGCCGACGTACCCACGACGCGGTCTGCCGCTTCCACCGCAACACCTCGACGCGCGAGCTCGGACAGGTAGGCGGTGAGCCACGCCACGAACACGACACCCCCACCGCCGAGCACGAGCGCGCGCCGGTGACCGGCGCCGTAGCGCGCGTCGAACGACACCGGGAGTGCGAGCGCGTCGTCGAGGGTCGTCATCAGACGAGCGGGCTGCCCGAGGTACCCGAGCTGGCGTCGAAGTCGAGGATCGCCAGGTCGAGGGGAAGTTGACGTTGGCGCGTCTGTGCCGTCGGCACTCGATTGTCGGCGTACGCGCCGGTCAAGCCCTGCTCGGCGAGGCGAGCGGCGTCGATCTGGCCGGCGTATCCGAACGCACCGAGCACGAACGGGAGACCATCGGCGCCGACCGACGGGCCGGACATGAGCTGGAAGTGGAGATGCGGCGCCGAGGAATTGCCGCTGTTGCCGAGCTTGGCGATCGGCTGCCCCCGCCGCACGTGCGCGCCGGGCTTCACGATCACCGACCCCGCCTGGAGTTGCCCGTAGGACGCATAGGTGCCGTTGCGCAGTCGGATCACGACCGAGTTCCCCTCGTTGTGCTCGGCGTCGAACGTACCCGGCGGCGGCACGGTGCCCGGGACCTGCTCGGGGAATTGGTCGACGGTGGTCACGACCTGCCCGGGCGCCACCGCGAACACCAAGGTCCCGTAGCCCGGGTAGTCGGCGGCCTGCGTCGGATCGTCGACCACGAAGCGCCCTTGTTCGTCCATCTGGCGGAGATCGACGGCGAAGCGGGTGGGGACTGCGAACCCGTCGGACGTCGACAGGATCGTGTTGCGATGCGACGCATCGGGTCCACAACATCCGTCGGTCACGACCCAGCTCGTGCCCGCGACCGGTGGCGCCAGCACCGTCGGCCGGCGCGGCGCGACGGCCACCGGGGCGACGACGAACGAGCGATCGCCGACGGTGACGTGGTGTTCGAGGGCGTCGGGCAACTCGTCCGAGCTCGAGAGGGCGATGTCGACGAACAGGAACAGGGTTGCGCCCGGATCGATGACGGCGACCGCGACCGCGGAGCCGTCGAGGTGACGGAGCCGCGCGGTGAGGTCGTCGCCCGCGAAGGTCGCGACCTTGATGTCAGGGCTCGCGCTGTGCACCTCCACACTCGCGACGGGGACGGCCACCGCTTGCGGGTTCACGAGCTGCAACTCGTAGATCACGTGCAGCGCGTTGTCGGTTCCGAGCGCGGCGACGACGGGCTCGTCGGAGAGCGCGGTCACCACGATCGGGGTGAGGGTACCGGCGTCGGTCTGAGCGGTCGCGCCGGGTGCGACGGCTGCGAGCGCGCACGCACTCAGAGCGACGAGCAGGGCGACGGGGAAGACGGCGCGGCGCATCGGGGCTCCTCGACGGCGGAGGTGCATCCCCACGCTAGGCGTGACGGCCCGCCGACGCGACCGCTTAGGCAGGGAACCAGTTGCCGTGGAGACCGTTCGGGATGCGCTGGGGGGTGAGCACGCGGGCCCGCGGTGGCCCGGGGAACGTGGCTGCATCCCACACCACGAGACCGGACCGGCCGTCGTCGAGCCCGGTCCCGAACGCGAGGTAGTAGCCGTCGAGCGGATCAGTGCCGCCGGTGCGGGGCGCGAACGCGACCTCGCCGAACGAGAGATCGCAGGCCTGTTCCACCCACTCCCCCGTGTCGAGGTCGACCCGGCACAACACGTCGTGCTCGGAACCCGTGAGGTCGGGACGACCGGACGACGCCGACACGGTCACGTACCGGTGTCGAGTCCCGAGGAGTCGGTCGTCGATGCGCGGGAACTCGGTGCCGCGCTGGTGCAGCACCTCGAACCTGACGGTGCCCGCCGTCGGACGCAGCGTGGCGCGCGTGTACGCGCCTCCGGAGTCGACACCGGGCGCGAGGAACGCCGGCACGTTCCATCCGGGGAAGTCGAGCACCACGGCGTCGCCGTCGTCGTACGCGTTCGCGAAGTGCCACACCCACATGGCGTCGGCGTGGATCCACGTGACCGGCGCGCTGCCGTCACGCGGGATCACCGCGAACTGGGTGCCGAGCTCGGGCATCCACTCGAGGACCTGGCCTCCGGTGAGCATCGCGTCGATGTCGAACACCGCGGGACCCAGCATGATCACGATGTTGCGCTCGGTGACGGCGAAGTCGTGGATCATGTAGCTGCGGTCCACGCCGTCGATCGGTGTCTCGACGTGTGCCATGGTGCCGTCGGGCGCCACGACCGCCCAGGTGAGGAACGGCGCCTCGACGTCGTAGCGGAACACGACGAGCTCGCCGGTGCGCGGGTCGAGCTTCGGGTGTGCGGTGAGGCCCTTCGCCAGGCCGCCGTCGAAGTCGAAGCGTCCGATCGTCTCGAGCTCCGGCGACACCTCGTACGCAGGCGTGCCCTCCTCGAGCGCGAGCCAGTGCCCGTCGTGGCGAACGATGTTGATGAACGCGTCGAGCTTGGTCGGCCAGCCCGGGTCGGGATCAGGGCCGAGCAACGACTGATCGACGAACGCCGGCGTCATGAGCCCGCCGAAGATCGCCTTCCCCGCCCGCTCTTCCGCCTCCATGCCGCGCGTGCGCACGAAGCGGTTCTTGTACCGGGCTTCGCCGTTCTCGAGCCAGAGCGCGTGCAGCATGCCGTCGCCCTCCATCGGGAACGTGTAGCTGCCGAGTGGAGGAAACTTCGGGTTCGGCCCGTTGCGGATGTAGACGCCCGCGAGGTCGCGTGGCAGGTCGCCCACGACATCGAGCTTGGTGGTGTCGATCTCGCGGTGGACCGCAGCGAACCGACCGGTCAGGTACTCGTTCGTCTTCGGATCGACCAGCTGCAGGTCGGCCACTGCACTCCTGCTCAGGGTTGACGGCCGGTGAACGCGATCAGCCTCGTCTGCTCGTCGGCATCCGCGCCAACTTCCACCCGCGGGCCGTACTGGCCACTGGCGCGGAGCATGTCGTCCAGTGGCTCCATGCCGATGAGCATGTCGTGCGCGGCTTCCGGATCGAGCGTCTCGTCGAGGCCGGTGGCCCGGGCGAGATCCCACGTGTGCACCACGACGTCGCCGAGGAAGAACGTTGCGATCGCGTCGTCGAAGCGATGGGTGCCGGCTTGCGGGTGGCTGATCTCCGCGGCCGACGCCACCGGGTCGTCGAGCAACGACTGCACGCTGGCGTTCAACACGTCCCACGCGCCGGCCGGATCGTCGTCGACCGACGGCCCCACGGCGATCGGCGGTCCGCCGGCAGCGTCCATGAACGCGGGGAGCCACTCCACCAGGTGACGCACCACGTCGCGCGCGTCCCAGCCTTCACAGGGCGCCGGGTTGTCCCACGCTGCGTCGGGCACCTCGTGCACGCGTTCGGTGAACCGACCCGCGACCCGTCGATACCGCTCGGCAATCTCGCTCATCGGACGTCTCCTTCAATCAGTTCGTCGAGTCGATCCAGGGAGTTCTGCAGCCCGCGTTCCATGCCGGAGGCGACGTGGCCGTCGCGGTGCTCCTTGCTCCGGTGCACCACGGTCACCTGCAACTCGGTGACGCCGTCGCGTTCGACGAGCGTGAGGATGTTCTGCGCTTCGCCGTCGACGTTGTCGCCGAACACCTCGGTGGACACGAGCCGGCGCGGTGCATCGACCTCGAGGTACGTGCCGTGCCACGTGAGCTCGGTGCCGTCGGCATCGCGGGTGACGTACCGCCAGGCACCGCCGGGTCGGAGGTCGATCTCGCACACGACCAGTGGCGACGACTCCCATCCCCACCACCGGCGCACGAGGTCGGGCGTCGTCCACGCGCGGAACACGAGCGCCGCCGGCGCCGCGAACTCACGAGTGATGAGGATCTCCCGTTCCGACGGGAGCGTCACGCGGGCCGAGCCGCGCCGCGTGGCAGTCACGGCTGCAACTCCGCGAGCACGTCGTCGAGGCGATCGAGGCGTTCGTTCCACTGCGCCTCGATCGTGCGGACCCAGTCGTGCACCGGGCGCAGCGCTTCGGCGTTGACCCGGTAGATGTGGCGCCGACCGACCGTCCGGCACCGGACCAGATCGACGGTCCGCAGCACGCCGAGGTGCCGCGACACCTGCGGCTGCGGTATCCGGAGCTGCTCGACGATCTCGCCCACCGCCGCCTCGCCGCCCGACAACATGGTCAGGATGTCGCGCCGGCACTCCTCGGCGACGGCGTTGAACGCATCGCTGGTGGTTGCCGCTCGCGCCATGTCGACATCATATAGCGATATGGAGATATGTCAACGGCCCGCGATGACGGAGACTCCTGACCGGGGCCTCATCAAGAGAAGCGTCGAGCGGTTCGGGCATCGCGCGCGCCGACGCACAAACACCTCGGGCGTGGACCGGCTCACGCGTACCGTCGCGCCGTGAGCATCTCGATGCGCGACCGACTCCAGGCCGGGTTGCTCGCGGCGATGAAGGCGAAGGACCCGACCGCGGTGAAGGCGCTGCGCTCGACGCTGGCGGCGATCGCCAACGCCGAAGCAGTCGCCGCAACGCTGCGGCCTGCCGGCGCGGACCATCCGATCGCGGGAAGCGTGCGCGGCCTGGGCGCCGGCGACGTCTCGCGGCGTGCGCTCAGCGAGCTCGACGTGGTGGACATCGTCGACACCGGGATCGCAGAACGCGTCGAGCACGCACGCCAGTACGACGCGCTCGACCAGACAACGGCGGCAGATCAGCTGCGCGCCGAAGCCGCGGTGCTGCAGTCGTACCTCGCGTCGTGATGGCCGCCCCCACGTCAGGGGCGGCCGTCGCTCGTGTCTTCTCGCTACGAGCAGCCGCTCGTGGCGCCGCAGCTGGGGCAGGCGTGACAGCTGCCGGCCCGCTGCATGATGTCGCCGCACACGTGGCAGAGCACGACCTCGTGCTTCGCCGACGTGGGCTTCCCCACCGTGGGCGGACCGACAGGTGAACTGGCCGGCGCTGACTGGGCGGGCGCGGCCAGGGGCAGCGTGGCCTGTGGTCCCGGGTCGGACGGTGCGCGGTCCTCGGGCGGAAGCATGGTGTTCGACGGCTCGTCGATCACCATCGCCTCTTCGACCCCCGGCAGCGTCGGCTGCATGCGCTCACCGGTGGTGAGCACGCCGATCTCCACCCGCTCCTCGTACGTGAGGTACTCCACCGCGAGCTTGCGGAAGATGTAGTCGACGAGGCTCTGCGCGATCCGGATGTCGGGGTCGTCGGTCATGCCCGCGGGCTCGAACTTGCGGTTGGTGAACGTCTCCACGAACGCACGCAGCGGCACGCCGTACTGCAGGCCGTGGCTCACCGAGATCGCGAACGAGTCCATCAGCCCGGCGAGCGTCGAGCCCTGCTTCGACACGTTGAGGAACAGCTCACCCGGACGCCCGTCCTCGTACTGCGCCACCGTGGCGAACCCGCGGCAGTCGGCGACCCGGAACGAGAACGTCTTCGAGTTGCGCGTGCGCGGCAGCTTCTGGCGCACCGGCTCCTGCACGATCACGTGCTCGACGATCCGCTCCACCACCGCGGCAGGTTCCTCCGCACCGGCTTTCTTCTGCGTGGAGAGCGGCTGCGCGACCTTGCAGTTGTCGCGGTAGATCGCGATCGCCTTCACACCCAGCTTCCACGCGTCGATGTGGAGCTGCTCGACGTCTTCGACGGTGACGTCTTCGGGCATGTTCACGGTCTTCGAGATCGCGCCCGAGATAAACGGCTGCACCGCGCCCATCATCGTGACGTGGCCCATGTAGTGGATCGTGTTGTCGCCCATCGAGCAGGCGAACACCGGCAGGTGCTCGGGGTTGAACCCGGGCGCGTCGACGAGCGTCTTGTGCTCGTCGATGTGGGCGACGATCGCGTCGACCTGCGCGTCGGAGTACCCGAGGTTGCGCAGCGCACGCGGGATCGTCTGGTTGACGATGAACATCGTGCCGCCACCCACGAGCTTCTTCGCCTTGGTGAGCGCGAGGTCGGGCTCCACTCCCGTGGTGTCGCAGTCCATCATGAGGCCGATGGTGCCGGTCGGGGCTAGCACGGTGGCCTGCGAGTTGCGCACACCGAAGGTCTCCCCCAGCTCGACCGCGTCGTCCCAGGCGCGCTGCGCGGCGCTCAGCAGCACCGGCGGCACGAGCTCCTCGTCGATCTTCGACGTCTCGGCGCGGT
>JBEVIU010000018.1:0-5871 GCA_040510575.1 Acidimicrobiia bacterium | reverse complement strand
AGCTCGAACGAGTGGAAGCTGTCGCCGTACTTCGCCAGGTTGGCGCCGAGCAGCGACTGGTCGTCACGAGGCGAGAAGAGCTCGATGCACGTGTCGCCGATCACGAAGAGGGACGCGTCGCGTCGTTCGCCCTCGTCGTAGCTGTTCATGTACTCGGCCGCCGCGAACACATCCGCGTAGAAGCGGTTGGCAGCCTCGAAGTCGCCGAGCACCTGGTTGATGTGAATGACCTTCTCGACGGTGAGGGATCCCATCGGCGCAGCTTGACGCACCGTGGCGACGAGGGCACATCGACCTGGCTCCGCCGCGCTCACGAACGAGCCATCCGGCGATCGTGCGGAACGTTCTCAGGTGCGATCTTCGTTGTACCGACAGAGACAACGAGGAGGCGCACGATGAACGCCACCACCACCAGCACCGCCCGAGCCCCGCACGCAACCCGGACCCACGATCAGCTCGTGACCGAGCTGGCACGCTACGTGGCCGACGAGCTGGCGGCTCGCGCGAGCGGCATGTGGCTCTGATCTCCCGGGCGTTTCAGTCGACGAGCTGCTCATTCTCGCTCGATACCGGTATCGGTCACGGACGCCGCGCGGGCTCGACCGGGTGCTGCGGGCGATAGGTGCCGACAGTCCAGAAGTTGCCGCCGGGGTCGCGCACGCAGAACTGGTGGCTGCCGTACGGAGCCTCGTGCATCTCCAGGAAGATGTCGGCGTCGGCAGCGCGCGCACGGTCGTACAAGCGATCGACCGTCGCGGCGTCTTCGGCGGCGAGGCTCAGCGACGTGGGCCCGACGCCCGACCACGGCTCGGTCTTCGGGCGCGTGCCCGCGAAGACGAGTCCGGTGCCCCACACGAGCTCGGCATGCGCGACGGAGCCGTCGGGCATCTCGTGGAGCTCGGCGACGTGGAAGCCGAGCACCTCGACGAGCCAGTCGATGCCGGCGCGGGCGTCGTCGTAGCCGAGGCTGGGGGTCACCGCGGCGGTGACGGTGCCTTTGCGTTCATCCATCCGGTCAGTATCGACGCGCAGCGAGACGAGCGCCACCGCTCAGGCGGGCGAGGTCTCCTCGTCGAGGATGCGACGCTTCACGTCGAGCCCGTATGCGTAGCCACCGAGACCACCGTTCGCGGCGATGACGCGGTGACACGGCACCACGAACGCAACCGGGTTGATCCCACACGCCTGGCCGACGGCCCGCGCGCCACCTGGCGACCCCACTGCCTCGGCGACTTCGCCGTAGGTGCGAGTCTCGCCACGCGGGATGCGCAGGAGCTCGCGCCACACCTTGAGCTGGAACGCGGTGCCCCGCATGTCGAGCGGCACCTCGCGCAGCGGTGTGTCACCGTCGACGCGTCGCAGCACCTCGTCGACAGCCGCCTTGAGGAGGTCGTCGTCGCGTGAGACCGACGCAGCGGCGAACTCGTCGCGTAGGTGCGTTTCGAGGCCGACGTCGTCGGTGCCGAGGCGCACGCTGCACACGCCGCGTTCGGTCGCGGCGACCATCAGGCGGTCGAACGGGGAGTCGGCGATGGTGAACGCAATGCTCGCGCCCTTGCCGCGCGCGCCGTACGACGCCGGCGTCATGCCGAGGCGCGCGTTCGATTGCTCGTAGAGACCGCTGCTCGAGCCGTACCCGACGTCGTACATGGCGTCGGTGACCTGACGGCCGTCGCGCAGCTCGGCCCGGAGCCGCTCGACGCGCAGGCCGTCGGCGTACTGCTTGGGTGTGACACCGAGCACCCGGAGGAAGTCGCGGCGCAGGGTGTCGGGCGAGGTGCCGGCAAGCTCCGCGAGCTCGCCGAGCTGGAGGTCGCTGGTGTCGTCGGCCTCGATGGCCCTACAGGCCCGCTCGACGCGCGCGACGCGTTCATCGGTGTCGGTCATCATCTGTCCTTGATACCGGACATCGGCGCGATGCGCTCTCCGGTTCCCGCGCGGGGATGCACGTCAGGCAGCGTGGGAGGCGGTCCACGCGAGGAGGCGATCGACCGGCCAGGTGTTGACGACCTGGTCGACGTCGACGCCGGCGTCGGCGGCCCGCTTGCAGCCATAGGGCTGCCATTCGAGCTGCCCCACGGCATGGGCGTCGGAGTCGATCGACACCTTGCACCCGAGCGCGACGACTCGTTCGAGCAGGCGCATCGGGGGGTCGAGACGCTCCGGGCGGCAGTTGATCTCGACGGCCTTGTCGAAGTGCGCGCACACGCCGAACACCAGCTCGGCGTCGAACGTGGACTCGGGGCGTCCCTTGCCGAGCACCATCCGGCCGGTGCAGTGCCCGAGGATGTCGGAGTTCGGGTTGGCCATCGCTGCAACCATGCGGTCGGTCATCGGCTGGTGCGACATGCGTAGCTTCGAGTGCACGCTCGCCACCACGACGTCGAGCTCGGCGAGGAGGTCGGCTTCCTGATCGAGCCGGCCATCGTCGAGGATGTCGACCTCGATGCCGGTGAGCACGCGGAACGGCGCGAGCTCCTCGTTGAGTCGGTCGACGATGGTGAGCTGCTCCTCGAGGCGCTCGGGCTCGAGCCCGTGCGCGACCTTGAGCTGCGGCGAGTGATCGGTGAGCGCGAGGTAGCGGTGACCGAGCTCGGCTGCCTTGCGCGCCATGGCCTCGATGGTGGCCCCGCCGTCGGACCAGTTGGAGTGGAGGTGGAGGTCGCCCGCGAGCGCGCTGTGGATCGCGCCGCCTGCTCCGACGTCGGGCGCCGATTCGGCCTCCAGGCGGGCGAGGTACTCGGGCACCTCTCCGGCGACGGCCTGGGCGACGACACGTGCGGTGCTGGAGCCGATCCCCGGCAGCGACTCGAGGGTGCCGGCGGCCGCGAGCTCGCGCAGCTCGTCGACCGGGCGGTCGCGCAGGGCGTCGGCCGCGCGGCGGAAGGCCTCTTCCTTGTAGCGACCGGCGCGGGAGCGTTCGAGGAGGGTGGCGATCTGCTCGAGGGCGTCGACGGGATCCACCCCTCGAAGGTACCCCGCGTACACTGGCCCATTCTGGAGGGATGACTGAGCGGCCGAAAGTGCTCGCCTGCTAAGCGAGTAAGGGGTGACAAGCCTCTTCGAGGGTTCAAATCCCTCTCCCTCCGCCACTCGATCCTCAGGTCGATCCTCGGCTTTTGGCGTACCACGACCACCGCGCAGGTGGTTCGGGTACGCCAGAACGCTGTTTCGGGGGTTGACGGGGCGGGCCTCGGTCTATATCGTTGGTCGATATAGCGACCTGCGATGCAGTCGCGCGTCTCCCTGAGGGTTCCGACATGGCCCGTTCCACCGAAGGCACCAAGCCGCTCCCCCCGTCGGTGTTCCACATCCTGCTGGCGCTCGGCGATGACGAGCAGCACGGCTACGCCATCATGGGCAGGGTCGAGGAGATCACCGACGGCGCCGTCACGATGGGGCCCGGCACGCTCTACGGGTCGATCAAGCGGATGCTCGCCGACGGCCTCATCGAGGAGACCGAGGAGCGCCCCGACCCCGCGCTCGACGACGAGCGCCGTCGCTACTACCGCGTCACCGCGCTCGGCGCGCGGGCGCGAGCGGGCGAGACCGCACGGATGAAGACGCTGCTGCGCCACGCCGGCGCGCGCAACCCGCAGCTCGGGAGCGCGTGATGCCGAGCGTGCGCACGTACCGCGCGGTCACGCGCGTGTACCCGCCGAAGTTCCGTCGCGAGTACGGCGAGCCGATGGTGCAGCTGTTCGCCGATCGCGTGCGACGCGACGGCGGTCGCCGCGCCTGGGGCAGTGCGCTGCGCGACGTGTCGATCAGTGCCCCCTATCAGTACTGGGAGAGTTTGATGAACGCATCACCGCAAACCAAGTTGACGGTTGCCGCCGTGCTCACGGGCATCGCCGCGATCGCGTTCCTCCTCGTGGGCGGCGCGATCCTCGGGCTCGTGCTCCTGCTCGTGTTGGCGTGGGAGCTCTATGCCATCTTGCGCATGCGCGGGCATCGCGTGTCGGAGCAGCGCTGGTGGAAGTTCGCGGGGAGCGGCGTCGCGCTGTTTGCGGTGCTGTTCATCATCTTCGCCATGCCGTGGCCCGAGGACTGGCGCTCGGCAGTGCCCGGCGAGCTCGCGTGGACCGTGGCCATGTTCGGGTTCAGCGCCTCGATCGTGCTGGTCGTCCTCGGCCTGTTCATGGGTGTGGCGCAGCTCGCGAGCCGCCGCGGCACCAGCGGTGGCGCCACCGCCTGACCGCGGTACCCCCTTCACTCCGTTTTGGCGTACCCGGACCCACGAATTCGGTGGCTGGGGTACGCCAAAACGATGAGGGGCTTCAGGGGGTGACGAGGTTCGGGGGGCGCTCGCCAGCGAGGACCGCGACCACGCCGGAGCAGGCGAGCTCGGTCATGGCTCGGCGGGTCTGCTCGGTGGCGCTGCCGATGTGCGGGACGAGCACGGCGTGCGGCGCGGCGAGCAGGCGCGGGTGGACCTGCGGCTCGTGCTCGAACACGTCGAGGCCAGCGCCGAAGATGGTGCCCCGCTCCAGCGCGTCGGCCAGCGCCACCTCGTCGACCACCTGGCCGCGCGCGGTGTTCACGAGCACCGCGTGCGACGGCATGAGCGCGAGTCGCTGGGCGTCGACGAGATGGAACGTGTCGGGGGTGAGGGGCACGTGGAGCGTGACCGCGTCGGACGTGCGGAACAGGTCGTCGAGGTCGGCGGTCCACCCGGCCACCCCGGTGTCGTGGCGCGTGTGGTGGAGCACCGTCATCCCGAACCCGGCGGCGCGGCGCGCGACCGCTTGACCGATGCGGCCGTACCCGACGATGCCCAGTGAGCGGCCGTGCACGTCGGTGCCGAGGAAGTTGCCCATGCGGAAGCCGGTCCAGCGACCGTTGCGCAGGTCGGCTTCCGCGTCGGACGTCCGGCGCGCCGCCGCGAGGAGCAGCAGGAACGCAAGGTCGGCCGTGGTCTCGTCGAGCACACCGGGCGTGTTGCAGACCGCGATCCCCAGCTCGGTCGCGGTCACGACGTCGATGTTGTCGTAGCCGACCGCGACATTGGCAACCACTCGGAGCCGGCCGGCGGCACCCGCGCGCAGCACGACGGCGTCGAAGGGATCGGTGAGCGCGCACACGACCGCGTCGACGTCGGCCACTGCCGCGGCCAGCTCGGTCGGCGTGAACGGCGTGTCGTCGGAGCGCTCGACGATCTCGTGGCCCGCCGCGAGCAGCGGGTCGAGCCCTCCGCTGACGAACTGCCGGGTGACGAGGACCCGAGCGGCGCTCATGTCGGCACCCTACCGGCGCCCATTGCCTTCCCTCGTGTCCGGAATGTACGGTACCGGCGATTCGGAAGCGTTGGGCGGAACGGCAGCGGGATGCGGGCACCAGGCGAGCATGGTGGTGCGGGCGACGAATGGGTCGACCTGCGCGAGGTCGTCGTGGAGCACCACCGCGAGATCTTCCGCTACGCACGTTCGTTCACCCGCAGCGACGCCGACGCCGAGGATCTGGCCCAGACTGCTGTGGTGCGAGCGTTGCAGCGCGGCACGATCGTGTCGGACGCGGCGCGGGCGAAGTGGTACGTGATGCGGATCGTGCGCAACCTCGCCACCGACCAGGCCCGAGCTCGGGCCCGCGTGTCGGTGGAGCCGCGGGCCGAGATGCCCGAGCTGGGCGTGCTCGACCCGACGATCGATGAGGGTCCCGTCGACGACCGCGACGCCGACGTGGCCGCTCGAGCCGCGTTCGACGAGCTCGACGCGATCGACCGCGAGGTGCTGCAGCTCAGGTTCCTCGAGGAGCTCGCCTACGAGACGGTGGCCGAGCGACTGCACACGACCGAGCACGGCGCGCGCCAGCGCGTGTACCGGGCGATGCAGTCACTCCGCGCGATCCTTCGCAACGACAAGCCGTCCACCT
>JBEVIU010000017.1:0-9624 GCA_040510575.1 Acidimicrobiia bacterium | reverse complement strand
AAACGGGAAGGGGGGTGGTCGCGCGATGCTGTGGCCGTGACGGAACAGCGCGCGTTCCACGGCGCCGCGGGGATGCGGGTGCTGGAACTGGGGGAGCGACTCGGCGTCGCGGCCGCGGGCCTGGCCCTCGCCGCGCTCGGAGCAGAGGTGGCGCAGGTGCGGCTGCCCGCGCGGCGCCTCACCGCGGAGGACGCGACCTACTACGACCGCGGCCGCATCGTGATCGACGACGGCGACGACGTCGCGGCCGTCGCGCGAGCGGCCGACGTGGTGCTCACCGACCTCGACGACCACGACCTCGACGCGCGCGGCGTTGCGTCGGACCTCGGCGGCCTGCGTGGTGGCGACTCACCCCAGGTGCTCGTGACCATCCGCAGCCTCGGGCGTACCGGTCCCCACGCGCACTTCCGCATGACCGACCTCACGGAGTGGGCCGCTGGCGGCCTCGCCAACGTCACCCGCCGCCCGCACGTCGACGACCCGGAGCGCTACGTGCCGGTGGTGCCGCCGGGGTGCCAGCCCCAGGCCCTCGCGGGACTCGCGGCCGCGTCCGGCGCGTTCGCGGGTCGGCGCAGCGCACTCGCGGAGCGGGCACCGGTGGTCGTCGACGTGTCGGTGCAGGAAGTGGTCGCCGCCACCCTGCACGCGATCTTCCCCAACTTCGTGTGGAACGGCAACGTCCTCGGTCATCCATCGACGCCCACGACGTCGATGGGGTTCCACCTCCCCGCGAGCGACGGTGACGTGTACGTCCGCACCGTGGAGCAGCACCAGTGGGACAGCCTGGTGGCGTGGGCGGGCAGCCCCGACTGGTCGTCGCTCGGCGACACCCCGGAGGAGCGGTACGCCAACCGCCGCGAGATCGTCGCGCTCCTGAGCGAGTGGTCGGTGTCGCACGCCCGAGTCGAGCTCCTGGAGGAAGGACAGCGGCGCAAGGTGCCGATCGCGCTCCCGCGCTCGGTCGACGACGTGCTCGCGTGGCAGCACCTTCGGGCGCGCGGGGCGTGGGTCGAGGTCGAGCACCGCGGCACCACGGGCACTGTGCCCGCCCTCCCGGTCTTCGAGCCCGCGACCTGGTCGCCGACGCGTCGGGGCACCGCGGCCGAGACGCTCACGAGGTGGGGCGCGCCATGACGACGCGCGCGCCGCTCGACGGCGTGCGGGTGCTCGATCTCGGCTGGACGTGGGCCGGGCCGTTCGCCGGCATGATCCTGGCCGACCTCGGTGCCGACGTGATCAAGGTCGAGTCGCGCGGGCGTATCGACGTGCTCCGCTGGTCGGGCGCGTACGCGGACGGCGTGCGCGACTACGAACGCGGCGGGTACCACACCGCGTGTAACCGTGGGAAGCGCTCGGTCACCCTCGACCTCAAGCATCCCGACGGCCAGCGCCTCGTGCGCGCGCTCGCGGCGCATTGCGACGTCGCGATCGAGAACTTCACACCGCGCGTGCTCCCCGGCCTGGGCCTCGGGTGGGACGCGCTCTCGGCCGTCAACCCGCGCCTCGTCATGCTCTCGTTGTCGGCCTACGGCGCGACCGGACCGGAGCGCGACTTCATCGCGTACGGCGACCATCTGCTCCACGCGTCGGGCATCAGTGCAGCGATGGGGCACCCCGACGATCCGCCGACGCCGATCGGCACGTTCTACGGCGACCCCGTCGCGGGGATGTACGGCGCGCTCGCCGTGCTCGCGGCGCTCGACGAGCGCGACCGCACCGGCGTCGGCCGCCACCTCGAGTACGCGCAGGTCGAAGGCCTCCTCGCGATGTATCCGGGCACCCTGCTCGCGCGGTCGATGGGCGGCGACGTGCCGCGACTGGTCGACAAGTCGCCGACGATGGCGCCCCACGGCTTCTACCGGTGCGCGGGGGACGACGCGTGGGTGGCGATCGCGGTCGAGGACGACGTCGGGTGGTCGCGACTGCTCGCGGTCCTCCGAGCCGTTGGGATCGACGTCGACGCCTTCTCGTCGCTCGACGACCGCAAGGCGAACGAGGGCGAGCTCGACGTCGCGGTCACCGCGTGGACGTCGACGCGCTCGCCGTGGCAGGTGACCGTCGCGTGCCAGGATGCGGGCGTGGCGGCGTATCCCTTGATGAACTCGCCTCGGCTGGCTTGGGACCGCCACCTCCACGAACGCGGGTTCTTCGAGTTCGTGACGCACGCGGTGCAGGGCCCCGGCCCGGTCCCCGGCGTCACGTTCCGGGTCGGCGACGGCGGCGCACGGGTCCGCAGCGCCGCGCCGATCATGGGCGAGCACAACGAAGCAGTGTTCTGCGGCCTGCTCGGCTTGGAGCGAGCGGAGTACGACGCGCTCGTCGCGTCGGGCGCGATCCACTGAGACGAGGCGGAAGGACGGGGCCGATGACGACGACACCCATTGAGCGGGACGGCACCTCGGCGGACCTCGACGGGGTGCTCGGGGAGCTGCACGACTGGCTCGAGACGGCTTGGGATCCCGACCTCACGTTGCGCGACTGGTGGCAACGTCTCGCTGACAGCGGCTGGGCGCAATCGCACTGGCCCGCGAAGTGGCACGGACGCGGGCTGTCGCGCGTCGCGAGCAGCGCGGTGTCGGTCGCCATCCGCGACTTCGGCGCGGTGCCGGGCGTCGGCGGGTTCGCAACCGGGCTCGCGGGCCCCACCCTGTTGGTGCACGGCACCGACGACCAGCGGCGCCGTCACCTCGCCGGAATGGTCAACGGGGCTGACGCGTACTGCCAGCTCTTCAGCGAGCCGAACGCCGGCTCCGACCTCGCCGGGCTGCAGACGCGGGCGGTGCGCGACGGCGACGAGTGGGTGATCACCGGTCAGAAGGTGTGGACCTCGAGCGGCCAGATCGCCGACAAGGCGATCCTGGTGGCGCGCACGAACGTCGACGTGCCGAAGCACGCGGGCATCTCCTACTTCATCCTCGACATGCACCAACCACAGATCGAGGTGCGCCCGCTGCGCGAGATGACCGGCCGCTCCTTCTTCAACGAGGTCTTCCTCGAGGGCGCCCGCATCCCGGCTGACGACCTCATCGGCGGGGAAGGCGAAGGATGGGCCGTCGCCAACACGACCCTCGCAGTCGAGCGTGCCGGGTCGGCAGGCGGCGGCGCCGTGACCACGGCGCGTCCGGGCACGATCGCTGGTGACCTCGACCGGCGCGTGGGCGAGTTCGTGGCCGGTGCCGGTGACGTCGCCGACGCGTCGGACGGCATCCCGACCCGCGGGTGGGAGCGGCTCGCGGTGCTCGCCCGCACCCTCGGGCGCGCCGACGACCCGCTCGTGCGCGACGCGCTGGCGCGGCTGCTCAGCCTGGAGCGGGTGGTCGCGCTGACCGGCCAGCGGGCCCGGGCGCTCCAGCTCCAGGGCCGAGACCTCCCCGGGCTCCCCAACCTGGCCAAGATGGGCCAGAACCACAGCATCCGCATGGAGCGCGACGTCACGTTCCGCATCCTGCAGGGCAACGCGATGTTGCATGGCTACGACCCCGATGCCGTCGCTGCGGTCGAAGCCGCGACGGGCATCGCGGAGCTGGGTCACTACCTCGAAGCCGCGCTCTTCGCTCAGGGCCCGCCGATCTACGGCGGCTCCGATCAGATCCAACGCAACATCGTGGGCGAGCGCGTCCTCGGCCTGGCCCGCGAGCCGAGCACTGAACGCGGCGTCGCGTTCAAGGACCTCTTGAAGAACTGAACGTACGGTGTGGTTCCGGCGCACGAATCAGTGGAACAATGCGAGGAGTGACCTTCGATCTCTCCTGTGAGGTGTGACATGGCGAAGTTCGACTATCAGCTCGTCGACGCCGACAACCACTACTACGAGGCCGAAGACGCGTTCACCCGCCATGGCGACGAGAGCGTGAAGCGCTACGTGCGTTGGGTGCAGGAGGGCAAGCGCAAGCACCTCATGTTCGGCGCCAAGCTCTCGGACACGCCCCCGAACCCGACGTTCAACCCGATCGCCAAGGCCGGTGCGTTCCATCAGCGCCTCAAGGATCTCGAGGAAGGCAAGGGGCGCGACCAGGGTTGGGAGTTCGCGAAGTCGCAGTACGGCGAGCTCGAGCCGCTGCCCGACGCGTACCGCGACCGCGACGTGCGTCTCGACGTGCTCGACGAGCAGGGCGTCGAGAAGTGCTTCCTGTTCCCGACGCTGGGTGACTGCGTCGAGGGGCTGATGATGGACGACCCGGTGATGGGGCACAAGGCGTTCCACGCCTACAACCAGTGGCTCGACGAGGACTGGGGCTACGCGTACAAGAACCGCCTGTACGCACCGCCGTACATCCCGATGCTCGACCCGCAGCTCGCAGCCGACGAGTTGCAGGTCGTGCTCGACAAGGGCGCGCGCCTCGTGTCGGTGCGCCCCGGCCCCGCGGCGGGCCGTTCCCCCGCCGACCCGGTGTGGGATCCGTTCTGGTCGCTCGCGAACGAGGCCGGCATCCTGGTCGCGTACCACGCGTACGGCGGTCGCACCGTCTACAGCGACGCGTTCAACACCCTCTACGGCGGTCAGCCCGTCACCGACCCGATGTACCAGTTCATGTTGAGCGCGGCACTCAACGGTGACCGCGGCATCCTCGAGACCACGATGGCGCTCGTGCTCGGCAACCTCTTCGGTCGCTTCCCGAACGTGCGCGTCGCGTCGGTCGAGATGGGCATGAACTGGGTGCCGTACGTGCTGCACGCCCTCGACCACGCGGGCGGCCTTGTCGACCGTCACGTCGTGGCGTTCGGGGCCCGGGTCGACGATCGTCCGTCCGACATCTTCAAGGAGAACGTCTACGTCTCGCCGTTCCCCGAGGAGGACGTCGTCGGGCTCACCGAGATGATCGGGATCGAGCACGTGCTCTTCGGCTCCGACTGGCCGCACCCCGAGGGCAACATCGAGCCCGCCGACTACGTCGAGTGCATCGAGAAGCTCGACCCCGCCGATCAGAAGAAGATCATGCGGGACAACGCGCTCTCGTTGCTCGTTCCGCGCTGAAGGCTGGCCGCTGGACCCTCAGCGGAACAGGTCGGACGCGGCCGGGTAGGTGAGGTCGGACGACGAGCCGTCGCCCGGCTCCACGTCGAGGCCGCGCACGAGCACCACGGGGAGACCCTCATCGGTCTCGCCCGACACCAACGCGGCAGCGCCCGCCAGCTGATCCGCGAGCGGGATCATCGTCGCCTTCAGCTCGCGACCGAACAGGTCGACCGCGCCTGCCTTGTCGACGACCGGCTCGAGCCCGGCGACTCCGACGGCGACCCCGACATTGCCGCGTCGCCATGGGCGGCCGTGGGTGTCGCTCACCACGACGGCCACATCGACGGCGAACGCGCTCACGAGCGCGTCGCGGATGGCGCGTGCCGACGCGTCGGGATCGAGCGGCATCAGCAGCGCGGTGTGCTCGGTCCCGTCGGCGTTCGAACGGTCGATCGCTGCGTTCGCCGACGTGAAGCCGAGGCGGTGGCGAGTGAGCAGCACGCCGGGCACCGCGCGCACGATGCTCGTCGACTCGGAGAGCACGAGCTCGACCAGCTCCGGTTCCTTCTCGGTGCGCGCCCCGAGCTCGATCGCCTCGGCGGACGGCGTGATGGTGCGCAGGTCGACCACGCATCCCTCGGCCTTGGACACGATCTTGCTCGTCACGACGAGCGCGTCGCCCGCGACCGGCACGATGCCGTCGTGTCGAAGTGCTGCGACGAGCACCGTGGGCAGGTCGTCACCCGGTACCACGAGAGGCATGCCTCCGACCCCGATGAGCGACACCTGGCTCGCCACGCTGGCAACCTAGTGGCCCGCGCGAGGATGGGTCCGTGACGCAGTCGCGAGAGCAACGGTTCGGCGTGTACGTCCACGTGCCGTTCTGCACCACGCGCTGCGACTACTGCGACTTCGCCACATGGACGGATCGCGCCCACATGATCGGCGACTACGTCGACGCCTGCATCGCCGACCTCGCCCGCCGGGCCCCCGCGCCTCCGGCGACGAGCGTGTTCTTCGGAGGCGGCACCCCCTCACTCCTCGACGCCGACGACCTCGTACGCATCCTGGACGCGATCGACCGCGCGCCCGGCGCAGAGGTGACGGTCGAGTGCAATCCCGACTCGGTCGATCCGGCCAAGTTCGCCGCCTACGCGGCCGGAGGGGTCAACCGCGTGTCGCTGGGCGTGCAGTCGATGCGGGCGCACGTGCTCGTCGCGCTCGGGCGCACGCACGACGCTGCCAACGTGGCCCGTGCAGTCGGCTGGGCACGCGACGCGGGGATCGACCGGGTGAACGTCGACCTCATCTACGGCACACCGGGCGAGCGCGTCGCCGACTGGGAGGCCACACTCGATGCCGCGCTCGCGCTCGAGCCGTCGCACGTGAGCGCCTACGCGCTCACCGTCGAGCCGGGGACTCCCCTCGGGCGCGGGATCGCCGCCGGTGAGCGACCGGCACCCGACGACGACGACCAGGCCACGAAGTACGAGATCGCCGACGATCGCCTGCGCGATGCCGGATTCGAGTGGTACGAGATCTCGAACTGGGCCCGGCCGGGGGAGGAGTGCCGGCACAACCTCCTCTACTGGGACGGCGGTGAGTACGCCGCGATCGGCTGTGCGGCACACGGCCACACACTCGACCCGGACCTCGGACTGTCGCGACGCTGGTGGAACGTCCGCACTCCCGAGCGCTACGTCGACGCCGTCCGAGCCGGGGCACCGACCGAGGCGGGCTCGGAGGAGCTCGATGCCTCCGCGTCGGAGGCGGAACAGCTCATGTTGGCCCTGCGGATGCGGACCGGGATCAAGCTCGACGCCGGAAACGCCGATTCCCCCGAGATGCGCCAGTGCACGGACTCCCTCGTGGCGATCGGTCTGCTCGAGCAGCACGGCACGACTGCGTCGTTGACGCGGCGCGGTCGGCTCCTCGCGAACGAGGTCGCGGCGCGGCTGCTCACCGCACATGACGCAGTCGTGCAGAGGGTCGCGCCCGCCACCACCTCCAGCGGAGCTCGCCCCGAGCCTTCTGGCGCTCGGTAGAATCGAGTGCCAATGGACCTCGACGAGCGGAAGGCCGCCATCCTGCGGGCGATCGTGGAGGAACACGTCGCGACCGCGCAGCCCGTCGGCTCCCAGACGGTCGCGAAGTCGGGTGGGCTCGGCGTGTCCAGCGCGACCGTTCGCAACGAGATGACGATCCTCGAACGCGAGGGTTTCATCGCCCAGCCGCACACCTCGGCCGGGCGCATCCCCACCGACCGCGGCTACCGCTTCTTCGTCGACACCTTGGTGCGCCAGAGTGGCCTTCCCGTCGACCAGCGGCGCGCGGTGCACGAGTTCTTCGAGCTGTTCAACTCTGCGCACCAAGTGCTCGAAGACCTGCTCCACGAGACGAGCCAACTGCTGTCCCGGGTCACCACCCACACCGCGGTGGTCGTCGGGCCGCACACCGAGTCGATCACGATTCGCAGCGTGCAGCTCGTGAGCCTGCAACCGTCGCTCGTGCTCGCGCTGGCGATCCTCTCCACCGGGGTGGTCGAGAAGTGCGTGCTGCACCTCGCGGCCGACACCGACGACGCCACGATGCGCGCGGCAGCGGCGTCGCTCGGCGCCTCGCTCGAAGGCGCAGCGTGGCCGCTGAAGGCCGAGCCGCTCGTCGCCGCCACCGCGGAGGCGGCCGACCTCGCGCGTGAGGCGCGCGACGCCCTCGTCGCACGCGGGGAGCACGAGATGACCGAGCCGCTGTACGTCGGAGGCGCGAGTCGCCTCGCGGCCGGCACCGAGAGCTTTCCGCAGCCCACGAGCGCGGCCCGCCTCCTCGAGCTGCTCGAGCACCAGGTGGAAGTGGTGTCGCTCGTGCGCGACCTGCTCGACGACGAAGGTTCGCGCGTGTCGATCGGTTCTGAGAACCCGCTCGACGAGCTGCGCGACTGCTCGATCGTGATCGCCCCGTACACGGTCGACGGCGAGGTCGCCGGTACCGTCGGTGTGCTGGGGCCGACCCGGATGGACTACCGCCAAGCACTCGCAGCGGTAGAGGCGATCTCGGAGCAACTCGGACGCGTGCTGTCATGACGGATCACTACGACGTCCTCGGGATCGCACGGAACGCGACCGACGACGAGATCAAGCGCGCGTATCGCGCCCAGGCGCGCCGGTACCACCCCGATTCGAATCCGGAGGATCCCGACGCCGAGTCGCGGTTCAAGGAGATCAACCTCGCGTACGAGGTGCTGAAGGATCCCGAGCGCCGCCGTCGTTTCGACGTGTTCGGCGATGACGGCACTCGCTCGTCGAACGCAGGTGCCGGACCTCGTCCAGGGGAGGCGTTCGCGTTCGGTGACATCTTCGACGCGTTCTTCGGCGGTGATGCCTTCGGCAACCGGGGCCCGGCCGGTCCACCGCGCGCACCCGACGCCGAGGCGGTCGTCAACCTCGATCTCGCCCGCGCCGCATTCGGCGCCACGAGCACCATCGAAGTTCGTCTTCCCGTCGCTTGCGAGCGGTGCGAAGGATCGGGCTGCGAGCCCGGCACCCATCCGGCGCGCTGCGACGTGTGCGGCGGCGCAGGCGAGGTGCGCGAGGTGCGCCGCTCGATCATCGGTCAGATCGTCACCGCGTCGCCGTGCATCGCCTGCAGCTCGACCGGAAGTCGCATCCCGAGCCCGTGCAAGGACTGCCGAGGCGACGGTCGGGTGCGGTCGACGCGCTCGATCGACGTCGAGGTGCCGGCCGGAGTCGACGACGGGCAGCGCCTGCGTCTCGCCGGTCGAGGCCCGGCAGCGCCTCGCGGTGGGATCCCCGGCGACCTGTACGTCACGGTGAAGGTGGCGGCCGATCCCCGCTTCGAGCGTCACGGCGACGACCTGCTGCACGTGCGCCGCATCGCGTTCACGCAGGCCACGCTCGGATGCCGGCTCGACGTCGAGACGCTCGAAGGGCCCGAAGAGCTCGTCGTGGCACCGGGGACGCAACCGGGCCACGTGTTCAGGCTGAAGGGTCGGGGAATCCCCGCGTTGCGAGGTCGCGGCCGGGGTGATCTGCTGGTGCGCGTCGACGTCGACGTGCCCGGCCGCCTGACTGCCGAGGAGGACGCGCTGTTGCGCCAGCTCGCGGAGCTCCGCGGCGAGGAGATCGCGGGCCCGCAGGAGAAGGGCGTCTTCTCTCGCCTCAAGTCGGCGTTCCAGTAGCCGACGCGCGCGCCGATGGCCGACGCGCCTCGATCTCGAATTCCCTCGGCGGACTTCCCCGCGTCGGTGCGCGCGACCGCGCACGCGTACCTCGAGCGTCTCGACGACACCTACGTGATCGACGGCGACGACGCTCACCACCTGCTCCGCGTCCGCCGCGTCCGCGTCGGTGAAGTGGTCACCGGCGCCGACGGTCACGGGCGTTGGCGTGTGTACGAGGTCACTGCTGCGGGCGACGGCCGCATCGAACTCCACGCGACGTCGGCGCTCGCGCGTGAGCCGCGCCTCGAGCCGGGGCTGACCATCGCGTGCGCCTTGACCAAGGGCGAGCGCCCGGAGCTCGTGGTGCAGAAACTCACCGAGCTCGGCGTCGACACCGTGCTCTTGGTGCGCGCGGCCCGTTCGGTCGTGCGATGGGACGATCAGCGCGAGACCACTGCGATGGGACGGTTGCGACGAGTCGCGCGAGAAG
>JBEVIU010000016.1:0-15979 GCA_040510575.1 Acidimicrobiia bacterium | reverse complement strand
CCCGCCCAGCCCGCGTGCACCACACCGACCGCGCGATCGCCGACCAGCGCGATCGGCGCGCAGTCGGCCACCTGCACCACGAGCGCGACGCCGAGCTGATCGGTCACCGCCGCGTCAGCCTCGGGCGCGTCCTTCGACGTGCCCGTCGACATGCCCATCGACATGCCCGAAAACATGCCGGTGCGTCCGCCGTCAGCCACCACGACCGTGTCACCGTGCACCTGGTGCAGCCACACCATCGTCGACGCATCGCCGATCCCGAGGTCCGCCGCGAGGCGACGCCGGTTCTCGACCACGTCGTCGGGACGGTCGCCCACGTGCACGGCCAGGTTGGCCGACGAGTAGGGCGCGGCCGAGACGCCGCCGTGACGATCGGTGAACCGGATCCGCGCGCACCCGACCGTGAGGTCGATCGGCCCGGTGGGCGACGTCAGCGCAGGAACTCGGGCACGTCGAACTGGTCGTCGGCGTCGTCGTCGGTCGAGGCGCCGATCGAGAAGTCGATGCCGTCGTCACCGAGGTCGAGGTCGTCGTCGAGCCCGAGCGAGGAGATGCGCGGCTTGCGCTCGCCCTCGAACCGGTCGAACCCGGCCGCGATCACCGTGATGCGGACCTCGTCACCCAGGCTGTCGTCGATCACCGCACCGAAGATGATGTTGGCGTCGGGATGCGCGGCCTTGGCCACGATCTCGGCAGCCTCGTTGACCTCGAACAGCCCGAGGTCGGACGGGCCCGACACGTTGAGCAGCATGCCCCGGGCACCCTCGACGCTCGCTTCGAGCATCGGGCTCGAGATCGCGGTGCGGGCCGCGTTGACGGCGCGCCCGTCGCCGGATGCGTAGCCGACACCCATGAGCGCGCTGCCCGCGTTGCTCATGATCATCCGCACGTCGGCGAAGTCGGTGTTGATGAGACCCGGGGTGGTGATCAGGTCGGTGATGCCCTGCACACCCTGGAGCAGCACCTCGTCGCACGTCTTGAACGCGTTGAGCATCGACGTGCGCTCGTCGGACACGCTCAGGAGTCGGTCGTTCGGGATGACGATCAGGGTGTCGACCTTCTCGCGCATCTTCGCGATGCCGTTCTCCGCCTGCACTGCACGCCGACGCCCCTCGAAGCCGAACGGGCGGGTCACGATGCCGATGGTGAGTGCGCCGGCGGCCTTCGCCACCTCCGCCACCACCGGACCGGCGCCGGTGCCGGTGCCGCCGCCCTCGCCGAGGGTGATGAACACCATGTCGGCGCCGCGCAGCACCTCCTCGATCTCGTCGCGGTGGTCCTCGGCGGCCTGGCGGCCGATCTCGGGATCGGAGCCCGCGCCGAGGCCGCGCGTGATCTGACGGCCGATGTCGAGCTTCACGTCGCCGTCGCTCATGAGCAGCGACTGCGCGTCGGTGTTCACCGCGATGAATTCCACGCCCTTCAACCCTGCGTCGATCATCCGGTTCACGGCGTTGCAGCCACCACCGCCGACACCGATGACCTTGATCACCGCGAGGTAGTTCTGCGGCTCACCCAGCATGTGCAGTCCTGCTTCTCTGTCTGCGAGCTCCACGCCCGTTGCCCCACTTGGGCACCACGCCTCCACCAGGACCAACTCTCGACCTCGACTCGAGGTTGAGGGTTATGTCAAGCTGTGGTGACGGTTGATACTTTACTCTCGCAACATTCAGTGGTCAACTTCCCCACCTGTCACGCCAGCCTCGACGCGTCGTCTTGGCTACCCCGCGACCGGCGTCGAGGGCGCGCTGACGTCGACGTAGGCCTTGCCCGCTGCTTCCTCGCGGGCCAGCACCGCGAACGCGGCGCGCATCTTGTCGCCAACCTGCGTCGGCCGACCGAGGCGCACCTCCTGGCCCGATGCCACCACGAGCGTCGCCCGGTGAGCCGCCACCGCGATCGTGCGGACGTTCGCCAACTGGTCGGGCGCAAGTGCGCCGGCGATGCGGGCCCCCTCGGGCTGGGCGACGGTCACGCCGATCGGCACCGCCGCGACGTCGAGCACCTGCGGGAGCCCGACCGGCGCCGGGGCCTCGGTGGTGAGCGCCCGGCCGTCGCGGTCGAGCACGAGCGCGTTCCCGAAGCCCGTGTCGAGCCACGCCACCGGCACTCGCTCGGCCACGACGACCTTCACGGTGTCGGGCCACTCACGTTTCACCTCGGCGTGCAGCACCCACGGCAGCGTCTCGATCTTGCGGGCGGCGGCACCCGGGTCGATCCAGACCATCGGGTCTCCCGGCGCGACGCCAGCGGCTGCGAGGACCTCGTCGGCGGTGGCGCGTGCGTTGCCGCTCACCACCAGGTGGTCGACGTCGAGGAACGGTGACCGTGTCGCCACCCACGCCGCGGTGCCGACCACGAGGAGCCCGATCACCACCACGAGCAGGCGACGGCGGCGGGCGCCCACGACCCGAGCGGTCCTCGGCCGAGCGCCGGCATTGCGAGTCGTCGCGGCGGCACGGGGAGGTGCCGGCGTCTTGGTGCTCATCCGGCCTGCTCGAAGCCGACCATGCGAAGCTCGGGCACCAGCACCACGCCGGTGGCGTCGGCCACTCGCCGACGGACCTCGTCCACGAGCGCGGCCACGTCGTCCGCAGTCGCGCCGGCCTCGGCCTGGAAGAAGTTGCCGTGCTTCTCGGAGACGACTGCGCCCCCCACCCGGAGGCCCTTCAGCCCCAGCGCGTCGATGAGTCGCCCGGCGGAGTCGCCCGGCGGGTTCGCGAACACCGACCCCGCGTTCGAGCCGCCGGGCTGGTGCTCGCGTCGCCAGCGCACGATCTCGGCGATGGTCGCCTCGCACTCCTCGGGCGACGCCGCGTCGACGGTCAGCTCGGCGCCCGTGACCACGTCGAGTGGGCCGAGCGACGACGTCCGGTAGCCGAAGTCGAGCTCAGCGGGGCCGAGGGCGCGCGCAGTGCCACCCGCGCCGAGGTCGACCACCAGGGCGCTCCCGAGCACGGCCGCGGTGTCGCGACCGTGTCCTCCGGCATTCATGCGCACGGCGCCACCGACGCTGCCGGGGATCCCGACGAAGAACTCGAGGCCGCGCAGTCCGGCGGCGGCCGCTCGGCGCGCCAACACCGGGAGCGCGACGGCCGCACCAGCGCGCACCGTGGCGCCCGGCGAGACCGTGAGGTCGAGCTGCTCGAAGTCGCCGGTGAGCACCACCGCCACGCCGACGAATCCCTGGTCGGCGACGAGGAGGTTCGACCCTCGCCCCACGACGAGCACCGGCGGGCGATGCTCCACCACCACCGCGGCCAGCTCGACGAGATCGGCGAGCGTGCGCGCCCGCACCAGCACCGAGACGGGCCCGCCGAGCCGGTACGTGGTGAGCCCGGACAGCGCGACGTCGAAGGTGACCGCGCCGGGCAGGCGCGCCGCGAGGGCGTCGCCCACGTCGGTGAGGGCGTCGGCCATGGTCACGCCGCCCCGGCCAGCCACTCGTCGGGCACGGTGGTGAGGTCGCCGGCGCCGAGCGTGAGCACGAGGTCACCCGCTCGCACGAGGCGCGGCACGTGCAGCACGAGATCGGCGCGCGTCGGGAGGTAGACCACCTCGAGTTCGGGGTGGGCATCGAGCACGGCACGGAGCACGAGCCGACCCGACACCCCGGCGATGGGCAGCTCGTCGAAGCCGTACACGTCGGTGAGCACGACGAGATCAGCGCCGGTGAACGCGTCGGCGAAGTCGCGCCACAGTGCGGCAGTCCGAGTGAAGCGATGGGGTTGGAACACCACCACGACGCGACCCCACCCGCCTTCGCCGGCCGCGTCGACCATGGCCGCGACCTCGGTGGGAAGGTGTGCGTAGTCGTCGACGTACGTGACGCCGTCGCGCGCGCCCCGGAGCTCGAAGCGGCGAGCCACGCCTTCGTAGGCCGCGAGGGCGCGCTGCACCGACACGAAGGGCACGCCCAGCTCGACGGCCATCGCAGCCGCGCCCGCGGCGTTCGTGGCGTTGTGCCGACCCGGCACCGGCACCTCGATCGCGCCGAGCACGGTGTCGCCGCGCTCGAGCACGAACGTGACGCCTGCACGCGTCCCCCGGTATTCCGTGATCCGGTAGTCGGCAGTGTCCGCGAACCCGTAGGTGACCGCGCCCGGGATGGTGCGGGCCAGACGAGCCGTCACCACATCGTCGACGCAGAGCAAATTCGTGCCCGGCACGTCGCGCGCGAACGTCGCGAACGCCTCCTCGAGCGCCGACACGTCGCCGTAGTGCCCGAGGTGGTCGGGTTCGATGCTGGTCACGATGGCCGACTCCGGCGCGAGCTCGAGGAACGTGCCGTCGCTCTCGTCGGCCTCGGCGACGATCCACTCACCCGACTGCCACGCCGCGGTGGCGCCCAATGACGTGACGTCGCCACCCACGAGATGGCTCGGGTCCCACCCGGCGTCGCGCAGGATCAACGTGAGCATGGCCGTGGTGGTGGTCTTGCCGTGGCTCCCCGCCACCGCCACCGCGCGCCGGGTGGCGACGATGGCGCGCTGGGCGTCGGCACGACGCATCACGGGAAGGTTGCGAGCGTGCGCCGCGATCACTTCCGGGTTGTCGTCACCGATCGCGGTCGAGACGATCACCAGGTCGGCGTCGGAGGGGAGGTTGGTCGCGGCGTGCCCCACCGCCACCTGCACGCCGAGGGCGCGCAGTGGCGCGAGTCGCGGCGAGTCGCGGATGTCGGAACCGCTGACCCGATGGCCCATGGCGACGAGCACCGTGGCGATCCCGCTCATCGCCGCACCGCCGATCGCGACGATGTGCACCACGCGCGGTTCGCCGTCGAGCGCGCCGACGTGGGTCCGGCCGAAATCGAGCGGGCCGTCAGGCACGCGCCGCCGCCTCGACCAGGTCGGCGAACCGGGCGGTGGCGTCGGGGTGGGCCAGCGCCCGCGCGGCGTCGCTCATCGCCGTCACGCGCGCCGGATCGCCGACGAGCTCGTCGAGGATGGCCGCCAGCCGCGGCGCGGAAAGGTCGGGATCGCTCACCATCACTGCCGCGCCGGCACGGGCGAAGACCTCGGCGTTCCGGGTCTGGTGGTCGCCCGGTGCACCAGGGAGGGGCACGAGCACCGCCGGCATACCGACCGCGGCGAGCTCCGCGGTCATGCCGCCGGCCCGACTCACGATGAGGGTGGCAGATGCGTACAGCGTGTCCATGTGGTCCTCGTACCGCACGAGTCGGTAGGTCAGCGCGTCGCCGGGCGCGCGCAGCGCCGCGAGCCTGGTTGCACAACCTTCGTAGTCGCGGTCGCCCGTCACGTGGTGGATGACGACGTCGTCGCGCTGACGCCACCCGTCGTAGAGGCCGAGCGCCGCGTCGTTGATGCGCCGCGCACCGAGGCTGCCGCCGACGACCGCGACCGTCGGCGGAACCGTGGGCGCACGCTGCACCGCGGCGATCTCCGGACGGATCGGGTTGCCCGTGACCACCGCACCGCGCAGTGCGGTGTCGGGCAGCGACACCGCAGCGCGCGCGCCGAGCGTCACCGCGATGCGATTCGCGAGGCCCGGATGAGCATCCGACTCGTGCACCACCACCGGGATGCGGCGCGCACGGGCAGCGACCACGGCAGGCAGCGATGCGTAGCCACCGACTCCGACGACCACCGCCGGCCGGACCCGAGCGACGATCCGCACCGCGCCGGCAAAGGCGCGGATCGTGTCGAGCACCGTGCGCGCGTTCTGCACGAGACCCTTCACCGACAGGTCACGCGCCAACCCCCGACCGGGCAACAGGTCGATCTCGAAGCCGGCGGCGCGAACAGCGCGGCCTTCGATGCCGCGGGTTGCGCCGACGAACCGGATGTGCTCCCGGTCGTGCCCGCGGGCGACCAGCTCGTCGGCCAACGCGAGCGCGGGGTACACGTGGCCACCGGTCCCGCCGCCGCTGATGAGGATGGTCGGGGGGCGGGTACCCGATCGGGCCCGACCGATCACGCCGACGCCCGCTCCGTCGTCCGTGCGCCGGCCTTCGCTCCGGCCTTTGCACTGGCCTTTGCAGTGGCCCTTGCACTGGCACGCTCACCGTGGCGGGCGATGTTGGCGAGCACGCCGACGCCGAACATCGTGGTCACGAGCGCGGTGCCCCCGAACGAGATGAACGGCAGCGGGATGCCGGTGATCGGCAGCAAGCCGCAGACCGCGCCGACGTTGATGATCGCCTGGCCGACCACCCACGTGGTGATCCCGACCGCGAGGAGCGCCCCGAAGCGGTCCGCCGCGCGCGCCGCGGTGCGGATCCCCAGCACGGCGAACACGCCGAACATCGCGAGCACGAGCAGCCCCCCGAGCAACCCGAGCTCCTCGGCGATGATCGCGAAGATGAAGTCGGTGTGCGCGTTGGGCAGGAAGTTCCACTTGGCGCGGCTCGCGCCGAGTCCGACGCCGGTCCATCCCCCACTCCCGATCGCGATCAACGACTGCGCGATCTGGTATCCCTCGTCGGTGCGGTCGGAGAAGGGGTGGAGGAACGTGAGCATGCGTGCGCGCCGGTACGGCTCCGCGTACGCGAGCAGCGTCATCAACGAGACCCCGGCGACCCCGACCGCCGCGAGGTGCTTGGGCCGCACCCCGCTGGCGACGAGCACACTCACGGTGACCATCCCCAGCACGATCGCCGAGCCCATGTCGGGCTGACGCATCACGAGCAGCACGAACCCGCCGAGCACGACGAGGACCGGCTTGAGCACACGCCGCCAGTCGAACACTTCGCGCGCGCGCCGGCTCGCGAGGTCGGCCGCGTAGAGCAGGAGCGCGAGCTTGGCCAGCTCGCTCGGCTGGAAGCGCAGGAAGCCGGCACCGATCCAGCGCCGCGAGCCCGACACGTGCACCCCGACGCCGGGAATCAGCACCGCGACGAGCAGAACCGCGCTCACGATCAGGAGCGGCCGCACGAACTTCCGCAGGACGCGGTAGTCGATGCGGATCCCGACGACGAACGCCACGATCCCGACGAGCGTCCACATGAGCTGACGGAGGAAGAAGTACCACGGCGAGCCATAGTCGGTGAGCGACGACACCGACGACGCGGAGAGCACCATCACGACGCCCACGATGTTGAGCACGACGACCGTGAGCACGAGCAACATCGGCGTCGACGACCACGGCACCGCACGGCTCGACGACGTGGTCCGACGCGCCGTGCTCTGGCCCGACTTGCTCGTGGCCGACTTGCTCGTGGCCGACTTGCTCTTGGCCGACTTGCGCTGGGAGCCACGCCCCACGAGTCGGCGGGGCGCGATGAACGCGGTCATTGCTCACCTCGCAACGTGTGCACCTCGTGGGCGAAGTCGTCGCCACGCTCGGCGTAGCTCGAGTACCAGTCGAACGACGCGCACGCCGGCGACAACAGGACGGTGTCGCCGGGTTCGGCGCGGGCGGCGGCCTTGCGCACTGCGTCGTGCATCGACCCAGCCCGCACGACGGGCACGACATCGGCGAAGACCGACTCGACGGTTGGTGCAGCCTCCCCGATCGCAACGACGAACTTGAGGTGCGTCGCATACGGGCGCAGCGTGTCGAGGTTGCGCGAACGGTCACGCCCGCCGGCGAGGAGCACCACGTGCTCGAGGCCGTCGAGCGCGCTCGCGGTGGCGTGCGCGTTGGTCGCCTTCGAGTCGTCGACGAAGTCGACGCCGCCGATCGTCGCGACGAGCTCGACGCGGTGAGGCAGGGTCGTCCAGGCCGCGAGGGTCGCCTCGATGGACGGCGCCGACGCACCGACCTCGAGCGCGGCTGCCGTCGCAGCCAGCGCGTTGTCGACGTCGTGGGCGGCACGGAAGGCCGGGAGCTTGACCGCGACGTCGCCGGGCCCGCGGATCGTGTCGTGGGCGACGACGTAGTCCGCGCCGTCGTCGACGCGCGAGCAGGCAACGATGCGGCCGGGCGCGTTGCGTGCGAGCGCGCGCGTCGTGGGGTCGTCGATGTTCACGACTGCGACCTGATCGTCGTGCTGGTGGGTGAACACCTTCGCCTTGGCCAGGGCGTAGGCCTCGACCGATCCGTGCCAGTCGATGTGATCCTGGGCCACGTTCAAGAGCACGGCGACCTGGGGCGCGAAGGCGGTGGTGGTGAACTCGAGCTGGAACGTGGACACCTCGGCGACCACGACATCGACGTCGTCCTCGACCGCGTCGATGAGCGGGCGTCCGATGTTGCCCACCGCCACGCTCGATCGTCCCGACGCGTCGCACATCGCGGCGATCATCGACGTGACCGTGGTCTTGCCGTTGGTGCCCGTGACCGCGACGACCTGCGGCGCAGGCACTCGCGCGGCCAGGCGCTCCACGGCCAGGTCGATCTCGGCGCGCACCGGCACCCCCGCCGCGATGGCCGCAGTGATCGCGGGATGGTCGGGCCGCACACCCGGGCTCGGCACGACGAGGTCCGCCCAGGCAACCCGCTCGCGCACCGCATCGGGTGACGGGCGCTCCACGACCTCGGCCCCGAGCGCCTGCGCGCGGACCGCTCGAGCGGCGTAGGCGTCGCCGGTCGGATGGTCCTCGAGCACCACGACGGTGTTGCCGTTCGCGCGCGCGTCGACGACGACCGCTTCCCCGGTGCCCGCGAGCCCGATCACGAGGACCCGCATCAGTCGAGGGCTCCGGGGATGTTGATGAAGTCGGCGTAGAAGATGCCGAGGCCGATCGCCACGCACAGCGCGCTGATGAGCCAGAAGCGCACGATGACCGTGAACTCGGGCCAGCCTCCGACCTCGAAGTGGTGGTGGATCGGCGCCATGCGGAGCACGCGACGGTGGAAGATCCGGAACGACACGACCTGCGCGATGACGCTGAGCGTCTCGATCACGTAGATGCCGCCGAGGATCGGCAGCAGCAAGATCGTCTGCGTGAAGAGCGCGAGGCCGCCCATCGCGGCACCCAGGGCGAGCGCGCCGACGTCGCCCATGAACACCTTCGCCGGCGCTGCGTTCCACCACAGGAACCCCACACACGCGCCGAACATCGCCGCCGACACCACCGCCAGGTCCAGCGATGCCGCAGGGAGCACCTGGTAGATGCCCGGATGGCGGAACTGCCAGAACGCGATCACCACGAAGGCGAGGAACACCATCGCGGCTGATCCGGCCGCGAGACCGTCGAGCCCGTCGGCGAAGTTCACGCCGTTGGTCGACGCGTAGATCACGAGCATCGCCAGCACGAACCAGCCGCTCGTCCCGACGTCGAGGTCGAGCACCCGCGTGAACGACAGGTGCGTCGACACGTTGAGGTACTGCAACGCGAGCAGGGCGAACCCCGCCGCGACCACGAGCTCGCCTGCGGTCTTGCCCCGCTTGCGCAGCCCGAGGTTGCGGGCCTTGCGCACCCCGAGGTAGTCGTCGACGAAGCCGACGATCGCCATGCCCACGATCAGCGCCATGAGGGTGAGCCCGGCGCGCGCGAAGCGGATCTGCTCCGTCCGGATGTGCGCGACGAGATACGCGACCACCGCGCTGCCGACGATCGCGATGCCGCCCATCGTGGGTGTGCCCGCCTTCGCGGCGTGCGGATGCGCGAACGGTCCGTCGTCTCGGATCTGCTGGCCGATGCCGTTGCGCACGAGGATGCGGATGAGCAACGGCGTCCCGAGGATGCTCAACATGAAGGCGACGCCCAGGGCGACGAGGAGCGCGATCACGAGACCGGCTCCGTGCCCGAACGGCGAACCGGCTCCGTGCCCGAACGGCGAGGGCGCTCCGTGCGCGCACCCAACGCGTGCGCCACCGACTCGAGCCCGACCGCCCGGCTGCCCTTCACGAGCACGGCGTCGTCGTCGCCGAGAACCGATCGCACCGCGTCGAGCGCGCCCGGCGCGTCGGCGACGACGTGCACGTCGATGTCGGCGTCGTCGGCGTGTGCCGCGGCGGCCAGCGGCTTCGTCTCCGGGCCGACCGACACGAGCACGTCGATGCCGAGGGCAGCGACGAGGTGACCGATCCGCGTGTGCTCGGGCTCGCTGTAGGCGCCGAGCTCGCGCATCTCACCGAGCACCGCGACCCGCCGTCCGTTGGTGTCGAGCTGTGCCAGCGCTCGGAGCGCCGCCTCCGTGGACGCCGGATTGGCGTTGTAGGCATCGTGCAGCACGACGGCGCCGCCGGGTGTGTGCAACACCTCCATGCGCCACGCCGCGGGATGCGCCGACTCGAGCCCGGCGACCACGGCCTCGAACGGGACGCCGTGATCGAGTGCGACGGTGGCCGCGAGCAGCGCGTTCACGATCTGGTGCTCACCGTGCACCGAGAGACCGACCGGGCCACTCCCCCAGGGTGTGTGCATCGTGAAGCGCGGCCGGACCTCGCCGTCGAGGCGCACCTCGTCGGCGCGCACGTCGCTGCCCGGTGTGGCGCGGGCGCTCACGAGCACGACGCGTGCATCGGTACGCGCGGCGATCCCCACCGTCGCGGCGTCGTCGGCGTCGAGCACGCCGAGCCCGTCGGCCGGCAACGCCTCGAACAGCTCGCCCTTGGCGCGCGCGATTCCTTCGGGACCTCCCAGCGGCCCGGCGTGGGCCAGCCCGACGTTGGTGATCACGCCCACGGTCGGGCGCGCCACCACGCACAGCGCGGCGATGTCGCCGACGGCGCGAGCACCCATCTCGAGCACGACCGCGTCGACGTCGCTCGGGGCGTCGAGCAGCGTGAGCGGTAGGCCGGCCTCGTTGTTGTACGAGCCGGGGCTCGCGTGCACGGTGCCACCACGACCCAGCGCGGCGGCGGCGAGGTCCTTCGTGCCCGTCTTGCCCGCCGATCCCGTGATGCCGACGACCGTCGCGTGATCCAGCGCGCGGCGCGCGTGCGCACCCAACGCGCCGAGCGCGACGAGCGGGTCGGCGGCCACCACCGTGGCGAGCCCACCCAGCTCCTGATCGGCGACTGGATGCGCGACGAGCGCGACCGTTGCACCGTGGGCCGCCGCGTCACCCACGAAGTCGTGGCCGTCGCGAGCCGCGACCAGCGCGACGAAGCACGCGCCGGCGTCGAGCGAGCGCGAGTCGATCGCACACGAGGTCGCGCGCGCGTCGGCGTCGCCGGCGACCACGTCCCCACCCACGATCTCGGCGATCTCGCGCGCGGTCAGGTCCACCCGAGCGCCTCCAGCTCCTCCCCGGCGACCACGCGGTCGTCGAACGGAAGCGTGCGGTCGCCGATCGTCTGCCCGGTCTCGTGTCCCTTGCCCGCGATCACGACGACGTCGCCCGGGCGCGCCGCCGCGAGCGCGCGGCGGATCGCGGCGCGGCGATCGAGCTCGACGATGACCTGCGCCGGACCGGACCGCAGCCCACGATGCACGGCATCGGCGATCGCGTCGGGCACCTCACTGCGCGGGTTGTCGGAGGTCAGCACGGCCACGTCGGCCGCACGCGCGACCGCTTCGCCCATGAGCGGCCGCTTGGCCCGGTCGCGGTCGCCGCCGGCGCCGAAGACGGCCAGCACGCGACCCCCGTCGGCGATGGCTCGCGCCGCGCCGAGGACGTGGGCAAGGGCGTCGGGCGTGTGGGCGTAGTCGACGAGCACCGCGAAGCCCTGCCCGCGCTCGACGGGCTCCATCCGGCCGGGGAGCCGAGCCGGGTGCGCCAAGCCTGCGGCCACTGCGTCCAGCGAGAAGCCGGCCGCGATCGCCGTGGCCGCCGCCGCGAGGGCGTTGTCGACGTTGAAGGGTCCGACCAGCGTGGTCCGCACGGGCACCCGTGTGGCGGTGTCGCGGTCGACGAGTGTGTACGACGTGCCGTGACCGTCGTAGGTGATCTCGTCGGCGCCGAGGCGGGCATCGGGCTGCGCACCGAAGGTGAAGAGAGCCACGTCTGTTCCGGACACGCGCGCCGCGAGCAGTCGGCCCGAGTCGTCGTCGAGGTTGATCGCGGCCGCGGGTGCGAAGGAGCCGTCGAAGAGGCGGGCCTTCGCGTCGAAGTACGCGTCCATCGTGCCGTGGAAGTCGAGGTGCTCGTGGCTCAGATTGGTGAAGCACACCGCAGCGAACTCCGTGCCGTCGACCTCACGGCGCTCGAGGCCGTGCGACGACACCTCCATCGCAACGACGTCGACGCCGACGTCGCGCATCGACGCGAGCAGCGCCTGGAGATCGCACGCTTCCGGAGTCGTCGGCGTGACCTGCGCGCTCGCGAACGGTGCGCCGTCGACGCGAGCGCCGACGGTTCCGATGACACCGACGTGGAGTTGCGCGGAGCGGGCGATCGACTCGAGCAGGAACGTGGTGGTGGTCTTGCCGTTGGTGCCGGTGACACCGAGGCAGTCCATGGCGCGCGACGGATGCTCGAACAGCGTGGCGGCAGCGGGACCGAGCGCGGCGCGCACGCTCGGGACGCAGGCCTGCGCGACCGCGCCGACGACCTCCTGATCCAGCACCCGCTCGACGAGGAGCGCGCTGGCGCCCGCGGCGATGGCATCGGGCGCGAAGTCGTGGCCGTCGACGCGGGCGCCCGGGATGCACGCGTAGCAGCCTGCGTGCTGCACCCGGCGGCTGTCGTTGGTGATGGAGGTGACCTCGACGTCACCACCCACCAGTTCTCGGACGTCGAGACCGGCCAGCATGTCGTGCAGGCGCACGCGGGCGTGTCCTTTGCTCGGACGGGCCGTGTCGGGCCGTGCTCGGCGCTCAGGGTACCGGGAGGCCGTCGACGATCCGCTCAACGGGCCGGCCGGCCGCCGCCCCGTCGACGGCCCGGCGCTCATGGGAGTGCCGACTCGGTCGGCGGGATGCGCTCGTAGGTCAGCGCCTGCTGCATCACCTGGCGGAACACCGGTGCGGCCACATCGGCGGCGAAGTAGTTGCCGCCCGACGGCTCGTCGATCACCACGATCGCCGCGAGCCGGGGCGAATTGGCGGGCGCGAACCCGGCGAACGACGCCACGTACTTGTACGGCGGCGTGTCGTACGGCGGCTTGCGCGCGGTGCCGGTCTTGCCCGCGGTCGCGTAGCCGGGGATCTTCGCCTTCACGCCGGTGCCACCCTCGACGACGCCTTGGAGCATCCCGTTCACCTGCGACGCGGTGGTGGCCGACACCACCTGGTGCGGCGCTGCGAGCGGCTCGTCGTGACGCGTGCCGTCGGCGTCGACCGTTGCCGTCACCAACCGTGGCGAACGGGCCATGCCCCCGTTGGCGATCGTCGCGTAGACGTCGAGCATCTGCAGCGCGGTCACCGAGATCCCGTTGCCGATCGGGATCGAGCCCATGCTCGTGTCGTTGAACTCGTCGAGCGGGAGGAGGATGCCCTCGCCCTCGCCCGGGAAGCCGAGCCCCGTCGTCTTGCCGAAGCCGAAGGCGCGGAGGTACTTGTCGAGGCCCTCCTTCCCCAGCATGCCCGCGATCTTGATGGTGCCGACGTTCGAGGAGTGCTGGAGGATCTCGGCCACCGACATCACCGAGCCGTGGGCGTCCTCGTCCTTGTACACGGTGTCGCCGACCTTGCGCTCCATGTAGATGTCGTCGAACACCGTGTCGGGGGTGACGATCCCTTCTTCGATCGCGCCGGCCATCGTGATCACCTTGTTCGTGGACCCGGGCTCGAACACGTTGGTGGCCGGCGCGTTGTTCTCGTCGTTCGTCGCGCGGCTGGCCGGCTGCTGTTCGTTGCCACCGTCGACGGTGACCATGGCGAGGATGTCGCCGGTCTGGATGTCCATCACGATCGCGGTGCCGCCCTTGGCGTTCGTCGCCGCGACCTGCTGCGTGAGCACGTTCTCGGTGTTCCATTGGATCGACTGGTCGATGGTGAGCACGAGATCGGAGCCCCGCTGCGACGGGCTCACGATCCGGCTGCTTCCAGGGATCTCGTTGCCCTGCGGATCGCGCTCGAGGCGCGCCTCGCCGGGCGTGCCCTCGAGGACGTCCTCGTACTGGTACTCCAAGCCGCCGAGGCCGGTGTTGTCGGTGCCGACGAGTCCGAGCACCGGTCCGGCCAGGGTGCCCGACGGGTAGAAGCGCTTCGACTCCGGCGTGTAGGACAGGCCAGGGAGATCGAGTGCCTTCACCTTCGCCACGGTCGCGTCGTCGGCTTTGCGCGCGACGTACGCGAACGCGCTGTTCGGCTTCGAGAGCAGCTCGGCGAGCGCGGCCTGGTCGGTGACCACGATGGGCGCGAGCTTCGCCGCGTACGCGACGGGATCGTCGATCACGCGCGGGTCGGCCGAGATGGTCGTCTGCGGCACCGACGCCGCGAGGTCGGCGCCGTTGCGGTCGAAGATGCTGCCGCGCTCGGCGGGGAGCGTGATGGTCTGGACGCGTTGCCCCAGCGCGAGGGAGTGGAGCTCGGGTTGATCGCGCGCTTGGAGGTCGAAGAGGCGAAACCCGATGGCACCGAACGCGAGGAGCATTGCGACGAGGAGACCGCCGAGGCGGAGGCGGATCGACGGCAGCGGTGTGGCCGCCCGACGTCGACGTGGACGCGCGGGGGCGGGACGCGGACGTGCGTCGCGGGGTCGCACGGGCGGCGGCGCGGTGGCTCGTGGGCGCGGGTGGACGCGCGCCGGCTGCGTGCCCGAACGCGAAGCCGGCTGGGTGCCAGGACGCCGGCGCGGCGGTGTGCTCACGGCTGGTTGTCACCGAGGCTCGGCTTGACCTCTCTCCAGTCGTCGAGCGTCGAGGGCGGGTGCGCCGCGCTGCCGGCGGGCACCGTGGCACCGGGCACCTCGAAGTAGGTGGGGGGCTCAGCGGGAACGACGAGGCCTTGGCGCTGGGCCTCTTCGGTGATCCGCTGGGGGGATGCGAGCTGTGAGGTCGTGAGGCGACGCTGTTCGTACTCGCGTCGCTCCGCGGCGATCTGGGTGTCGAGGTGGTCGAGCTCGAGTTGACCTTGGGCGAGGATCACGTGGAACACGACCGCGCTCACGAGCACGAACACGATCGCGAGCGCGACGAAGACCGTGACGCGCGTCCCGGACCGCGATCGCGCCGAAGCAGGAGCGGTTCGCGCGGTGCGCACGGGTGGACGTGCGGCGGGACGCGTCGCCGCGCGCCGAGCAACCGGCTGCGTGCCCGAACGCGATCTTGTCTGCGTGCCGGACCGCTGAGGGAGAGGCGTGCCCGAACGTCGAGCCGGCTGCGTGCCCGAACGCCGGGATGCAGGCGGCGCGGTGACTGCCGTCATCCGAGGCGCTCGACGGCGCGGAGCCGCGCGCTCTGTGCCCGCGGGTTCGCGGTGACCTCGTCGTCGGAAGGACGCATCGGCTTGCGGACCAGCAACTTGGTGAGCGGGTTGCGGCTGACGCGGGGAAGCCCTCGCGGCACGTGACCGGGCTCGTCGACGCGCGACCAGTCGGTGAAGCGCTCCTTCACCATGCGGTCCTCGAGGGAGTGGTACGCGAGCACGATCTCGCGCCCCTGTGGGCCGAGCAGGTGCACGGATTCGTCGAGTCCGGTCGCGAGGTTGGGCAGCTCGCGGTTGACCTCCATGCGGATGGCCTGGAACGTGCGCCGTGCGGGATGCCCACCACGGCGGCGCGCCGGCGCGGGGATCCCGCGCTTGATGGCCTCCACGAGATCGCCGGTGGTGTGCAGCGGTCGTGCCGCCACGATCTCCGCCGCGATCCGCCGCGCGTAGCGCTCCTCACCGTTGCGGGCGATGAGCGCGGCGAGGTCGGACTCGTCGTAGTCGTTCAGCACGGTTGCGGCGGTCAGCTCCTGCGCGCTGTCCATGCGCATGTCGAGCGGCGCGGCGTCGGCCCAATACGAGAACCCCCGCACTGGTCGGTCGAGCTGCGGGCTGCTGACGCCCAGGTCGAACAAGATCCCCACGATGCCCTCTCCCTCTCCGGATGCCGCGTGCACGATGTCGGCGACCTGCTCGAAGCCGCCGGCCACGATGCGGGCCCGATCCCCGAAGGGACGGAGCGCCGCGCCCGCCGCTGCCACTGCGACGGGGTCTCTGTCGATGCCGAGGACGTGGAGGTCGGGTCGAGCAGCGAGGATCGCTGCCGAGTGCCCCCCACCACCGACCGTTGCGTCGACGAAGAGTCCCGG
>JBEVIU010000015.1:0-28306 GCA_040510575.1 Acidimicrobiia bacterium | reverse complement strand
GTGGAGCGCTCGTGCTCGGCCGGGTTGGCCTGGTTCGAGTACTGGTCGGGCCGGAACGCACCGGGCGTCTCGCGGGTGAGGCGATCAGCGACCGAGTAGTAGGAGTCGGGGTGCTCGGGCGGCACCGCAGTGGGACACACCACCACGTCGGCGCCGTACGCGCGGAGCAGGGCGACCTTCTCGTTGCTCATCTTGTCGGACATCACGAAGATGCAGCGGTAGCCGCGCTGCGCGGCGACGATGGCGAGTCCGACGCCGGTGTTGCCCGACGTGGGCTCGACGATCACCCCGCCGGGCTGCAGCAGACCGTCGCGCTCCGCGGCGTCGATCATGGCGACGGCGGGGCGGTCCTTCACGCTGCCGCCGGGGTTGAACAGCTCGACCTTGGCGAGCAGATCGCATTGCAGGTGCGCACCGACCCGGCCGAGTCGCACGAGCGGCGTGTTGCCCACGAGATCGAGCAGTGAATCCGCCACCTGCATTCCCCGTTCGGGCACGGAGCCGGTCATCTCCCGTTCGGGCACGGAGCCGGTCATCTCCCGTTCGGGGTCGGGCTCGGGCGCCATCGCGCCACCTTACGTCTCGTCAGGTGTTCAGCAGATTGGCGATCAGGTTCACCATGGTGGCCAGGATCACGGCCCCGAACACGAACGACAGCAGCGCGTGTCCGAGCACGATGTGTCGGACCTTGCGCTGCGTGAGGTCGGTGTCGGCGACCTGGTAGGTCATGCCCACGGTGAAGGCGAGGTACGCGAAGTCGCGGTAGTCGGGATCGGGCTGACGGTCCTCCGACTTGAAGTTCACGCCGCCGATCGGCTCCCGGTAGTACGCGTGCGCGTACTTGAACGCGAGGATCGTGTGCACGACGACCCAGGAGAGCAGGATCGTGATGATGCCCACGACCTTGATCATGAGCTCTTCGTGGCTCGGCGTGTTGTTCGCTTTCACGAACGCGACCGCGACGCCGACGAGGCTGATCGAGCTCGCGACGAGGAGCACGAGATCGGCGAGCGTGCGGCTGTTGTCCTCCACGGTGGCATAGGCGTGCGTGTCGGCCGGCGTGAACTGCCACACGTGCGCCCAGGCTCGCACGACGACCACGACCGCGGCGACGTCCCACCCGACCAGCACGGCGAGCTGCCAGGGCAGGAACAGCGCCGCGATCACCGCCGCGGCGATGCCGGTCACCGAGGCGATGACCATGCGCCGACGTCCCGAGTGGCGACGCTGCGCGTCGCGGGCGTCGCGGGGATCGGAACCCTCAGTCACCGCCGCATCGTCGCGCACGCGGACCGGGTTCCGGCGGCGAAGGCAGGCCCTGCTCGAGCAGCCGATCCGCGTCACACCCGGGTCGTACGATCCGGCGATGCCTGTCGCCCTCGTCACCGCGCCGTACGGACGAGCCGCGGCGACAGCGTTGCGGGATGCCGTCGCCTCCCACAAGCGCGGTGACCCACTCACCCCGGTGACGGTGGTCGTGCCCACCAACTCCGTGGGCGTCACCATCCGTCGGCTGCTCGGCTCGGGTGCGCTCGGACCGCTCACCGACGGCACGGTCGGCGTCGCCGGGGTCACCTTTCTCACCGTCTACCGTCTGGCCGAGCTGCTCGGCGCGCCGGCGCTCGCCGCGACAGGCCGCCGACCGGTGTCGACACCGGTGCTCGCCGCGGCCGTCCGACAGGTGCTGGCGCGGCAGCCGGGCATCTTCGCCCCGGTCGCGACCCATCCCGCCACCGAGCAGGCGCTGGTCGACGCGTCGCGAGAGCTCGCGCAGTGCGACGACGTCGCGCTCGACGCGCTTCGCCGCAGTGGCCCACGCGCCGCCGACGTGGTGCGCGTGACCGGGTCGGCGCGCCGGTTGCTCGCGCCACAGTGGTACGACGAGCGCGACCTCATGGACGCGGCCGTCGCCACGATCACCTCGAGTTCGGCGCTCGACGACCTGGGCGCAGTCGTGCTGTATCTCCCGCAGGATCTCCCGGCGCCGGCGGCTCGATTGATGCACGCGATCGCGGCCGTCGGGTCGGTCACCGTTGTCGCCGGAGTCAGCGGCGTGGCGCGTGCCGATGCGCCGGTCCGGCTCGCGCTCGACCGCCTCGCCGCGCCCGACGACGACAGCTCCAGGTGGGAGGCAGCCGTCGCGCACGGCACGCACGTGACCTCCGCGTCGGACCCCGACGACGAAGTGCGCGCCATCGTGCGCATGGTCGTCGACGCAGTGCGCGCCGGCGACCGGCTCGAACGTATGGCGATCCTCTTCGGCGCAGCCGAGCCCTACGCGCGGATGGTGCACGAGCAGCTCGGCGCGGCGGGGATCCCGCACAACGGCACCGCCGTCCGCACCCTCGCCCAGAGCGTGCTCGGCTCGTCGCTGCTCGCACTGCTCGCACTCCCCGACCGCGACTTCCACCGCCACGACGTGATGGCGCTGCTTGCTGCGGCGCCGGTGCACCGCGACGACGGCCGCCCCGTGCCGTCGGCACGCTGGGAGCGCATCAGCCGACGCGCCGGGGTCGTACGCGGCGTGGCGCGATGGGACGCCGCGCTCGGCCGCGAGATCGCCGGCCTCGAGCATCGTCTCGCCGACGAGCTCGACCGCACCGACCGCGAGCCGCGCCCAGCCGGCATCGAGCACGAGCTGGCGGCCACGCGCGAGCTGCAGGCGTTCGTCGCCAACCTCGCCACCGAGGTGTCGAACGGCGCGGCGGCCGGTACGTCGTGGCGCGACCTCGCCACGTGGGCCCAACGCCTCGTCGACCGTCGCCTCGCTGGTGCAGCGCGCCGCGACGCGTGGCCGGAGCACGAGCGCCAGGCGGCCGACAAGGTCGAAGCGGCGCTCGAACGGTTGGCCGGGCTCGACGCGGTCGAACCTGCGCCGGGGATCGACGTGTTCCGCCGCACCCTCGCGCTCGAGCTCGACGCCGATCTCGGACGAGTCGGTCGACTCGGTGACGGGGTGTTCGTCGGTCCCGTGGCCATGGGACTCGGCCTCGATCTCGATCGCGTCTTCGTGTGCGGGCTGGCCGAAGGCACCTTCCCCGCCCGCATCCGCGACGACTCACTCCTTCCCGACGCCGACCGACGCGTCACCGACGGAGCACTCACTCTCCATTCGGCACGCGTCGAAGCCGATCATCGCCGCTTCCTCGCGGCGCTCGCCACCGCACCCCAGCGCGTGCTCACCTTCCCGCGCGGTGATCTGCGCCGCACCACGGAACGCATGCCGTCACGCTTCCTCCTCGACACGGTGGAAGCGCTCGACGGCACGCGCCGCTACGCCGACGAACTCACGACCTTGCGCGCATCCTGGTTCACTGCGGTGCCGTCGTTCACGGCCGGACTCGCGCGCGTCGAGTTCCCCGCCACCGAACAGGAACACCGGCTCCGCACGCTGCTCGATCACACGCGTGCAGGACACACGGTGGCCGCCCACGAGCTGGGCCAGCGCGACACCACCCTGCAGCGCGGCCTCGCCTGCGTGCTCGCGCGCGCGAGCAACGCGTTCACGCGCTTCGACGGCAACCTGGCGCCGCTCACCGTCACCAGTCCCGCGGGCGACGGCGCGGTCGTGTCGCCGACGCGGCTGGAAGCGTGGGCGAGCTCACCGTTCGACTACTTCATGGACCAGGTGCTCCGCGTCGAGATCCCCGAACCACCCGAGGAGATCTACGAGCTCTCGGCGCTCGACTGGGGGCGCCTGGTGCACGAGGTGCTCGACGAATTCCTCGGCGAGGTGCTCCGCCGCGACGGCGGGCCGCCCCCGCCGGGAGCGGCGTGGTCGGCAGCAGACCGGGCACGCCTGCGCGAGCTCGCCCGCGAGCACGGCACCCGCTACGCCGAGCGGGGTGTCACAGGGCGCCGCGTGTTCTGGGACCGCGACCAACGCCGCATCCTCGCCGACCTCGATCGCTTCCTCACCGAGGACGACGCGATCCGCGACACCCATCAGCTCTCGCCCATCGCGACCGAGCTTCGCTTCGGCCTGCCCGGCGCCGCGCAGCCGGCCGTGGAGGTGCCGCTCTCCGACGGCCGGGTGCTGCGCTTCCGGGGCGCGGCTGATCGCGTGGACCAGGGCGAGCACGGTGAGCTGTCGGTGGTCGACTACAAGACCGGCAAGCCCCGCGGGGGGCTGGGCTTGCAACTCCCGGTGTATGCGCGCGCCGCTCGCGCCGCGTTCGGCGCGCCCGACACGCCGGTCACCGCCGCCTATTGGTACGTGAGCACGCGGGGCAAGTTCGAGTGGACCGAGGTGCCGCTGACCGCACCGATCGAGCGCGAGGTCGACCGCTGGTTGCGCGTGATCGTCGATGGGATCGAGCAGGGCGTGTTCGTGTGCGCGCTGGCCGAGCCCGGCGCGTGGACCCGCCCCTGGCGAACGTTCACCGACCCCGACGCGCGCGGCACACGCGACCGATGGAGAGAATGGGAACGCAAAGCGCCGGCGCCCGAGCTGGTGGGATACCTCTCGCTGCTCGAGGGCGACATCGGCGAGGAAGCGGCGGCGTCGTGACCAGCGCGCAGCCCTCACTGTTCGACGTGCCCGAGTTGGGCGCATCCGAGCCGGGCGCAGGTGATCTCGTCGTGCCCGATCCCGCCGCGCCCGATGTCGACGCAAGGGCGCTCGATCCTGATGCGGCGGCACGGCGGGCCATCGTCGAGCAACTCGACGAGACCTTGTTCGTCGAGGCGGGCGCGGGTTCGGGCAAGACGAAGTCGTTGGTCGACCGCGTCGTCGCGCTGGTGACCGTCGCCGACGTGCCCATGCGCGAGATCGTGGCCGTCACCTTCACCGAGAAAGCGGCCGCGGAGCTGCGCGACCGCATTCGACGGGAACTGGAGCGCGTCGCCGCGCTCGAGGACCCGGTCGTCGCGCCCCGGGCAGCGACCGCGCTCGACGATCTCGACGGCGCCGCCGTCTCGACCCTCCACGCGTTCGCGCAGCGCATCCTCGTCGAGCACCCCATCGAGGCGGGCCTGCCGCCGCGGGTACACGTGCTCGACGACATCGCGTCGCAAGTCGCGTTCGAGGACCGGTGGGCGCGCTTCCTCGATCGCCTCCTCGACGACCCGGCGCTCGAACGCTCGCTGCTGCTCGCCTTGAACGCGGACGTCACTCGCGACACCCTGCGGACCATCGCGCTCGCCTGCAACGCGAACTGGGATCTCGTCGAACAGCGCATGGGGCCGGAGCCCGAGCCTGATGTGCTCGACACCGACGCGGTCCTCGTGGCGATCGCCGACGTGTGCGCCCGGGCGGCTGACTGTCGCGCCGACGACGACAAACTCGTTGCTGGCCTGCACGCGCTCAGCACCTGGGCCGACGATCTCCGCCGCGCACCCGACGAGTACGAGCAACTCCGGATGTTGCACAGCGGCCTGCCGAAGTTCAGCGCCAAGGCCGGGCAGAAGGGCAACTGGGCCTGCGACGTGAACGATGTGCGCGAGCAGGTCGCGGCCGTGCGCGCGCTCGCGGCCGAACGGGCGCGCGTCGTCGCCGAGGCTGCGGTACGTCGCGTCACCTGGGAGATCGCGCAGTTCACCATGGCCGAGGCCGCGGTGCGACGGCGGGAGGGTGAGCTCGAGTTCCACGACCTGCTCGTGTTGGCGCGCGCGGTGCTGCGTGACCCGGAGCACGGCCTCGAGGTCCGCCGTCGCCTGCGCGCTCGCTACACCCGTCTGCTGCTCGACGAGTTCCAGGACACCGACCCCATCCAGTGCGACCTCGCCGGGCTCCTCGCCTCGGGTGATCCGGCCTCGGGCGCCCGGCGCTGGGACGAGATGGCCACCGACCCTGGCCGGCTGTTCGTGGTCGGCGACCCGAAGCAGTCGATCTACCGCTTCCGCCGTGCCGACATCGCCGCCTTCCTGCGCGCCCGCGACGCATTCAGTGACCAGCCGGTCCACCACCTGACGCGCAACTTCCGCTCGGCGCCGCCGGTCATCGAGTTCGTGAACCAGGTGTTCAGCGACCTCATCGTCGCGGAGCCCGAGTCACAGCCCGAGTACGTCGCGCTGGAGTCCGAGCGCGCCGACGGTGCCGATCCGGACGGCTCCCGTGGTCCGGCCGTCGTGCTGCTCGGCGCCGACGCCCACCCCGACGTCGAGCCGCCCCCCGACGCGCCGGCGAGTGCCAAGCCTCGAAAGGTGCTCGCACCGGAGCTGCGCGCCTTCGAGGCCGCCGACGTGGCCGCCGCGGTTCGCACCGCGCTGGCCGACGGGTGGTTGGTCACGCGGCGCGCCCCCGACGGCACCACCACGTGGGAGCCCTGCCGCCCCGGCGACATCGCGATCCTGTTGCCGGCCCGCACGTCGCTCGGTCAGCTCGAGGACGCGCTCGATGCCGAGGGCCTCCCCTATCGCACCGAGACCTCGTCGCTCGTGTACTCGACGCCCGAGATTCGTGATCTCCTGCTCGTGCTGCAGGCGGTCGACGACCCCACCGACGAGCTCGCGCTCGTCAGTGCGCTGCGCTCCCCCGTGTTCGGCTGCGGCGACGACGACCTCTACACCTTCAAGGTCGAGCACGGCGGCCAGTGGAACCACCAGGCCCCCCTGCCGGAGTCACTCCCCACCGATCACCCGGTGGCCGACGGCATGCGCGCGCTCGCCGACTGGCACGGCGCGCGACTCTGGCTCGATGCGAGCGAGCTGCTCGATCGCATCGTTCGGGAGCGTCGTCTGCTCGAGCTCGGGTTCGTGCGCGGTCGTCCGCGCGACCTGTGGCGCCGCGTGCGATTCGTGGTCGACCAGGCCCGCGCGTTCGCGGAGTCGAGCGCGGCGGGTCACCAGCGCGGCTCGGGGCTGCGCGACTTCCTCGCGTGGGCCGATCTGCAGAGCTCCGAGGGCGCACGGGTCGTCGAGACCGTGCTTCCCGAGACCGACGACGACGCTGTGCGCATCCTCACCGTGCACGGCGCGAAGGGGCTCGAGTTCCCGATCACCATCGTGTCGGGCTCCACCACGCAGGCCCGCCGTCGCACCACCGGCGTGCAGCTGCTCTTCCCCCACGACAGCGACACCTACGCGCTGAAGGTGTCGGCCCGCGTGACCACCGAGGAGTTCGAGCGCTACGCGCCGATCGACGAGCAGATGGACTTCCACGAGAAGCTGCGCCTGCTCTACGTCGCGCTCACTCGGGCGCGCGACCACCTGGTCGTGTCGGTGCACCGCTCCGCCCGCACACCTGATCCCGTCGATCGCACCACCTGGACCCACGCCGAGCTGCTGTGGAGCGCGGCCGAGGCCGCGCCGCAGTGGACGCCGATCGAGCAGGTCGTGCACCACCCCACCGAAGCGACCGACGCGCCGGTCGACCGAACGGCCGATGCGCCCGCGCCGCCCCCAGCGTGGCCCGAGTGGCTCGCCGAGCGCGACCGTGTGCTCGCGGCAGCAGCCGTGCCGCGCGTGCAGTCGGCCACCGCGATCGCGCGCGCGGTCGCCGCCGAGGCCGAAGCAGATCCCGGCTTGCGCAAGGGCGCCCGCGACCTCGAGCTCCCTCCGTGGAACAAGGGCCGCTACGGCACCGCGATCGGCCGCGCCGTGCACGCAGTGCTGCAGACCGTCGACCTCGCGACAGGCACCGACCTCGACTCCATCGCCGCCGCGCAGGCAGCAGCCGAGGGCGTGATCGGATTCGAGCACGAGATCACCGAGCTCGCGCGCGCGGCGATCGATTCGGCGACGGTGCGCGACGCAGTCACGCAGGGCTACCGGCGCGAGATGTACGTGGCCGCGCCCGTCGGCGACCGTCTGCTCGAGGGCTACGTCGATCTCGTGCACCACAGTGTGGACCCGCGCGGGCTCGTCGTCGTCGACTACAAGACCGACGCGTGGCACGACGACGCGGATCTCGACGAGAAGGTCGCGCGCTACCGGCTCCAAGGCGCGTCGTATGCGGTGGCACTCGAAGCTGCGACCGGCACCCCGGTGGTGGGCTGCGTGTTCCTGTTCCTCAGCCCGGGTCGGTCGGTGGCGCGGGCACTCGAGGATCTGCCTGCCGCGACGGCCGCCGTACGAGCTCGGCTCGGGGCGTCCGCCGGATCCGGGTGAACACCATGAGGCCACCGATCGGCCCGGTCACGACGACGACGGCGGTGTAGAGCCAGCTCCACCCGATCGCGGGCGTGATGATCACCGTCATGGCCACGAACGAGAGCCAGATCAGGCCGTGGAAGAAGCCGACGACGGCCTTGACCGCGTCGTTGGGCTGCACGATCCAGAACCAGAACAGGGTGACGTAGCTGACCGTCTCGATCAGGGCGACCACGCTCAGGGCCCGGGCCTTGCGCTCCAGCTCGCTGCTCGTGTCGTCCGCGAAGTCCGGCATCCCGGCTCGTCACCGTACACTGGCGCCCCATGCCGGAGACGATCGAGAGCCCGACGCTGCCCACGATCCCCGAGTCCGAGACCCGGCCGAGCACCGGGACCGGCGACGGCGATCACGATCGCTTCGCGCACTACTGCCGCAAGGACGATGTCGCCCGCGCGTACGTGACCGGCGAGGCGATCGAAGCGTTGTGCGGCAAGAAGTGGATCCCCTCTCGGGATCCGTCGCGGTACCCGATCTGTCCGACCTGTGTGGAGCGCAAGGCGGCCGGGTGGCAACTCTGAGCAACCCCGCCCAAGCACGGCGGCGGGAGATCCAACGGCGGCGCCAACACAACCTCGCGACGTTCGTCGCGGTCGCGGCCCTGCTCACGCCACTCGCCATCGGCTCCGCGTGGGTGCTGTCGCACGTCGAGCGCTCTGCGGCCAACGAGTCCGACGTGGTGGTCGAAGTGCTTCCGGGCTGGACCGCGGTCGAGATCGGCGACGCGCTGGAAGACGCCGGCGTCATCAGCTCGTCGGCGGAGTTCCAGCAGGTGTCCGCCAGCTCCGCGTTCACCGCGTTCACTGCCGGTCGCTACGTGTTCCTTCCCGACATGGACGCCCGCGAGGCGCTCGACACGCTGCGCGGCAAGCCAGTCGAGATCGTGCCCGACCTCAAGCTCCTGATCCCGCCGGGGCTCACGCTCGCTGCCATCGCCGATCGCGTCGGACAGCTGCCGGGCAAGAGCGCGGAGCGGTTCATCACCGAAGCGCGCTCCGGCAACATCCGCTCGCGCTACCAGCCGGACGGCGTCGGCTCGCTCGAAGGGCTCACGTGGCCCGACACCTACTTCATCGGCGCGAACGAGACCGAAGCCCAGATCCTGCAGCGGATCGTCGACGAGTTCGACAAGCGCGCCGACGCGATCGGTCTGGGGACTGCGGACCTCACCGGACTGTCGCCGTACCAGACCATCGTGGCGGCGTCGCTCATCCAGACGGAGTCGGGAAGCTCCGAGGACTCGCCGAAGATCAGCGCGGTGATCCGCAACCGCCTCGCGCTCGGGATGCTGCTCCAGATCGACGCGACGCTCTGCTACGCGAAGGGCGGCTGCCCGCCCGTCCCGGTCGACGCCGACCGCAAGATCGAGTCGCCGTTCAACACCTACAAGGTGCCCGGGCTTCCGCCGACACCGATCGCCACCGCGTCGGAAGACTCCCTGAAGGCCGCGCTGAACCCGACCGCCGACACCTATCTGTTCTACGTGTCCGACAAGAACGGCGTCACGTACTTCGCTACCACGCAGGCCGAGCACGACAAGAACGTGCAGAAGGCGCGCAATGTCAACTGACGACGACGGCCCATCAGGCCAGTCGGCACCGCGCGCGCAGCTTGGTGCCCGCTTCGCGAAGGCAGTGAAATTCGCAGCCGCGGCACACGCGACGCAGACGAAGAAGGGCAGCGACACGCCATACCTCGCGCACCTGCTCGGCGTCGCTGCGTTGGTGCTCGACCACGGCGGCTCCGAGACCGATGCCATCGCCGCACTGCTGCACGACTCGATCGAGGACGCGGGCGTCACGCCGAAGCAGCTGCGCAAGCGCTTCGGCGCGAAGGTGACGCGCATCGTGATCGGTTGCACCGACGTGCGCGTGACCGACGGCAAGGGGAAGCGATCGAACGCGGCGCGGAAGTCACGACGACGCGTGGACGCCCGCTCGGCGAAGAACTGGTCGAAGCGCAAGCGTCGCTCGATCCGTCATCTCGCCGATCCCGCCACGTCGAAGGCGGTGCTGCGCGTACGCGCCGCCGACCTGCTGTGGAACGCCCGGTCGATCGCGGCCGACTTGCGCCGATGCGGACCCGAGACGTGGCTGCGCTTCAACGCCGGAGCGGTCGACCAGCTCTGGTACTACCGGTCGTCGTCCGTCGTGCTGTCACAGCGGCTGCCCGGATCCCTCACCGACGAGCTGCGGGTTGCCGTCGGCGAGATGGAGCGACTCGCCGGTTGGTGGTTCGACGTGGGCGACCCACAAGGAGCCTGAGCGCCCGGCACGTTGCGAGCTCTACGCGGCCAGACGCGAGGTCGTGGTGTGCGGCCCCATGACGCCCGGGGCACCGGCCGGACGGTCGGGCGGCGCCGGGAGCCCGCAGGCCTCCGCGGCCGCCTTCATCGCCGCACGCTGCTCGTCGGTCGGGGGCGTGTGGGCGCCGTCGGTCGAGCGAGTCGGGGCGGTGACGCCCTGGTCGGCCAGACAGGCGCGCTGGTCGTCGGTCAACGCGGGACCCCTGCCATGCCCCATTCCGGGTCCGCCGCCTTCGACCCGCGCCGGGAGCCCACAAGCTTCGGCAGCGGCCTTCATCGCTGCACGCTGCTCATCGGTCGGGGGGGTGCGGGTCCCGTCGGCCGGGCGGGTCGAGGGTGTGACACCCCGGTCGGCCAGGCACTGGCGCTGCTCGTCGGTCAGCTGCGGCCTGGGGGGTCGCGCCGTCGTGTCGGCACTCTCGCCGGAGTCACTGTTCGCGGCCGAGGCCACGCCCGCCAATCCCAGCGCGGGGACCGCCGCGATGGCGACCGCCCCCACCGCGAGCCCGATCGTTCCTCGAATGCTTCGTTTCACGACGTTCCCCTCCGTTGCGCGCTTGGCTGCGTTCTGGTTGGACTGCCGTCCGCGACGGGAGTCTCCGCGAAACGACCTGTGATCGCGCTGAGGAATAGCTTTTCCCACGTGGTCACATGGAATTTCGCTGCCGTCTGGGATGCCGTTGCCGCTGAGGTGCCCGATCGCGACGCCGTGGTGTGCGGCGACCGACGGCTCACCTGGGGTGAGCTGTCGGAGCGAGCGCACCGGTTCGGCGCCTGGCTGTTGGAGCAGGGGCTGCGCGCGGGCGACAAGGTGGCGATCGATCTCCCCAACGTGCCTGAGTACATCGAGGCCTTCTACGGCGCGCTCGTGGTCGGGTGTGTGCCGGTGAACGTGAACTACCGGTACACCGCCGACGAGGTGCACCAACTCGTCGACGACTCCGACGCCAAGGTGGTCGTGCACACCCCGGATGTCGCAACCACCGTCACCGACGCGGTGGAGCGGATCGAGCCGGCGTCGCGACCGATGCTGCTCGAGGTCGGCGAGCCGTACGAGCTCGCGCTGGCGGCGGTCACGCTCGGTCCGGAGCGCGAACGGCCGCCGAGCGCCGACGACCTGATCTTCATCTACACCGGCGGCACCACCGGCATGCCGAAGGGGGTGATGTGGCGCAACGAGGATCTCTACCTCGGACTGTGGGTGCAGGCGCACCCTCGCGACACCGATGCACCCGACCCGGTCGCGGCAGCGCGCGCCGGCAAGCGCGCGGGCACCCGCCTGCCCGTGTCTCCACTGATGCACGGCGCCGGGCTGTTCAACACGCTCGCGACGCTGTCCGGCGGCGGCACCGTGGTGCTGCTCGACGGCAAGGGCCTCGACGTGGAGCTGGTGTGGGACACGATCGAGCGCGAGGACGTGCGCTCGATCACGATCGTGGGCGACGTGTTCGCCCGTCCACTCCTCGACACGCTGCGCGCCAACCCCGGCCGGTGGGATGTGTCGTGTCTGCGCGTGATCACGTCCTCGGGGGTGATCTTCAGTCCCGACGTGAAGAAGGGGCTCATCGACGAGATCCCCGGGCTCACCATCCTCGACACACTCGGCGCGTCGGAAGGGCTCGGACCGAGCAACGCCAGCACGGCGGCCGACGAGACCATCACATCGGCGCGCTTCCGCATCAGCGACCGCGTCACCGTGCTGAACGAGGAGACGGGCGAGCCGGTCGAGCCCGGCAGCGACGAGACCGGGCTGGTCGCGATGGGCGGCTTCATCCCGCTCGGCTACTACAACGACCCGGTCAAGACCGCGTCGACGTTCCGCACCTTCGCGGGGAAGCGCTATTCGATCCCCGGCGACTACGCCACCGTCGACGCCGACGGTGTCGTGCACCTGCTCGGACGTGGCTCCGCGTGCATCAACACCGGCGGCGAGAAGGTCTACCCCGACGAGGTCGAGCTCGAGCTGCGCAAGCACCCAGGCGTGTTCGACTGCGCGGTCGTCGGCGTGCCCGACCCGCGGTTCGGCGAGAAGGTCGTCGCCATCGTCCAGGTGACCGAGCACCACTCGCTCGACGACGCCGAGCTGGCAACGTGGTGTCGCCGCAACCTCGCGGGCTACAAGATGCCGCGCGAGTGGATCTTCGTCGACTCACTCGAGCGGTCGGCGGCCGGCAAGGCCGACCACAAGAGGCTGCGGGCGGTGGCGTTGGAGCGCCTCGGCCTGTCCTGACCGCGGCGCGCCCGGCCGGCGGGTTGCGTGTCAGGCCCCCCGGGCAAGCGGTGCGCCGCCCCAGCGCACCGTGCCCGGTGCGGCGCTCTCGGCGGCACGAGCAGAAGCGTACGCACGGTCGCGGCCTTGGCGCTTCGCCTCGTACAGCGCGGCGTCGGCGGCCGACACGAGCCGCTCACCGTCGGCCGCGTTGTCGGGCAACGTGGCGACGCCTGCGCTGATCGTGACCGCCGCGGTGGTGGCGCGCCGCACGATCTCGGCGCGGACACGGTCGGCCACGCCGATCGCGTCGGTACGGCTACACCCGGGAAGCAGCAGCACGAACTCGTCGCCGCCGAACCGAGCCGCCACGTCGAACCCCTTCGTGGTTGCGACGAGCGCTTCGGCGACATGACGCAGCACGGCGTCGCCGGTCGGGTGACCAAACGTGTCGTTGATCTGCTTGAAGTGGTCGACGTCGAACACGATGAGGCTCAACGGCTCGCCGAGGCGCTGCGAGCGGGCCGTCTCCCGAGACAGTGACTCGTCGAACAGGCGACGGTTCGCGATCCCCGTGAGGGAGTCTCGGGTGGCCAACCGCTCCACCTCGATGAGCAATTCGGCGTTGCGCAACGCGAGCGCGGTGTGCATCGCCGCCTGCGCGAGCCCCTGCACGGTGAGCGTGGGGATGCGCGCCGACTCGTCGCCGCCCCACTCGGCGACCACCACACCGATCGGCTCGTCGTCGGCGGCGATCGGTGCGACGAGCACGTTGGTGGCGTCAGGGAGCACAGCTGCGAGCAACGGATCGTCGAGGGTGCGCAGGAGGACCGGGGTCGAGCTCGACCAGCAGTCCCACATCACCGGGGCGGGTCGATCGGGCAGCGTGACGAGCGCCTCGACCCGGCCGTCGTCGACGATGCCGTACCACGACCCGTCGCGGCGTACGAGCACGCCGACGCGCACGAACCCGAGCCGCGAGCACGTGTGGCGAACCAGCACGCCCATCACGTCTTCGGCGTGGCGCGCGCGCTCCAGCTCAGCACCGAGCTGGACGAGGAGCGCGAGCTGCCCGCGGCTGTGACGGAGCGAGCGCTCGTTCACCGACGAGAACATGGCGGCGCAGCACGCGAACAACAGGAACGTGGCGGCGCTGATCACCGCGACGCGATCGCTCACGAGCGTCTGCAACCCGATGATGCCGGCGTCGGCGGCGGCGTGCGCCAACAGGAGCAACAGGGCGCACCATGTCGCCAGCTTGAGCCCGGCGCGGTACGACACGAGCAACGTGACGGCCAGGACGTCGAGGAAGACCAGGAAGAGCAGCGGGCTGCGGTACCCGCCGGTGACCGAGACGACGGCCGCCAGTGCGGCACCGTCGAGGAGCACCGCCGACGAGACGAAGCCCCCGATGTGCGCGGGGAAGCGACGCCGGTACACCTCACTTGCAGCGACGAGGACGCCGTACACGAACACACCGGCGGCGAGCGCGGCGTCGAGATCGCCGACGATGGCCGTGATGGCGAGCACCGCGAACGCGCCGAGCGTGCGGACGAGCTGGAGCACCAACAACCGGTTCGCGACCGGGGTCGCGTCGCGGGTCGGTGCTCTGGGCGTCATCGGAACCGCGCGACGTCGTCGATGTCGTGTGCCTCGGCGAGCCGCGTGTCACGGCCATCGGCGGTCCGATGGAAGACGAGGAAGAGCATCACCGCGAGCACCAGCGCGGCCACCGCCGCAAGCGACGCGGGCGCTCGTGCCACGAGGGGTGACGCAGTGGCACTCGGCGCGCTCTGGGCCAGCGCACCGTCGAACCAGCCGGGCAGCAGCCCCGTGTCCGACGCTGCCGGAGCCTCAGCCCGGTCGAGGTCGGTTGCGGTGGCCGGCGTGTCGTCGGTGGCGAGGCCGGCGTCGAACACCTGGCCGGTGTTCGACGCAGCGTCGAAAGCACCCGGGTCGGCTGCGGCCAAGCCTGCGACAGCCGGCTCGAAAGCCGATGTCGCAGTCGCGGGGGCGGTCGCAGCCGACCCGAGAACAGAGCCGCTCGTCGACGGCGAAGCGGGAGAGTTCGGCGACGACACGGGCGGAGGGACGGACGCCTCGCCGACCTCACCACCGGTCTGCCCACCGGTCTGCCCACCGGTCTGACCATCGATCTGACCATCGGTCTGACCGCCGTTGCCGTCGGTGCTGGTGCCGCCGGGAACCGGAGCCTCGTCCACGTCACAGGCGTCGCTCTCGTGGCCGTCGACTCCATCCGTGGCGGTGCCGTCCTGCACACCGTCACTCGGCACACCATCAGTCGGCGCATCATCATTCGGTACACCGTCATTCGGCGCGGCGTCGTGGTGCCCGTGCTCGTCCCGCCACGAGCCCTCGTGCGAGCCGGCGTGGGAGCCCCCGTCGCCGGTCGCGGGCGCGTTGTCGCCCTGCTCGACGGCACCGCGCTGCGCGGCGGTCTGAGCGCCCTCTGTGGCAGTCGTCGTGGCCACGTCGGTCGCCGACGCCGAGGCGACACTGCCGAGGGTGAGCAGCGCCCCGGCGATCGCCAGGCCGAGGACCAGTGAGGTCGCACGCCGAGGCTTCATGTTCCTCCGGGGGGTCGATTTTTCGAGGAAACTCCGGGGCGAGGTGGGGGCCTCACTCAGAGCGAGTATACGGCTACTCAACGTGAAACCTGTCACAGTCGGGCTGGACCGTCAAGCAAAGGGTTCTCCAAGAGAAGGCTCACGATCGTCCAGGCCCTTTCCTGGCAACGGGTTGCCGGCCCGTCGCATTCGTCAAGCGGTTACCGTGCTCCTACTTCCCCTCCAGCACTCTTCCCATCTTCTTTCGGCACGCCACCACGCCCGCAGGAGCGATTCATGACCGAGGACGTCATCGAGATCGAGGCCGACGACGCCCAGGAGGCCGTGGCGGCCGGGGCGATGCTCCTCGACGTGCGTGAGCCCGAGGAATGGATCGAGGGGCACGCGCCGGGAGCGGTCCACGTCCCGATGCGCGAGGTGCAGGAGCGGCTCGCCGAGCTCCCCAAGGACCGCCTGGTGGTCGCGATCTGCCGCAGCGGAAGCCGCTCGCGTGCAGTCGCGGCGCTGCTCGCGGCCGAGGGCTACGACGTGGTGAACACCATCGGGGGGATGCAGGCATGGCAGGCCTACGGGTTCGACGTCGTCACCGACGCCGGCGCCGACGGGGTCGTGGCCTGACCCTCAGCACTTCTCAGCTTCACCTCATGCGAGGAGGCGCACACTCGCGCCATGACACCGCGGCGACGTGACCTCGGCACACGCGGTCGGATGATCGTCGCGGCCGCCGCCGTGGGCGCGGTCGGGGGCCTCGGCGGCTGGATGGCTGCCACCGATCACACCGTGGTCGCGACGCCCAGCGCGTCGGCCAACGGCTCGAGCGGGTCGAGCGGCGCGTCGACATCGGCGGGTGCGAGCACCACCTACGACGACGACGACAACGCGAGCACCGCGACGCCCGGGCTACCCACGCAACAGCTCACGCCGTCTGACGCTCGCACCGGCGGAAGCTGATGAGCGAGCACTTCTGGTGGTACGTCGCCCGCGCGGGTGGGCTCGTCGCATGGGGGCTCGTGGTCGCGTCGTGCACCTGGGGACTCCTGCTCGCGCTCCGCGTGCACGTGCTCGGCTTCCGACCGACGTCGGCCTGGACGCTCTCGCTGCATCGCTGGCTCAGTGCCCTCGCGGTGACATTCACCGCCGTGCACGTGCTGGCACTGGTCGCGGACAGCTTCGTGCCGTTCGGCCTTGCGGACGTGCTCGTGCCGTTCGCGACTTCGTGGCACCCGGTCGCGGTCGCGTGGGGCATCGTCGGCATGTACCTCGTCGTGGCGATCGAGGTCTCGTCGCTCGTGCGCAAGCGCATCCGGCCGCGCACCTGGCGGGGGATCCACCTTCTCAGCTACGTGCTCCTCGGCGTCACCACCATCCACCTCCTGACCGCAGGCACCGACAGCACGGCGGTGGTCCCCGAAGCTGCTGCGATCGTGGGTGGAATGGTGACCGTCTTCGGATGCACGCTGCTGCTCACGTGGCGCTCTGCACCGCGGCCCCGCCGCGTGTTCACCGACGCCGGCACCAAGATCCGCGCGTAGGGATCCGCGCGTAGGGATCGGCGCGTCGGCGCTCGTCGACACGCCCGTCGCCGCGCGAGCGAACCGGCGCGGGGCCGGTAGCGTGCTCTGAGTGCCGAGCCGCTCGTTCGACCGGGCCGCCGCGCTGCATCGACTGCGTCACGACGACTTCGACGTCGTCGTCGTCGGTGGCGGGATCACCGGTGTCGGGGTCGCGCTCGACGCCGTCACGCGAGGGCTGCGCACCGCGCTCGTGGAGCGCGACGACTTCGCGTCGGGCACCAGTAGCCGGAGCTCGAAACTCGTGCACGGCGGCTTGCGGTACCTCGACCAGCGCGAGTTCCGGCTCGTCTACGAGAACCTCGCCGAGCGCCAGCGCATCATCGAGAACGCGCCGCATCTGGTGTCGATCCTGCCCTTTCTCCTGCCGGTGCTCGCCGACGAGGGTCGAATCACGCGGCGACTTGCGCCGATCGTGAGCAGCGCGCTGTGGATGTACGACCTCGCGGGCGGGTTGCGCATCGGGAAGCGCCATCAGCGCGTGTCGGTCGACGCCGCGCTCGCACACATCCCGACGCTCGATCGCAGCCGGTTGCGCGGTGGGTACGTGTACTTCGACGCGCAGGCCGACGACGCGCGGCTCACACTCACGATCGCGCGCACTGCCGCGGCCCACGGCGCGGCCGTTGCCAACCGCGTCGCGGTGACGGGGTTCGAGCGCCACGGGCGGCGCGTCGTCGGTGTGCGCGTGGCCGCGGACGACGAGGAGTTCACGATCCGCACCGCCAGCGTGGTGAACGCGGCCGGTGTGTGGGCCGACGACGTGCGCGCGCTCGACGAGGGCGCGCACCCTGCGTCGATGCAACCGGCGAAGGGCGTGCACATCACGTTGCCGTGGTCGCGAGTCCGCAACGACATCGCCGCGATCATCCCGGTGCCGGGCGACACCCGGTCGGTGTTCGTCATCCCCTGGGGTGATCGCACCTACGTGGGCACGACCGACACCGCGTACGACGGCTCCATCGACACGCCCCACTGCACCGCGGCCGACGTGGAGTACCTGCTCGGCGCGCTCAACTCGATCACCACCGTCAACGCGAGCGCCCACGACGTGGTCGGGACCTGGGCCGGCTTGCGGCCGCTGCTTCGTGGCTCGATGCGGACGCGCACCGCCGACCTCTCCCGCCGACACGCGGTACGCACGTCGGACGCAGGCGTCGTCACCGTCACTGGGGGCAAGCTCACCACCTACCGACGGATGGCAGCGGACGCCGTCGACGTGGTGCAACGGGAGCTGAGCGGGTCCCACGCGCCGAGCCGGACCAAGCACCTCTCGCTGCTGGGCGCCGACGGCGTCGATCGTCCGGTCGCGGTGCTCGATCCGCCTGCGCCGCACCGCGCGCCGTCGACCGTCGAGCACCTCGCCTCTCGGTACGGCTCGGAAGCAGAGCACGTCACGGCGTTGGCCACCCAGGTGCCCGAGTGGGCCGAGCCGTTGGTGCCCGGTCTTCCCTATCTCAAGGCAGAGGCCGTGTACGCCGTTCGTGAGGAGATGGCCCTCACGCTCGACGACGTCCTGGCGCGTCGCACCCGCGCGCGGATCTTCGACGGGGCCGCGACCGTCGCGGCGGCCGCGGACGTCGCGTCGCTCCTCGGCCCCGAACTGGGATGGTCGGGCGACGAGGCTGCGCAGCAGGTGCGTGACTTCACCCGGCTCGTGGCGGAGGACCGTTGCTGATGGAGCGGCCACTTCGGCGCGCGTCACTTTTCCAGCTCGCGCTCGTCGTCCTCGTCGTCGTGACGCTCGCGACGTCGACCGGCACAGCGGTGGCGGCGAAGTCGACCACGAAGGTCTGGCCCGCGATGGCCACCTTCGATCCGACGATCGCCTGGGTGCCGTGCCACGACACCTGGGAGTGCGGCACGCTCAATGTGCCCGTCGACTGGACGACCGGCGGCAGCGATCAGGTGCCCCTCGCAGTGGCCCGTCATGCGGCCACGTCTCCCGACGAGCGGATCGGCGTGCTCGCGGTGAATCCCGGCGGGCCCGGTCAAGGCGGGGTCGACTACCTGCCGCAGCTGATCAATCGCTTTCCCGACACGGTGCTGGCGCGCTTCGACATCGTCACGTGGGATCCACGCGGCACCGGGCACTCACGGCCCGTCGACTGCGTCGACGACGCGTTCCTCGACACCGACACACCGATCGTGCCCGACACCGCCGCCGAGCTCACGGTCGCACGCGACTACTCCGCCGCGTTCGCGCGCGGGTGCACGCAGCGGATGGGCGCCTACGCAGGCCAGGTCGGCACCCGCAACAGCGCGCGGGATCTCGAGGCGATCCGCATCGCGCTCGGCGAGCAGCAGCTGAACTACCTCGGGTTCTCCTACGGCGTGGTCCTCGGCATGACCTACGCGCAGATGTTCCCCGGCGCAGTGCGCACGATGGTGCTCGACGGACCACCCGACTACTGGCAGCCGTCGCTCGAGTACGCGTACGCGCAGGCCGCCGGCTTCAAGCAGGCGTTCGACGCGTTTCTCGACTGGTGTGAGCAGGACCAGTCGTGCGCGTTGCGGAGTGTGGCGCCGCCCCGCGAAGCCTTCGAATCCCTGCGCGCGTCGTTGCAGACCACCCCCATCGCCGCTGAGTACACGCTCGACGACGTCACCCGCTCAGGGACGGTGACCGAGGCGACCATGGCGAACGCGGTGATCGGCTCGATGTACGACGAGCGCTGGTGGCCGACCCTCGCCGACGCACTCGACCTCGCGGCTCGCGACGGCGACGGCTCGGGCTTGCTCGAGCGCGCCGACGACTTCGTCGGCCGTCATCCCGACGGAACGTGGGACTCGTTGTACGAGGCGTTCCTGACCATCAACTGCGTCGACCGTCCCGACCGCGCGCCCCGCTCTGCCGCGCACGAGCTCGCCGACATCCTGCGCTTCCAGAACGACCTCCCGCCCTGGGGCGGCAGCTGGGCCACCTCGGGCTGCGTCGGTATGCCGAAGGCAGCCAAGGGCGACAAGCTCGGTGACGTGCGCGTGGCGGGCACGCCACCCGTGCTGGTCGTCGCCACCACCGGCGACCCGGCCACGCCGTACTCGGGTGCAGCGGGCGTGGTCGCGCGCATCGCAGGGGCAGGACTGTTGACGTTCGAGAGCACCGACCACACCGCGTTCGGCACCGGGCGCAGCGACTGCATCGACGCAGCCGTCACCAGCTACCTCGTCGACGCGACCCTCCCGGCGCCCGACACCCGCTGCACCTGACCCCGCCAAAACGAAATTGCGTCGCAGCGCGTTGAAATACAACGCTCAGCGACGCAATTTCGGGGGGAGATGATCAGCCCGTGAAGCGGGGCTGGACGACGACCGGCTTGATCGTGATCTCACACTGATCGGTGACGGCGACCGTCCGGGTGGTGTCGGCTTCGATCACGGCCGACGGTGGGGTGATGCTCACGAGCGTGCAGCCGGGTGGTTGCACGGCCTCGGTCACGGTGCAGCTCGCACCGTCGGTGATCGTCAACGTCTGCGTGCCGCCGGTCTCGGGGAACGTGAGCGTGGTCGAGAACGGCGCCACGTGACCCTCCGGGAGTGCCTCACTCGTCGGGATCTCCTCGTCGACGGGCGGCGCCGTGCACGCGACCTGCACGTTGAACGTCGTGCCAGGATCGGCGGTGCCGACCACGGTCTTGGTGACCACGAGATCGCCGCAGACCGCGGGGACGGCCGCCGCCGCGCCGGCAGCACGGCCGGCCGCCGTGCCTTCGACCTCGGTCGGCGGGGCCGGGACCTCGCAGTTCGCCGTCGGGATCTCGTCGCACGTTCCGCTGCCGTAGGAGTTGACCTCCTCGGGCAACCCGTTGCCGGCGAGGCTGGTGACGTACATCGTGATGGGGTTGGCCGCCGGCGGGGTGGTGTAGTTCGTGGTGTCGATCAGCCCGGGGCCGTAGGTACCCAGCGGGTTGGAGAAGTTGAGCGTGTAGATCACCGCGCCAGTGCCGTCGATCACGTCGATGCGGGCCGCCTCGACACCGGAACCGGTGTTGTCGCGGTCGAGGATGTCGGCGCCCGTGCCCGCAGCGGTGAAGGTCGTGCAGGTGTACTCGACCACCCCCTCGTAGGTCTCGGCGGCCGCGGGGCCCGCGGTCACGACGGCGCCCATCGTCACGAAGGCGCCTGTCATCACGACGGCGGAAAGAGCGGAGAACGCGCGGCGGACCATGGTGGGGCTCCCGGGTCTGAGGATCGCAGGATCCTACGGTTCCCCCGCGGTATCGGTCACGGATGCTCAGCGCTGAAGTTCGAGGGCTCCCACGGTGTCGACGGCGATGCGGGCCCGCACGACGAGGAGCTCACCCACGACCCGACCCCGGTCCCACTCGAGGTCGTAGCCCACCGGGACGCGGTCACCGACCTCCGCGATGCGTGCCTCGGCCACGGTGTCGAACCGCAGGCCGAACGCCTCGAGACCGAAGCTCCAGTGGTCGTCGGCCTCGTGCACCACCTCGGCCCAGAGGCCGTCGGCGCGCACTTCGAGCAGCGCCCCACGCGGTGGTGGGACCTCGTCGTCGCGCACCGCGATCACGCCATGCTCAGATCCGAGCTCGAGGATCGCGTGATATGCCGCTCGTCCCTCGACGCGATCGACCGACAGCACGATCTCACCACCGAGCCCCGGCTCACCGAACGTGAGCGCGTAGCGCTCGCCCATCAGCTCCCGATGAGGCCGAGCGCGCGCACGTCGTCGCGCTCGTCGAGCAGCTCCTGGGTGGTGACCGCGATCTTCGACTGCGCGAACTCGTCGTGCGTGATGCCCTCGACGACCGACGTGGTCGTGCCGTCGCTGCGCACCGGGAACCCGAACTGCAGCCCCTCCGGCACGCCGTACTCGCCGGTGCTGCACACCGCGAGCGAATGCCAGTCGTCGGCATCGGTGGCGAACACCACGCTGTTGACGGAGTCGATCGCCGCGTGTGCAGCCGACGCGGCCGACGACGCGCCGCGCTTCTCGATCACCGCGGCACCGCGCTTCTGCACCGTCTCGAGGAAGGTGGTCTGCAACCACTCGTCGTCGGTGATCACCTCGGGCACCTCGGTACCGCCGATGCGCGCGTGGGCGAAGTCGGGGAACTGCGTGGCCGAGTGGTTGCCCCAGATCGCCATGTTGGTGACTTCACCGTGGTGCACGCCGGCCTTCTTGGCCAGTTGCGTCTTGGCTCGGTTCTCGTCGAGCCGGGTCATCGCGAACCAGCGATCGGCCGGCACGTCGGGCGCGTTGGATCGCGCGATGAGGCAGTTGGTGTTGCACGGGTTGCCGACCACGAGCACGCGCACGTCGCTCGCCGCGTGGTCGTTGATCGCGTTGCCCTGGGGCTTGAAGATGCCACCGTTCACCGACAACAGGTCACCGCGTTCCATGCCCGCCTTGCGCGGGATCGAACCGACGAGCAGCGCCCACGACGTGCCGTCGAACGCGGTCTTCAACTCCGACGTTGCTTCGATGCCGGCGAGGAGCGGGTGCGCGCCGTCTTCGAGCTCCATCACCACGCCTTCGAGCGCCGCCATGGCGGGCTCGATCTCGAGCAGGCGCAGCACGACGGGCTGGTCCGGACCGAGCAGCTGTCCGCTCGCGATGCGGTGCACGAGCGCGTAGCCGATCTGTCCTGCGGCGCCGGTGACGGTGACGTGGAGCGGAGTGTTGGGCATGCCCGGAAATTACCCGGCTGGTCGGACCTCGGCCGAAGCGAACCCGAGCAGCACCTCACGCGCGTCGGTGAGCTCGGCGATGCGCTCTGCCGCACCCGCGTTCACTGCGCCGTGGTCGGGGTGCGCCAGACGCACGAGCCGCCGGAAGCGTCGCTGCACGTCGTCGCGCGCCACCTCCATCCCCGGCTTGACCCCGAGGACCTCCATGGCCCATCTGCGGTCGGCCGGAACGCCCTGCCAGCCGTCGACCGACGCGCCCGGCCGGGCGCCCGGCGCCGGCGGACGAACACCGGGGATGCCTTCGATGCGGCGCACCACGTCGAGCCCCTCGGGGAGGTGGCCGGGACGCGCGACAGCGGCCTGAAGGGCGCGGAAGACGATGCTGCGACCGGACGGCGGCAGCGCAGCCCCGGCCATGACCGCGCCCACCACCTGCGACGCAGGCGGGCCGTGGAGGTCGAGCTCGAGCCTGGGGCGCGTCGAGCCGCGCTCGACGTCGGCCGCGAGGATGCGGTGACGCGACAGGTCGAGGCCGTGCGTGTCGGTCTGGACCCGGTACCTGAGCGCGATGCGCGGCACCGTGAAGCCGTCGCGTGCGTCGTCGAGGAAGCGCGCCAGGGCGTCGTACTGCTCTTCGTCGAGGCCGGTCATGGACTCCGCGACGACGGCACCGAGGAGCACCGCACCGAAGGCGGCGCCGCTCGTCGGGAGGTAGGTGTCGCCGAGCGCGACGCGTCGGGTCGGTTGGTGCCGACGCGTATGACGGATGTTCAGCTCGGCGAGGACCGCGCTCACACGACCTCCTCTTTCTCGTTTTGGCGTACCGGGACCACGCATACGGTGGTTCGGAGACGCCAAAACGAGCGGATGACGATCCTAGAGCGCGTCGATGACGGCGTTGAAGGTCGGGCTGGGGCGCATCGCGGCGGTGATCAGGTCGACGTCGGGGAAGTAGTAACCGCCGATGTCGACCGGCGAGCCCTGCACGTCGATGAGCTCCTGCACGATCTTGTCCTCGCCCGCCGCCAGCGCTTCGGCGATGGGTGCGAACTTGGCCGCGAGCGCGAGATCGTCGGTCTGGCGCGCCAGCTCCTGGGCCCAGTACAGCGCCAGGTAGAAGTGGCTGCCTCGGTTGTCGAGCTCGTTCACCTTGCGCGACGGCGAGCGGTTCTCGTCGAGCACCGAGCCGGTTGCCCGGTCGAGCGTGTCGGCGAGCAGCTGGGCGGTCGCGTTGTCGGTGGCCTGCGCGAGGAATTCGAGCGACGCCGCGAGCGCGAGGAACTCACCGAGCGAGTCCCAGCGCAGGTGGTTCTCCTTCACGAACTGCTGCACGTGCTTCGGCGCCGAACCGCCGGCGCCCGTCTCGAACAGCCCACCGCCGCTCATCAGGGGCACGATCGACAGCATCTTGGCGCTGGTGCCCAGCTCCACGATCGGAAACAGGTCGGTGAGGTAGTCGCGCAGCACATTGCCGGTGACCGAGATCGTGTCCTCCCCCCGCCGGATGCGCTCGAGTGAATAGCGACACGCGTCGGCGGGCGCCAGGATCTCGATCGTCAACCCTGACGTGTCGTGCTCCGGCAGGTACTGGCGCACCTTGGCGATGATCTGCGCGTCGTGCGCGCGCGTCTCGTCGAGCCAGAACACGATCGGCGTCGCGCTGAGTCGCGCCCGTCGCACCGCGAGCCCGACCCAGTCGCGCACCGCGGCGTCCTTCACCTGGCAGGCTCGCCACACGTCGCCGGCCGCGACGTCGTGTTCCATCACGACGTCGCCGGCGCGATTCACCACGCGCACGGTGCCGTCGGCGGGGATCTCGAACGTCTTGTCGTGCGAGCCGTACTCCTCGGCCTGCTGCGCCATGAGCCCGACGTTCGGGACCGATCCCAACGTGGCAGGGTCGAACGCGCCGTTCGTGCGGCAGTCGTCGACCACGGCCGAGTAGACGCCGGCGTAGGACGAGTCGGGGATGACCGCCAGCGTGTCCTGCAGGTCGCCGGACGCGTTCCACATCCGCCCCGAGTCGCGGATCATCGGCGGCATGGAGGCGTCGATGATGATGTCGCTCGGGACGTGCAAGTTGGTGATCCCGCGGTCGGAGTCGACCATCGCCAGCGCCGGGCCCGTCGCGAGTGCGGTCTGCACGTCGGCCTCGATGGCAGCGCGCTCCGCATCGGGCAACGCGGCGACACGGGCGAGGACGTCGGCCATGCCGTCGTTCGCGTTGACGCCGATGCGGTCGAAGACATCCGCGTGCTTCGCGAAGACGTCGGCGAAATAGGTCTTCACCGCGTGGCCGAAGATGATGGGGTCGGAGACCTTCATCATCGTGGCCTTCAAGTGGATCGAGAACAGCACGTCGTTCGCCGCGGCGGCGGCCATCTGCGCGCCGAGGAACGCGTCGAGCGCCTGCGCGCTCATGAACGTGGCGTCCACGATCTCACCCGCGAGCACCGGGATCGAGTCCTTGAGCACGGTCACGTTTCCGTCGCTCCCGGCCAACTCGACCCGCAGGTCGTCGTCGGCCGCGAACGTGACCGACTGCTCGTTGGAGCGGAAGTCGTTGGCGCCCATCGTGGCGACGCTGGTCTTCGAGTCGGGCGCCCAGGCACCCATGCGGGGCGGGTGTGACTTCGCGTAGTTCTTCACCGACAGCGGCGCGCGTCGGTCGGAGTTGCCCTGGCGCAGCACCGGGTTCACCGCCGAGCCCTTCACCTTGTCGTAGCGCGCCTTCACGTCGAGCTCCTCGGGCGTGCCGGGCTCGTCGGGGTAGTCGGGCAGCGTGAAGCCCTTGGCCCGAAGCTCGTCGATGGTGGCCTTCAGCTGCGGGATCGACGCCGAGATGTTCGGCAGCTTGATCACGTTCGCCTCGGGACGGTTCACGAGCTCACCGAGCTCGGCGAGGTCGTCGCTCACGCGCTGCTCCGGTGTGAGCAGCTCGGGGAACGAGGCCAGGACCCGCCCGGCGAGCGAGATGTCGCGCAGCTCGACGCGCACGCCGGCGACGTCGGTGAAGGCGTTGACCACCGGCAGCAGCGACCTGGTCGCGAGCGCCGGAGCCTCGTCGGTGTGGGTGTAGATGATGGTGTGACGGTCGCTCGGCATGGCCTCTTCCGGCAGTCGTGGGGAGTCGTGGAACGGGCGAGAACGGCGTTCGACGCTAGTTCACACCGGTTCGCGGACGGCCGTCGAGTCGAGCCGGAAGGGCCCGCGAGCTACGCCTCGATGTGCCGCGCGTAGAGGTAGAGGACCGGTCGCCCCGGGCCCCCGGTGGCGAGCGGCATGATCAGGCGCACGCTCACGATCTCCCAGAGGTCGGGCCCGCCTTCGAGCGTGGCCCCCACCGGGAGCCACAGCGGCGCGTCCCAGAAGCCACGCTCCAGCTCGGTGGCGACGTCGACCAGCACGGTGCGAATCGGCGGCGCGGTGATCGGGTCGCTCGCAGCATGGAACGCGCGGCGCAACTCGGCCGACGCCTCGATGTCGAACGCGGGTGGCGGTGCCGACGGTTGCGGCTCCGGCTCGCCCTCGGAGCTTCCTCGACGCCGTCGCACCATGCTTTGCTCCTCGGTCTACCTGTGGTCCGGGCTCACGCCGGGATCAGCGCGACGACGGCGACGGCCACGAGGTAGATCACCACGAGCGCGGCGGCCCACCACCACAGCACGCGTCGGCTGAAGGGACCGGGACGACCGCCGACGCCGGCGAGCGTCATGTTGCACGACGGGCAACGCAACTCGTTGGGTTGCACCGTCACCCCGCACAGCGGACAGACCGTTGCGGTCGACGCCGGCACCGCGGGCTGCGACGACTCGTCGCGCGGATGCGGATCGGCGGTCATCGCGCGTCGTGCCCAGCTGCGCGTTCAGCAGCTTCCACCGCGTTCTTGAACAGCATCGCGATCGTGGTCGGGCCAACGCCACCCACGCGTGGCGTGATCGCACCCGCGACCTCTTCGCACGCTTCGTCGACGTCGGGCAGGAGTCGGCGTCCTTCGTAGCGCACGCCACCCCCGACGACGACGGCGCCGGGCGTGATGTGTTCGGGCTTCAGGATCCCGGGCACGCCGGCGGCCGCGATGACGATGCCGGCGCGCTGGGTGTAGCGCGGCCAGTCGGGAATCCCGGTGTGCACGACGGTGACCGCAGCGTTGGCCGTCGGCCGCTTCTGCGACAGGAGCAGCGCGAGCGGACGCCCGAGGGTGGTGCCACGCCCGAGGATGCACACCTCCTGACCGGCGACCGGGATCTCGTAGAACGCGAGCAACGCCTCGATCCCCGCGGGGGTGCAGGGCGCGGGCCCGGGCATCATCAGCGCGAGGCGACCCATGTTGACGGGATGCATCCCGTCGACGTCCTTGTCGGGATCCATCTCGAGCAGCGCGGCGTCGTAGTCGAGGTGCGAGGGGACGGGGTGTTGCACGAGGAACGCGTCAACGGAAGGGTCGTCGTTGAACGCGCGGATCGCCGCGACGAGATCGACTTGGGTGGCGTCGCCGGGCAGGTGCGCGTGCGGCGAGCTCCAACCGAGCTCCTGGGCGCGCTGCATCTTCATGCCGACGTAGCGCTCGCTCGCACCGTCGTCGCCCACAAGGATCGTGCCGAGCCCCGGCGTGTGGCCGTTGGCGATCAGCTTCTCGACCCGGGGCTCGAGCTCCGCGAACACCGCGTCCGCCACCGGCGCTCCGGGCATCATCTTCGCAGGCATGGTGCTCCCGTCCTTCAGTGCAGGAAGTGGCGTTCGCCCGTGAACACCATGGCGAGGCCGAGCTCGTCGGCGGCGGCGATGACCTTCTCGTCGCCCACGGATCCACCCGGCTGCACGACCACCGCGACACCGGCCCCCGCCGCGGCCTCCACGCCGTCGGGGAAGGGATAGAAGGCATCGGACGCGCATGCGCCGCCGGCGGCGCGCCCGGCCGCCTTCTTCGCCGCGATCTCGCCCGACTCCACCCGGTTCTGCTGGCCCGCGCCGATGCCGACCGCCTGGGCGTCCTTCACGAGCACGATCGCGTTCGACTTCACGTGCCCGACGATGCGCCAGGCGAGCTCCGCATCGCGCCATTCCTCTTCGGTGGGCGCACGCTTGGTGACCACCCGCCAGTCGCTCCGCTGTGCGGCGTAGTGATGCGGTGCCTGCACCAGGAACCCACCCGAGATCTGGCGGTAGTCGCGCGTGATGGGCTCGGGAGGCGAGGCCTCGAGCACACGGGTGTTCTTGCGCTTCTTGCGCAGTGCCTCGATCGCGCCGTCGTCGTAGCCGGGCGCGATCACCACGTCGGCCTGTGGCCCTGCAGTCATGAGCTCGACCGTGGCCGCGTCGATCGGCCGGTTGAACGCCACGATCCCGCCGAACGCGGAGCGCTCGTCGCACTCGAGTGCACGTCGGTACGCGTCGGCCAGTGTCGCCGCGACCGCGACGCCACACGGGTTGGCGTGCTTGATGATCGCGCACGTGGGTTCCGCGCCGAGATCGTGCGCGAGACGCCACGCCGCGTCGGCGTCGTAGAGGTTGAGGTACGAGAGCGCGAGGCCACTGTGCTGTTGCACCGAGTCCCACCAGCTGGTGGTGCCTGCGGTGCGGTACCGCGCCGCTTCCTGGTGAGGGTTCTCGCCGTACCGAAGGGGCGCGTCGACGCGCTCGAGCGCGATGCGGAGGTGCTGCGGCAGCGTGGCATCGCCCTCGAGCCATGCAACGATCGCCGCGTCGTACGCCGCGGTGTGCGCGAACGCCTCGAGCGCGAGTGCGCGCCGCGTGTCGTCGCTCACGGCACCGTGCGCGCGCCGGTCCGCGAGCCCGCCCTCGTACTGGTCAGGGCGCGTGGCCCCCCCGACCCCCCCAAGGTTCTTCGCCGCCGCGCGCGGCAACCCCCGGCCGCCGCGGTCGATCGTC
>JBEVIU010000014.1:0-11267 GCA_040510575.1 Acidimicrobiia bacterium | reverse complement strand
TCTTCCTCGGTGATCGGTACCGCCGACACCGCGTTCACGAGGTCGAGCGCCGCAGTTCGGGCGGCATCGAGCTCGGCCATCTTGGCGTCGAACGTTCCGTGCAGCTCCTGGAACTGGCCGAGCAAGGCGTTCGCGTTCCCCGCGGCCGCGTTCTGTGCGCCGACGAGGTCGTTCGATTCCGCGATGCGGCCCTGGTTCCGCAGGGAGTTGATCTCGGACGCCAGACGATCTGCCTCCGCGGCAGCGGCCTCCACCTGCGCGCGCAGCGCTTGGGCCTGGCTGGTCAATCCCTCGAGCTCGGTCGCGATCGCGTCGATGCGTGCCTCGACCTCGTCGAACACCCGCTCAGTCGTCTCGTACGCGTCGACCAGCGCCGTCCGGCGCAGGAAGTAGCGGCCGTAGTACTGCTCGAGCGCGGGTGGGAGCGCGCGCACCTGCGTGCCCAGCAACGAGTGGAGCTCGGTGTTGCGCTGACCGGGCTCGAGTCGGTCGTACTCGGCGACGAGCTCGTGGAGGTCGGCGTCGTCGAGGTGTTCGAAGGCATCCTCGAGGAGGCGGTCGACGCGCTTGCGCTCCTTCCAGGGGAGCGCTTCGTACGCGGCGTGCAGCATCTCGTGCGCGGCGGTCACGATCATCGTGTCTTCGACGTCGACGCGCGTGACGTTCAACATGACGATGTGGCCGTCGTGATAGCAGCCGAGCACCACGAGCTTCTCGCTCGAGTCGGACAACTTGCATTGGTTCACGAACGCCGACGGGTCGACGATGGCCGGGTCGGTGTCGGCGAGGGTCGACCGCGCGGCCACGCCCATCGTGGTCGCGCCGACCAGACGGACGAATCGCTCCGACTGTGAGTCGGCGAGCTGCGCGCCCAGCCGCCGAGCCGCGTCGAGCGGCATCCCCCGTGCCGAGGCGCCGCGCTCGCCGGCGCCCAGCTCGATCGCGTGCGACGGCAACCTCGTGGGGATCCACGCTGCACGTTGCATGATCCAACCGTCGACTGTCACGGCCAGCGGTGCGTCGGGATGTGATGCCGCGAAGCCGTCGAGACGAGCGCTCGCCACGGGCGTGAGGCGAACCACGACTACCGCCGTGCCCGCGGCCTTCGTACGCAGTGTGACCCGTGCGATGTCGGCGCCGGTGACGAGCGGCGCGTCGAGGAGGAAACGTTGCTTCGGGGAGTGTCCGTCGGCCCGTACCACGCACCCCGTGTCGTGTGCGACGTCGCCACCGCTGGTGGGCACGTAGCCGAGCCCGTCGAGGCCGGCTGCGTCGCACGCGGCCACCATCCTGGCCACGGCAACGCGCTGCGCCGCGGTCGGTTGACGGCGCTTCGCGGCCACGCCCGCCGCCACCGGGCGAACGCGCATCGCGACGGCGTGCGGCTCCTTGATCCAGTCGGCGCTGGGCTGTACGGCGCGCTCAGCGGCTGCAGCAGACGCTGCGCCCGCGCCACCTGCCGCCAGCGCGGACGCGAGGGCGAGGAGGAGCGCGCCGATGGCGAGGCGTCGGATCACGATTGCTCGGGGAGGCCGGGCGACCATCCCGCGACCCTAGAGAACGCGCTCGGCCGTCGAGATGACGGGAAGGAAAGAATTGTGTGGCCCATCGCGTGCCGGTCACCGACGAAACGGGTGGCCCGCAGGAGCCGACGACCGATCAGGCGCCGCGCCGCTGTGCAACGGTACGGTGCGCCGCTGTGCAGCTGCCCCGCGGGACGCGAGCGATCGTCGGCGTCGGCGTCGTCGCCGCGGTGGTGCGCATCGCCTTCGCCATCGACAACGCCAACGCCGACCCGGCAGTGGACTCCGATGTCTACCGATGGATCGCGCGGAACCTGGCCGATGGAGCCGGGTACGTGCTGGCCGACTCGAGCGGCAAGTTGGTCCCGACCGCGCAGCACCCGCCCATGCTCGGAGGCATCCTGGCCGCGTTCGACGTCGTCGGCCTGACCACCGAGCTGCAACAGCGGATCGCGCTGAGCCTGGTCGCGGCGATCGGCGTCGTGCTCACCGGGTTCGTGGCGCGTCACGTGGCGGGCGCGACGGCCGGTGTGATCGCTGCGGCGATCGCGGCGCTGCATCCGCTGTGGTTCCAGCACGCCGGCTTCGGCGTGAGCGAGAGCGTGTACCTGGTCGTGATCCCGCTCGTGCTGCTGCTGGGTGTTCGGGCCGCAGACCGACCGAGCTGGCAACGCATGGCCGCGTTGGGCGCGGCGCTCGGCGTGGCCGCCCTCACGCGCAGTGAAGGCGTGCTGTTCCTCATCGTGCTCGTGGTTCCGCTCGTGATCGTGGTCTGCCCGACGTGGAAGGCACGTGGCGTCGCCGCGCTGGTCGCAGCAGCGGCGATGCTGTTGGTGATCACGCCGTGGGTCGTGCGCAACTACGAGGAGTTCGACGGCTTCACCCTCTCGACGAATCGCGGTGTCACCCTCGCGGGCAGCTGGTGCCCGTCGGGCTTCGGCTTGAGCGTCGGCGGTCGCAACATCGGCGGGTGGGACCTCTACTGCGTGCTGAAGGAATTTCACGACGCCCGCAAGGGACGCCCGCCTGCGGGCCACGACACGTGGGACGAGTTGGCCATCGACAACGAGCTCACGAGCCGGTCGCTCGACTTCGGCTGGGAGCACCTCGAAGACGTGCCCGGCGTCGTGGCCGCCCGGGTCGGACGGATGCTGGGCGTGTACAAGCTCGACGACCAACTCGACTTCGACCGCAACGAAGGTCGCGACCGGAACGCGCAGCGGACCGGGCAGATCCTCCACCTGTTCCTGCTCCCCTTCGCGATCTTGGGGGTCACGCGCCTCGCGAAGCGCTACCTGCCGGTGTTCCTGGCCGGCCCCGTGGTCGCGGTGCTGGTCGCCATGGCCTTCTACGGCAGCACGAGGATTCGCGCACCCGCTGAGCCGACGATCGCGGTGCTCGCCGCGATCGGGATCCTGACCGTGCAGCAGTGGATCGTCCGATCCCGTGCCGAGCCTGTGGCGCGATAAGTACAGTGCTGCTCCGGCCGACCGAGGAGTGGCGATGACCGGCGACACGGACAACGACAAGGTGGTGGAGGTCGCCGACGTCGACCTCGACGGCGACGGTGTCACCGACGCGCGCGTGTCGGTCGAGGTTGAAGAGATCGACGTCGATGGCGACGGATCGCCCGACGTGGTCGTAGTCACCGAGACGGTGGCGATCGACGTGGACGGCGACGGGGTCGCCGACATCGTCGAGGTCACCGAGACCGTCGCCATGGACGTCGATGGAGACGGCACTGCCGATTCGCTCACCGTGACGCGCACCACTGCGATCGACGTGGACGGCGACGGCGTCGCCGACGCGATCGAGGTCGAGGAGTTCGACGTCAGCACGGTGCCCGAGTCCGACTGAGGTCGGGCGCGCCGCTGGTCGACCTACCCCGGTGCAGGTTGGCGCAGCACCACCAACACGCACACGTCGTCCTCGCGGCTCACTCCGCGTAGGCAGGTGCCGAGGGCGACGTCGCACACCTTTCCTGCGCTGGCGCCGGTGCCGGCGCCGGCACCGGCGAGCGTGAGCTCGACCAGTCGCTCGGTGCCGTCGCCCAGCGTCGCGAGCGCGACGCCGCGTCGCTCGACGAGCCCGTCGGTGTAGAAGAGCAACGCCGTGCCGGGCTCGAGGGTCAGTCGGATCGGCTCGATGTGCATGGGCAGCATCGTGATGCCGAGCACGCGTGTGCCGTCGACCGGCACGAACTCGGCCGACTCGGCGTGCACGAGGAGCGGCAACGGATGACCGGCCGACACCAGCTCGATCGTGCCCGTGTCGGGGTCGAGCGTCGCGAGCTGCACGGTCGCGAACTCCTCGGGCTCGCAGAAGTGGCCGAGGAACTGGTCGAGGTGCGTGAGCACGTGCGCCGGGTCGGGGTCGAGCGTCGCGTAGGCGCGCGTCGCATGGCGGAGCTTGGCCATGAGGCGGGCAGCACGGATGCCGTGGCCCGACACGTCGCCCACCGCGAGCATGATCCGCCCGTCGGGGAGCGAGAACGCGTCGTACCAGTCGCCCCCCACGTCGCCGACGATCTCGGCCGACAGGTAGCGCGCCGCGATCTCGAAGCCCTCGACGGCGGGGAACTCGGGCCTGATGAGTGCCTCGTGCAGCACCTGAACCGCGCGCTGTTCTTGCGCGAGGCGGTCGCGGGTCGTGAGCAGTGCCGCTTCGGTCTGGCGCCGCTCGGTGATGTCCTGGGTGGTGCCGCGCATGCCGATGATCTCGCCTGCGTCGTCGCGGAGGATCTCGCCGCGGTGGACCATGTACCGGGTCTGGCCGCGGACGACGAGTCGGTGCTCGATCGTGAAGGGTCGACCGTCGGTGATCGACTGCGCCTGCGTCTCTTCGAACACAGGCCGGTCCTCGGGGTGCACGCGCGCCGTCCAGAGCTCGCGGAGCTCGTGGCCGGTGCGCGGCGCGTCGCCACCGAGCTGACGGTGCATCTCGGTCGAGAGGGTCAGTTCGTCGGTCGCGAAGTCCCAGCGCCAGTCGCCGATGCGCGCCAGGCGCTGCGCGTCTTCGAGTTGTTGCACGAGCTCCGCGTTGGCTCGGAGCGCGTCGGCTTCGCGCTGCATCTCCTCGACCCGCTTGCGGTCGTCGATGTCGATGCCCACGCCGACCATTCCGACGAACGCACCCTGCTCGTCGCGCACCGCGCGTCCTCGCCCTTCCAGCCAGTGCACGCTGCCGTCGGGCCATACGACTCGGTGCTCGAACATGAGGTCGTTGGAGGACTCGCGCGCGTCGAGCACCGCGGCCAGCGTGGTGTCGCGGTCCTCGGGGAGGACCCGCTCGAGGTAGTCGTCGAAGGTGTGGACGGCTCCGCTCGGCGGCAGCCCGAAGCGCGCCTGCATGGCGTCGTCCCAGGTGACCTCGTTGGTGAGGGCGTTCCACGACCACATGCCGAATCGGCCCGCGTCGATGACCAGGGCGAGATGGTCTTCTCCGAAGCGCTCTGGCTTCGCGGTCATGATCCGGCCAGTTCCTTCCGTGTCCCTCCCGGGCGGGGCAATTCTCGTCCTGCTCGCTCCCGACGGCAAGCGCCGGCCCAGGCCACGCCCCGGGCGCACGCGTAGCCGAGACCCAGCACGACCCAACCTCCGACCGCGTCGAGCACCCAGTGGTTCGCGGTGACCACGATGCAGAAGAGGATGGTCACGGGATAGAGCGCGAGGAGCACGCGCGCCCAGCGACGACGCACGAGCGGCCACAACGAGAGGGCCACCCACGTCGACCAACCCACGTGCAGGCTCGGCATCGCCGCGAACAGGTTGCCGAACTCTCGTACCGCCGCCGCGCTGGGCTGGCCGGCGGCATTGAACGTGACCCGCACCTGCGGACCGAAGTTGAAGTACGCGGCCGCAGTGTCGACGAAGCCGTAGTGCCGGGGCATCAGGCGAGGTGGCGTGAGCGGATAGAGGAAGAACCCGACGACTGCGAAGCCGAGCATGAACAGCAAGGTGTTGCGCCAGAGCAGATAGCGGGCCGGGACCGACCGGTAGAGCCACACGAGCGCGACCACGGGGAGCACGAAGTGGATGGTGCCGTAGTAGATGTTCCAGAAGGCGAGGAACCAGTCGGCGCCGAGGAAGGCCTGCTGGATCGAGTACTCGTGGTACAGGCCGAGAAATTGCTCGGCCGACACGATCTGTTCGGCGTGGTGCAGTGCCGCGGCACTGGTGCCGGTCGCCTGGTCGCGCAGCCAGTCGTAGCCCAGGTACAACGCGATGCCGCCGAGCACCTCGAGGATCCAACCATGACGCCACCGTCGGCTTCGCGGCTCGGCGACGTCACGCATGGGCGGGGACATTAGGGTCCGGCCCCCGCTCCCCGCGGAGGGAGACCCGCGTACGCTGCGCCGCATGCCCACCGCGGTGATCGTCGACGCGCTCCGCACCCCGATGGGCCGTCGCCAGGGCGCGCTGGCCGCGTGGCACCCAGTGGATCTGGGCGCCCACGTGTTGCGCGCGCTCGTGGAGCGCGTCGGTGTCGACCCGGCACTGCTCGACGACGTGATCGTGGGTTGCGTCTCGCAGGTCGGCGAGCAGGCGTTCAACATCGGCCGCAACGCCGCACTCGCGGCCGGGTTCCCCGACTCCGTGGCCGGTACCAGCGTGGATCGTCAGTGCGGCTCGTCGCAGCAGGCGGTGCACTTCGCCGCCCAAGGAGTGATCGCGGGTGCGTACGACCTCGTGATCGCGGCGGGGGTGGAGCACATGAGCCGGGTCCCGATGGGCGAATCCGTGGTGGCAGCTGGCTCGCTCCCGTTTCGCCACGGCGCGGGCGATCCGTTCGGGACCGCGCTGCACGCCCGCTACCCGGCGTTGGTACCCCAGGGGATCGCGGCCGAGAACATCGCGGAGCGGTTCGCGCTCTCACGCGAGCAGCTCGACGCGTACGCGCTCGAGTCGCACCGGCGCGCCGAGTGTGCGCGCGAGGTCGGCCGTTTCGACGCCGAGATCGTCGCCGTGCCGCTCGTCGACGCCGCCCCGCTCGAGCACGACGAGACAGCACGCGGCGCGATCGCCGCCGAGCAGCTCGCCGCGTTCGCGCCGGCGTTCAAGCCCGGCGGGATGGTCACCGCGGGCAACAGCGCGCCGGTGGCCGACGGCGCGGCCGCGGTGCTCGTCGCGAGCGAGGAGTTTGCCGCGCGTCTCGGGTTGCCGGTACGCGCGCGCTTCGTTGCGTTCGCGGTCGCCGGTGCTGACCCGGTTGAGATGCTCACTGCTCCGATCCCCGCCACGCAGAAGTTGCTCGAACGCGCCGGACTCGCGCTCGACGCGGTCGATCGGGTGGAGGCGCACGAGGCGTTCGCGAGCGCGGTGCTTGCTTGGGCAGGTGCGGTGCAGGCGGACCCCGCCGTCGTGAACGTCAACGGCGGTGCGATCGCGCTCGGGCACCCGCTCGGCGCGTCGGGTGCTCGGATGCTCACCACCCTCGTCCACGAGCTCGAGCGGAGCGGCACTCGCAGGGGCCTCCAGGTGATGTCCGAAGGCGGCGGGACCGCCAATGCCCTGCTGCTCGAGCGCCCGTAGCCGCCAGTCCTGAGCCCAGACCTGCACGCTGAGGCTTCGAGCCTGATCCAGCGGCGCGGGCCGTCGAGCGCGACGATGGGGACCGCATGGGTCTCGGGTTGCGCATCCTGGTGGCGGTGGCCGTCGCGATCACGCTGTACGTGATCGGGGCGAACCTGCTGCGGAAGTTCCACGTGGCGCCGCCCGCCGAGGTCGATCCCGACGACATCAAGCCGGTGAACCTGCGCTTCCGCTGCATCGTCTGTGGCGCGGAGGTGACGATGACCGCCGCCCAGGAAGGCGATCCGGAAGCGCCCCGTCATTGCCGCGAAGACATGGTCCTCGTCGACGCCTGACCGCCGCACGCCGCACAGGATCGCTGCGTCCAGAGTTCTCCACCGTCTGTGGACAACTCTGTGCGAAATCACAGTCCTGGCGTTCGGACAATTGGGGCAAGCAGGCCCGGGTACGAGCGGCGGAACGCCTGTCAGCGGAACATCGTGGAGAGCACGAACCCCAGGATCAGCAGCACGAGGCCGATGATCAGGAAGTTGTTGCTCGTCTCACCGCCGGGCAGGAGCTGCAGGTAGTTGCCGGCGATCACCACGATGCCCAGGCCGAGACAGGTGAACATCGCGACCGGCACCCAGAGCGAGCTTCGCTTCGCGCCCTTGGGCGCAGGAGGCGTGTAGCGGCGCGACCCGCGCTGCGGCGGAGCGGCGGGCTTGTTCGTGGCCGCCTTGTTCGTGGCCGGCTTGCCGGATGCCTTGCTGGTGCCCTTCGCGGCGCCTTTGCTCGCGCCCGCGTTCTGCGGCTTCGACGACGGCATCGGCGGAGAATAACGCCTCGGACCGCAACACCGTGCCGCGGGTACCGTGACCCGGTGGCCGCCCGGGTGCTGGTGATCGACAACTACGACTCGTTCGTCTACAACCTCGTCCAGTACCTCGGTGAGCTCGGTGCCGACCCGATCGTGCACCGCCACGATGCGGTCTCGCTCGACGATCTGATCGCGCTCGCGCCGGATGCGGTGCTCGTGTCTCCCGGCCCCGGCGACCCCGGCACGCATCCTGAGAGCGTCGGCGTCTCGAACGACGCGATCCAGCACTTCGGTGCTGCGGGAGTGCCAGTGCTCGGCGTGTGCCTCGGCCATCAGTGCATCGGGCACGTGTTCGGTGGTGACGTGGTGCGCGCGCCACAGGTGATGCACGGCAAGACGTCGCAGATCACCCACGACGGCCGCGGGGTGTTCCGCGATCTCCCGAGCCCCTTCACGGCCACCCGCTACCACTCGCTCGTCGTCGATCGCGCGTCGGTGCCCGACGCGCTCGAGGTCACCGCGGAATCAGAAGACGGTCTGGTGATGGGGCTCCGTCATCGTGAGCTCCCGATCGAGGGTGTGCAGTTCCACCCCGAGTCGATCCTCACCGAGCACGGCCACGACCTCCTCCGCAACTTCCTCGGCGCTGTCGCCACCCCCGCCTGACCCCTGGGCCTCTGAACCTCAGGGGAGGCGGGCGATCGGGCCGTCGGTGGCGGCGAGGCCGTCGGTCACGAGCGAGGTGAGTGCGTCGGCATCGAGGTCGGCCACTGCCGACGGCCCGCGCCGCAACGCGGCGAGCACCACACCCCGTCGTTGCCTGAAGCTCCCCTCGAACGGCGCCTGACGCGCCCGCGCTTCACCCGGCAACGACCCGCGCGTGGCACAGCGTGCCCGCAGCGGGCAGGACGAGCACTGCGGGTCGCGAGCGCGACACACCGTTGCTCCGAGGTCCATCAACGCGAGCAGTCGGTCGCGTCCCCGCAGCCGGCCGCCGACGCGTCTCGCCTCCTCCTCGGCGGCTCGATCGGTGAGCACTGCGCCTGCCACGCGCTGCGCCACGCGGCGCACGTTCACCTCGATCGCGACCACGTCGACGTCGTCGACCTGCGCGTCGATCGCGCGTGCGGTGTAGCGCCCCACGCCGGGCAAGGCCTCGAGGTCGTCGGGCCAGCCGTGATCCGCGATCACGCACGACGCTTCCCACAACCGGCGGGCGCGTCGCGGGTAGCCGAGCCTCCCCCATGCCGTGATCACCGCGGCCGGCCCCGCCGCCGCCATCGCGGCCGGCGTGGGGAACTGCGCGAGGAAGTCGTCGAACACCGCGGCGACGCGCGGCACCTGGGTCTGGTGCAGCATCACCTCCGACACGAGCACCGCCCATCGGTCACGCGTGTGGCGCCACGGCAGATCGTGACGTCCGTGGGCGCGATACCAGGCGCCGAGGCTGGTTGCACGGGCCGACGGGCCGGCCGCAGGCACTGACGCGGAGGTCGACACCGACGCGCTAGCTGCCCACCACGATCGTGACGTCGGTGAGCCGTGGCGCCTTGCCGCCCGGCGGTGATTGCGCAATCACCTTGCCGCGGTTCGGAACCCCCCCGTTCTGGAACGTGATCGTCACGTCGAACCCGGCGCCCGTGAGGGCATCAGCCGCGGCTTGCTGGGTTTGACCCACGGTGTTCGGGATGTCGATCAGCCCCGGTCCCGACGACACGATCAGCGTGACCGCGCTGCCCCTCGGCAACGGCGTGCCCGCGGGGGGATCGGTACCGATCACCTTGCCGACGGGCACGGTGTCACTCGGTTCGGCACGCGAGGTGACGCTGAACCCGGCCTGGCCGAGCGTGGCCGCGGCGGGGGTCTGGTCCTGATCGTGCACGTCGGGCACCGGCACTGCGGGCTCCCGAGCGACCGTCACGGTGACGATCGGCACGAGCTTCGACACCGCGCTGCCCGCCGGCGGGTCCATCGAGAGCGAGGTGCCCGGCGGTTGATCCGAGTCGACCTCGACGAAGATGGGCCCGATCCCCACCGCGCGCAGCGCCGCGTTGGCCTGGTCGCGTGGCTTGCCGACCACGTCGGGCACGGTGATCGTCGCGCTGCTCACCGTCAGGGTCACGGTCGAGCCCTTCTCGGCCTTGCGGCCCTCTTCGGGCGACTGTGCGAGCACCAGGTTCGCCGGCTGCAAGCTCTGGGTGTCTTCGCGCTTCACCTCGAACCCGAGACCCTGCAACGTTCCCGCCGCTTGGTCGTACGGTTGGTTCACCACGAGCGGCACGCCCACCGTGGGCGCGCTCGGGCCGTCGCCGCCGATGTCGGAGTTCATGATCAGCACCACGATCAGTGCCAGCAGGAGCGCGAGCGCGGTGCCGATGGCGATGACTGCGCCCCAACGGTTGCCGCCCCGCCCTCGAGTCGTCGGCTCGGGGGGTGGTCCAACGGGCGGGTTGGCTGCCGCGGCCCCGGCGGGCGCCGCGACCACGTAGGCCGACGTCGGCACCTCGGCCACACGCCCGGTCATCGGGCCGCCGAGCAGTGGTCGGCCCCGCTCGAAGCGCTGGAGGTCGGCGCGCAGCTCGTCGGCCGACTGGTAGCGCGCGTCCACGTCCTTGGCCATCGCGGTCAGGACGATGCGATCCATCGCGCCCGACAGGTCGGGCACGATCGTCGACGGCGGTGTGGGCTCCTCGCGCACGTGCTTGTACGCGACCGACACCGGGCTGTCGGCCGTGAACGGCGCGATCCCAGTGACCATCTCGTAGAGCACGACGCCGAGCGAGTACACGTCGGAGCGACGATCGAGCGCGTGCCCCTGCGCCTGCTCGGGCGAGAAGTAGGTCGCGGTGCCCATCACGGCACCGGTCTTCGTGAGCCCCTCACTGCTGTCGGCCCGCGCGATCCCGAAGTCGGTGACCTTCACCTCGCCGTCGGGGGTGATGAGCACGTTGCCCGGCTTCACGTCGCGGTGCACCACGCCGTTGCGGTGCGCGAATGCGAGTGCGTCGGCGATCTCGGCGGCCACACGCGCCGCTTCGAGCGCGGTGAGGCGCCCACGGTCGAAGATCACGTCGCGCAGGGTCTGGCCGTCGACGTACTCCATCACGATGAACGCGGTGTCGTCGTCCTCGCCCCAGTCGTAGACCGCCACGATGTTCGGGTGGTTCAACCGGGCCGCGGCCTGTGCCTCGCGGCGGAACCGCTCGATCGAGGTGGGATCGTGCGCGTCGAGGGTCGACAGCACCTTCACGGCAACCGTGCGCTCGAGCAGGCGGTCGCGGGCGAGATGCACTCGCGCCATGCCGCCGCGGCCTACTTCGGGCCCGAGCTCGTAGCGGTTCGCGAGCACGCGCGCCTCGGTGGCCATCAGGCGAGGCTACCGACCACCATCGCGGGTTCCGGTGCAGACGAGCG
>JBEVIU010000013.1:0-6456 GCA_040510575.1 Acidimicrobiia bacterium | reverse complement strand
GTTCATCGATGTCGATGCGGCGGGTGGTCAGGTCGTCGATTGTGGGAGCCACCTGCCGGACGAACCGCACCGACGCGCTCTGCGGTGTCCAGACCCGCAGCGCAGCACTCACCGAAATGTCACCAGCGCCGGTGGCGCGGAACGTGACGATTGCGTTCACCTCGGTCGCGCCCGGCGGCAAGTACTCACTGTGATGCACCGCCGCGCGGAAGGTCGTCACGATGACTCCTCCGGAGTGACGTGCGGCTCGGGACCGCCAGTCGGTTCGATGTCGATGACCACGACGGTCACGTTGTCGTGGCCGCCCTCGTCGAGGGCGCGGTCGACCAACGCGTGGGCGACGGCGAGCGCCGTGCCGTCAGTGGTGAGGGTGCGGACGACGAGCGCCATCTCGTCGGCGGACGTTGCGTAGTTCCAGAGACCGTCGGAGCACACGACCAGCCGTCCGGAACGCGGCGGGACGAAGGTGGCCACCCGGTACACGTCGTCGGGTGCATCAGCGCCGAGCCAGCGGGTGATCATGTGCGCGTTCTGGTCCTGCTCGGCCACCTGAGGATCGACACCCGCGGCGACCTGCTCCCACAGCCACGAGTCGTCTGCGGTGAGGAGCTCCGCCTGCGCGTCGTCGATCCAGTAGACGCGGCTGTCGCCGACGTTCCCGACGACGACGGTCGCGCCGTCCCACGTCGCGGCGGCGAGGGTGCACGCCGGTGCGCCGTAGCGTTGGCCTGCTGTCCATGGCACTCGGAGCACCGCAGACTGTGCTGCGGCGATCGCATGTCGCATCCGCGACTCCGCGTCGAGGTCGCCGCGTGCCGCCAACACGTTTCCTGCCGCGCTGACCGCGACGCGTGATGCCAAGTCGGGGTTCATCGACGAGGACACGCCGTCGCAGACGATTGCCAACGCGGTGTGCTCCGAGGACGCAACGTGCATCGCGTCCTCGTTGCGACGGTGGAGCTTGCCGCGGTGGCTGACGCCTGCCGCGTGTGCCTCCTCTGCCTCGATGCGACCATCGGCGCGCGTGGCCGGGGCCTCGGAGTCCACCGCGGCAAGCGGAAACCCGCAGCCCTCGCAGAAGCGGTCGCCGTCCGACACCGGCTCGGCGCAGCTCGGGCAGCTCGTGGTGGCTGCGGTCGCGCTCATGTGAGCGTCCTCGGTCGAACGCGGTTGGCCTCGTCGACGAATTCGATCCGGTCGCGCGGCACCGCAGCGTGCTTCGCCAGGGCGCGGTAGGTGCTCTCGAGGCCTCGGCGGATGCCGTCGTCGGTGAGCTCGTGGCCGAGCACCCGCGGAGTGGTGCCGTTCGGACTGGGAGGCACGACGGCGAGCGCGCCCACGAGTACTTGCACCACGAGCCGCGCGCGGGCCTCGCCTTGGAGCGACAGACCGTCGACCACCTGAGCAGCCGCGAGCACGTCGTCGATCGACAGCTGCGACGGATCGCAGTCGAGCATCGCTTCCACCTTGGCCGTCTGCGCATCGGTGGAGGCGCTCGACGTCCGCGGCACCCGATCGAACGCGGTCACCGCTCCCGCCCGTTCACCCATGGCGAGGAGGCAGCGTGCGAGACCGAACACTGCCGAGGTGAAGTTCGGGTCGGTGCGCGACACGGTGTCGTACCAGATCTCGGCGGCCGCGAGATCGCCTGCCGCCTCGCACGCCGCTCCGAGCGCGACCTTCGGCGCCGGCTCGCCCGGCAGCGCGTGGTACACGAGTGTGAAGGCAGCGACCGCGGCTGCGGGTTGATCGAGCGCCAGGGCGCACAGGCCGTGGTGCCACGCGACCCGCCACGCGTCGGCGACGTGCGGGGTGAGGGCGTCGAGCACCGCCTGTGCCTCTTCGATCCGATCGGCGTCGAGGAGCTCGCGCGCGATGCGCAACGACACCTCGAGCGTGGTCTCCGGCGCGAGATCGAGGAGCGCGAGCAGCTCGTCGGTGTCGTTCGCGCTGACCGCGGCGAGGAAACCGGCCGCCGCGTCGTCGCTGGCGACCAGCGGGATCGGGAGTGCGCGCCAGTCGAGCGCGTTGGCCGCGGAACGGAGCTCACCGGTGAACCAGTGGCTCACCGCCGGCGACGGGGCGCCGCCGTCGAGGGCCACGATCTCGCGGAGCACGCCCGCGAGCTCGTCGGCCATGTCGTCGGCCGACTGGAACCGCTCCTCGGGGTTCGGCGCGGTCGCGCGGAGCAGGAATCGGTAGAGGCTGTCGTAGCGCGCGTAGAGCGGCATGTCGGCCGGCGTCGGCAGCGTGTACTCGTACGTGCTCTGGTAGGAGCGGAAGTTCGTGCACAGCACGGCGAGCGTGCGCGCGACGGTGAAGAGGTCCGACGCGACCGATGGCCCGAGGGTCGCGATCTCGGGCGCCTGGTACCCGGGCGTGCCGTACACCGGGCTCTCCTGATCGCCCATTCGGTACACGCCGCCGAGGTCGATGATCTTGACGGAGTCGCCGCTCTGGATCACGTTGTCGGCCTTGAAGTCGCAGAACAACAGGCCGCGCCCGTGGAGGTAGCCGAGCGCAGGGAGTGCCTCGAGCATGTACGCGATCGCGTGCGTCACGGGGAGCGGGTCGGCCGCGCCGCCGTTCGCGTCGCGGCGCGCCTGCAGGAGTGCGCGCAGGCTCGTGCCGCCGACGTATTCCATGACGATGTAGGGGGCTCCGTCGTGGTTGACGAAGTTGATCACGCGCACGATGTTCGGGTGGTCGACCTCGGCCAGGAACTTGAGCTCGGCGATCGTCACCTCGACCGCCTCGGCGTCGCCGCTGTTGAGCAGGCCCTTGAGGACGATCCACTTGTCGTCGACGTTGCGGTCGCGCGCGAGGTACACCCACCCGAGGCCGCCGTGCGCCAGGCAACCGACCACTTCGTACTGCCCACCCACGAGGTCGCCCGGCGCGAGCTTCGGGGTGAACGAGTACGCCTGCCCGTCCTTCGGGCAGAAGCCCTCGGTGCGTCCGATGCGACCGTCCTTGCTGCGGCCGACGGGCTCGCCGCAGGCGCAGAACCGCTTCCCCTCCGGCACCTCGGGATTCGTCATCACCAGGCTCTCGGGATCGGGCAGCTCGACGGAGGGGACCTCGACCAGGCCGAGTCCGAGCCCGCGGCGACGTCGGACCGCGGTCATCGCCATCCCGGTCGCAGCCGGTGACGTGATGGTCGATCGTGCCGTGGTGCCGACCGACGAGGGCGTGACCGACGGCGTCGACGCCGCGTTGGCGCCCGACGCGACACCACTCGACACGATCGTCGACGGCTTCATGCCGCTGACGGTGCAGTAGCCGTCGTCGTCGATGACACCGTCACATCCCGGCTCGGGGCACTTCACGGGCGCAGCAGTCATCGGGTCGCCTCTCGTTCGACGGGCTCGCGGGGGAGTGCGTCGCGGTACGCACGGACGAGCTCCTGCGCAGCAGGGAGGTCGGTGGGTGCGGTGAACAGTGCGTCTCGTGCGGCGACGTGCAGCGCCGAGACTCGGACGTCCTCGATCACGCCGAGGCGTCTCGCCATCGCGTGGTAGCCGTCGAGGAGTCCGCGCATCTGGTTGCGCCACTCGATCGGCGCGCGGTTCGCGCTCGCGCAGGCGAACGCGTCGCGCAAGACCTCGTCGGCGGTGGCACTCCACGACGCGAGTGCGATCTCGGCGTCGCGCCAGCGTCCCTGGATCGCGAGCGACTCGACCGCGTCGAGGTCGTCGACGGGAACCGTCGACATCGACGGCGGGTCGGGGACGGACGCGTTCGCGATCTTCGCGGTCACCTCGGCGTGCGCTGCGTGGGCAGCCTCGACCGCGCTGCGAACCTCGTCGAGCAGCGCCCGAGCCTTCGCCATGCGGTCGTCGAAGCCGGCTCGGAGCTGCCGCGCCGCGTCGATCTCGCTCTGCAGCGTGGCGACACCCGCCTCGATCGAGTCGAGGTCGTCGGGCGACACCGCGAGGGGATCGAGGACGAGCACCTCGGCCAGGAGGTCGACGCGCCCCTGAAGCGCATCGAGCGTCGCCCGGGCCGCGGGGTCGTGGTTCGCGATTCCCGATTCGTGCGCTCCCGTGAGCATCACGCGGAGGGTGCTCACGCGAGTCACCATCGTGTCCCACGCGTTCGAGATCGCGGCGAGTGTCTGGTTCACCTCGTCGAAGCAGTCCGACATTCGCTGCAACAGCTCGTCCGCGGTGCACAGCGTGGTCTCGGTCGCCGACCCGAGGAGCGCTCGCTGGGCGAGCGGGACGTCGTCGCGGGAGATCTCGATCGAGGGACCGGTGATGAACGCCTCGAGCGCGGCCTCCTGATCAGGAGCGAGCCGGGCCTTGGTCCCTCGCCGCTTGCCGAGCTCCTCGAGAAACCCTGCGAATCGGCGATGCCACTGCCAGATCGCGCCGAGGTCGTTCGTGGCGGTCGCCCACCGCTCGGCGCTGACGCCCTGCAGCCCGGCGGCGTCGATCAGCTCGCGGTTGGGGTCGCGCTCGAGCTCGAGGAGGTTCGCGCTCACGGTGTCGGCGGCTCGGCGCAGGCGGCCGATCTCGGCGTCGATCTGGTCGAGATGCATCAGTCCACGTACCTCGGCTCGGGGGGCGGCGGCGGATCGTTGGTGCGCAGGAACCGTGCGTACAGGCCGCGCAGACGCCCATCCCTGCGCATGTCCTCGAGCACGCCGTTGGTGAACCGCACGAACTCGGGGTGTGCCGCGTTCACGGCGATCGCGTACGGCTCGTCGCTGAGCACGTCGGGCAGGATCTTCGTCTTCGGGTCCTGGGCCTCGAAGCTCACGAGGATCGTGTCGTCGGCCGTGATCGCGTCGACCGTGTTCTGCTGCAAGGCGACCAGGCAGTCGGTGCGCGCATCGACCGTCACCGGCTCGGCGGTTGGCACGTCGCGCTGGAGGTTCGCGAGCGACGTCGAACCCTGGGTCGCGCACACCCGCTTGTGGGCGAGGTCGGCGGCGCTCGCGATCGGGGAGTCGCGGCGGACGAGGAAGCGCTGGTGCGCCAGGTAGTACAAGTTGCTGAACGACACGTCTCGGGCGCGCTCGCACGTGACGGTGAGCAGGCTGGCCACGATGTCGACGTCGCCGTTCATGACGGCGGGAATGCGCTCGGCCGTGGTGACGGCCTTGAACGTGATCCGGTCGTCGATGTGGGCTGCATCCTCGGGCCAGATCGACCGCGCGACCTCGCGCAGGAGCTCGATGTCGAGCCCGTCGAGGGCGCCAGTGATCGGGTTGCGGTACCCGAACTGCAAGGTGTTCTGGTCGACGCCGACCACGAGTCGTCCGCGTTGCTGGATCTGTTCCATGAACGATCCTGCGGTCATCACGCCGTTCGTCGGGGTCGGAGCGCTCGGCCGCAGACTGGCGAAGTTCGGGCCGTCGAACGCGGCCCGCTCGGCCGGCGTGCACTCGGCGGTCGTCGGCGCTGCGGTCGCGGCGATCGACGGATCGCGCAACGCGTGCCGGGCGCCGTCCGACGCCGCGTCGAACCGGCTCCCACATCCGACGCCGACGATGCCGACCACGATGGCCAGCGCGAGTCGCCGCGCCGCGTTCACGGCTCGCCCCGGTAGTGCGGGTCCGGGATGGGTGGGGGCTCGTAGCCCTTGCTGCGCAGCCAGCGCTCGTAGAGATCGGCGAGGCGACCATCCACCCGCATCCGCTGGAGCTCGCCGTTGACGAAGCTCGCGAAGGCCACGTCGTCGTGGGGGAGCGCGACGCCGTAGTTCGAGGGCTTTCCAGGTGAGAGATCGTCAGGCACGATGCGGGTGGTCGCGGCGTCCTGTTGGTGCAGGCCGAACAGGATCGTGTCGTGCGTCGCGATCGCGTCGACCTTCCCGTCTTGGAGCTTGACCAGGCAGTCGGTGCGGGCCTCGACCGGCACCGGACGCGCGCCGACGTTCTCGAGCAGCGCGATCGTCGATGATCCCGCGGTCGCACAGACCTTCTTGTCTCCCAGGTCGGCGATGGTCTGGATCGGCGAGTCGATGGACACCATGACCCGCTGCGGGGTGGTGAAGTAGGCGCTGCTGAACGCGACCTGCTTGGAACGATCGCAGTCGATGGTGACGACGCTGGCCGTGAGATCGACCTTGCCGTCGTGCACGTACGGCACCTTCTGTTCCGTCACGACCGTGACCCACTTGATGCGCCGGTCGATGTCGCCAGGGTCGTCGGGCCAGATCGCCCGCGCGAGCTCCCGCACGAGGTCGATCTCCAGGCCGACGAGCTGACCGTTGTCGTCGCGGACGCCGAAGTTCGGCGTGTTCTCGTCGACCCCCACCACGAGCCGACCCCGAGTGCGGATCTTCTGCATCGTCGGACCGTCGGGCAGCTGTCCCGGTGCGAGGGGGACATCGGGCGCCACGGTCGCCAGGGGATCGAACGCGGCCTTCTCCTCGGGCGTGCAACCCGCCGGAGGCACGATGGTGGTGGTCGTCGTGGTCGGGGGCTTGGTCGCGGTGCGTGCGGCG
>JBEVIU010000012.1:0-4156 GCA_040510575.1 Acidimicrobiia bacterium | reverse complement strand
AAGACATCGCGATCGCCAGCCTCGCGAAGCGGTTCGAAGAGGTGTACCTGCCCGGCCAGTCGGATCCGGTGCGCATCCCGCGCGACTCGGAAGCGCTGTACCTGCTCCAACAAGTACGCGACGAGGCGCACCGGTTCGCGATCACGTACCACCGGCAGCTGCGCGACAAGCAGATGACGAAGTCGGTGCTCGACGACGTGCCCGGTCTCGGCCCGGTACGTCGCAAGCGGCTGATCAAGGAGTTCGGCTCGGTCAAGCGGCTCCGCGCCATGACCGAAGAAGATCTCGTCGCCGTGCCATGGTTGCCGGAGCGCGTCGCCCGATCCGTGCACACGGAGCTGCATCGATGAGCGAGATCCTCGACATCACCATCATCACCGGCATGTCGGGCGCGGGCCGTTCGTCGGCAGCCGATGTGCTCGAAGACCTCGGCTACTTCGTGATCGACAACCTGCCGCCGTCGCTCATCACGAAGGTTGCCGACCTCGCACGCGGCGCCGAAGACACCACGCGGTTCGTCGTCGGCGTCGACGTGCGCCTCGGTGCGTTCATCCCCGAGCTCACTGCGGCACTCACCGAGCTCCAAGCACGCGGCGCGGCCACCCGGGTGATCTTCTTCGATGCGGCCGACGACGTGTTGGTGCGTCGCTACGAAGCCACGCGGCGCAAGCACCCGGTTGCGGGCGACGAACGGGTCTCGGAGAGCATTGCGACGGAGCGGGAGTTGCTCGGTGAGCTCAAGGGCCGCGCCGACGTGGTGATCGACACGAGCGAGCTGAACGTGCACGAGCTGCGCACGCGCCTCCTCGATCTCTTCGGTGGCGGCGAACGCACCACCAGCACGTTGCACACGAGCGTGGTCTCGTTCGGGTACAAGCACGGGCTCCCGATCGACGTCGACATGGTGTTCGACTGTCGTTTCCTGCCCAATCCGCACTGGGTCGACGAGCTTCGTCCGCTCGCGGGCACCGACGAGCCGGTGCGCGACTACGTGCTCGGGCAGCCCGCCGCGCAGGAGTTCCTCGCCGAGCTCGAGCGATTGCTGAGCCTGTTGCTCCCGGCGTACGTGCGCGAAGGCAAGTCGTACCTCTCGATCGGCATCGGGTGCACCGGTGGGCGTCACCGCAGCGTCGTGATGGCCGCCGAGATCGCAGATCTGCTGGCGCGCCTCGGCTTCGAGACGCGTGTGCATCACCGAGATGTCGAACGTGACTGAGCACCGAGCGCTCGACCCGTCAGGTCCCAACGTCGTCGCGCTCGGCGGCGGTCACGGCCTCGCGCGTGCGCTGCGCGGCATTCGCCAGTACGCGGGATCGATCACCGCGATCGTGAGCGTCGCCGACGACGGCGGATCATCGGGACGGCTCCGCCGCGACCTCGGCGTGATCGCGCCCGGCGATCTCCGCCGTTGTCTGGTCGCGCTCTCGGCCGACGCCGGCGTGTGGAGCGACGCGTTCGAGCATCGCTTCACCGCGGGGGAGCTGGAAGGGCATTCGCTCGGCAATCTCGTGCTCGTGGGTCTGGCCGAAACCCTCGGGAGCTTCGACGCCGCGCTCGACGAGGCCGCGCGCATGCTCCACACCGTTGGTCGCGTGCTGCCGGCGTGCGTGGAGCCGGTCGAGCTCAAGGCCGAGGTCGAAGGGCGCGAGTCGGAGGTGGCCGGCCAGGTCGCGGTGGCGAACAGCCGCAACATCCGCAGGGTGGAGCTCGTCCCGGGCGACGCCGCAGCCCCCTCCGCGGCCGTCGCCGCGATCGCAGCTGCCGACCAGGTGGTGCTCGCGCCCGGCTCGCTCTACACGAGCATCGTGGCGGTGGTGTGCGTGCACGCGCTGCGCGACGCGATCGCCGTCACCCCCGGAAGAGTGGTGCAGGTGGCGAACCTGCGTCCCCAGATCCCCGAGACGGCCGGTCTCGACGCCACTGATCACCTCGCTGCGGTGCTCGATCACGGTGCCCGAGTGGATACCTTTCTCTACGACGGGGCGGGGGATCTCGCAGCAGACGAGGCGCAGATCAGAGCGTGGGGGGTCGAACCCGTGGCGGGCACGATGGCTGCCGCGAACGGGCATTCCCACGATCCGACCCTTCTCGCGGGCATGCTCAGGTCGCTCGTACCGGTCCGAGGCCCGCAGATCTGAAATCCTGTGGGCACCACGAAGTTGCGGACAACGGCGTTCGGAACATCACACCAAGGAGTCACCATGGCGGTACGGGTCGGGATCAACGGTTTCGGGCGCATCGGTCGCTCGTTCACGCGGGCGCTGCTCGCACGCGCCGACGCCGGCGTGGAGCTCGTCGCGGTCAACGACCCAATGGGTGAGAGCGCCACGATGGCGTTCCTGCTCAAGCACGACTCCGTGGGTGGCGTGCTCGCCAACCGCGTCGAGGCGCACGACCACGGCATCTCCATCGACGGCCGCGACATCACCAAGCTCGAGGTGATGGACCCCAACGAGATTCCGTGGGCCGACCACGACGTCGACGTGGTGATCGAGAGCACTGGCATCTTCACCGCACGAGAGAAGGCGGCCGCGCACCTCGGTGGCAGCGTGAAGCGCGTGGTGATCTCCGCGCCGAGCGGCGACGCCGACGCCACGATCTGCATGGGCGTGAACGATTCCGTGTTCGACGCCGCCGCGCACGAGGTGATCTCGAACGCTTCGTGCACCACCAACTGCCTCGCGCCGCTCGCCAAGGTGGTCAACGACACCTTCGGCATCGAGCAGGGCTTCATGACCACCGCGCACGCGTACACGAGTGACCAGTCGCTGGTCGACCTCGCGAAGACCACCCGCAGCGGCAAGCCCGACCTGCGCAAGATGCGCGCCGCGGGTCTGTCGATCATCCCCGCGAGCACCGGGGCGGCGAAGGCGATCGGTGTGGTGCTGCCCGAGCTGCAAGGCAAGCTCGACGGCATGGCGCTGCGTGTGCCCACGCCCACTGGGTCGATCACCGATCTCACCGTGGTGCTGCGCGACGAAGCCACCGTTGACGGCTTGAACGCGGCGTTCGAAGCGGCGGCGAACGACAAGTCGTTCCGCGGCGTGCTCGAGTACTCCGAGGAGCAGCTGGTGTCGGCCGACATCGTCGGCAACCCGGCGTCGTGCATCTTCTCCGCCGAAGACACCATGGCCAACGGCAAGCTCGTGAAGGTGCTCGGTTGGTACGACAACGAGTGGGGTTACTCCAACCGTCTCGTCGACCTCGTCGCGTTCGTCGGCGAGTAGTTGCAGGAACCGGTCACTCCGACATGGCCGTTGGGTCAGTGGATCTCCCGCGTCTCGAAGACCTCCAGCACTTGCACGGCAAGCGCGTGTTGGTGCGCGTCGACTGCAACGTGCCGATGCACGACGACGTCATCGACGACGACCTGCGCATCACGTCGGTGCTGCCCACGATCGAGTGGCTGCGCAAGGAGAAGGCGGTCGTCGTGCTCGCCGGTCATCTCGGTCGGCCGAAGGGCGTGTTCAAGCCCGAGTTCTCGATGGCGCCGATCGCCAAGCGATTCGGTGAGCTGCTCCACACCACCGTGGAGCTCGCGCCCGCCATCTATGGCTTCGAGGTCGAGCCGATCGTCGCCTCGGCGACCCCGGGCGACGTGGTGATGCTCGAGAACCTGCGCTTCGATCCAGGCGAGGAGGGGTGCGACCCCGTGTTCTGCGCGAACCTCGCCGGGCCGTTCGACGCGTACGTGAACGATGCGTTCGGTGCGTCGCACCGCGAGCACGCGTCGATCGTGGGGCCGCCACGGGTGATGCCGCACGCGGCGGGTCGCCTGCTGCAACGCGAAGTGGAGGTGCTCGGCAAGTTGCTCGACGCCCCGGCCTCACCGTTCGTCGCGGTGTTGGGCGGGTCGAAGGTGAGCGACAAGCTCGCAGTGATCGACGCGCTGCTCACGCGCGCGGACGTCGTGCTCGTCGGCGGCGCGATGGCGTTCACGTTCCTGCTCGCGCAGGGTCACACCGTCGGCGGGTCGCTCGTGCAACCCGAGATGGTCGACGAGTGCACGCGCTTGCTCGCGACGGGGCGCGTGCGGATTCCCACCGACATCGTGATCGCGCAGGAGCCGTCGTCCGACGCGGAGACGCGCGTGGTGCCCGCCGGCGCGATTCCCGACGGTTGGATGGGGCTCGACGTCGGCCCCGCGACTGCCATG
>JBEVIU010000011.1:0-4478 GCA_040510575.1 Acidimicrobiia bacterium | reverse complement strand
CGCGTCTTCAACCAGACCGAGCTCGACAGCCTGATCCTCTTCGTCACCAACGCGTGCAACCTCAGCTGCGGGTTCTGCTGCTACGCCGACAACCTCAACCAGACACGCGACATCAGCTTCGACAACATGATGAAGATCAGCGAGTCGATGCCGCAGTTCCGCATCCTCATGATCTCCGGCGGCGAGCCCTTCCTCCGCCACCGCCTCGACGAGATCCTCGCCGCGTTCGTGAAGAACAACGGCGTGTCGTCGATCTCGATCCCGACCAACGGCTGGTACCTCGACAAGACCGAACGAGCCTGCAAGGCGTTCCTCGAACGCGACAGCACCACCACGCTCACGCTCAACTTCTCGGTCGACGGCCTGCCCGCCACGCACAACGCGATCCGCGGCAAGCCGGAGACGTTCGACAACCTCTGCACCACGCTCGAGTCGATGCTCCCCTGGCGCGAGCGCTACCCGAACCTGCGGTTCCGCGTGAACAGCGTGGTCACGCCCGACAACATCGGCGAGATCCGCGCCACCGTCGACTACTTCTACGACCGCTTCGACCTCGACGAGCACGGCATCGAGATCATGCGCGACGAGCACGCCGCCGACGCGCACCATGACTCGCCTGAGCGGCGCGCCATCGCCGATGAGCTCCGCGAGCTCACGCGCTACTCGTACGACCTCTACTTCCGGCGCGACCGCAAGCCGCGCGGCAAGCTCGGCTACCTCCCCGAGCCGATGAGCAACATGTTGAACTACGCGCACAACCTCGCCATGACCGACGTGAAGCACGATCGGATGAACGGCAAGCTCTGGTCGTTCCCGTGCACCGCAGGGCGCAAGATCATGGTGATCGACGGTTCGGGCACCCTGCGCTCGTGCGAGCACCGCCCCGAGGTCGTCGACCTCCGCGAGTACGACTTCGACGTGGCCGCCGCGATGGCGACCGGTGCGATGGACCGGGAAGTCGCGTCGATCGCGCAAGACCGGTGCGACTGCCTGCACGGGTGCTTCATCGGCAACTCGCTGCAACACTCGCCGAAGGCCGTCGTCACCGAAGTCGGGCCGCGTGCGCTCGGCTACTTCACGACGAAAGCGCGCACGCCGATGCCTGCACCGGTGCTCGAACGGGTCGACGGGTTGCTCACCTCACCTGATCCCACCCCGCACGCCGGATCGGCCGCCGCGACCGCGGTGCCCGTGGCGATGCCGGTGGTTCGCCGCGCCAGCTCCAGCTGAACGACCAGCTGAATGGCCTCGCTGGGCGACCTAGCTGAGCAGGGCCATCCAGCGGCCGCACACCACGTCTTCGTCGTAGTCGCGCACGAGCTCGCGGCCCGCCTTCGACAGGCGACGGCGGAGATCCGGGTCGGCGGCCAGCTCGAGCACGTTGCTCACCAGTGCATCCATGTCGCCGGGCGGTGACAGGCACGCAGTCTCGCCGTCGGTGAGCGTGTCGTGCACCATGCCCACGTCCGACGCGGCCAGCGCGCACCCCGACGCCAGCGCGTCGAGCATCTTGAGCGGGAAGCGGGCACGGTCGAGGCGGGTGTCGTTGAGCGGGAGCACGCTCACGTCGGCCCGCACCAGCTCCTCGAGCATCGCGGCGCGATCGAGACGACCGGTGAAGGTGACCACATCGTCGAGGCCGGACGACGCCACGAGCCGACGACAGTCGTCGAGCCCCGCGCCGTTGCCGATCACGCGGAAGTCGATCGTGTCGCAGTCGGTTCGCCGACGGGCCAACGCACCGAGCAGCGGCAGGTGCCCGTAGTAGGTGGTGATGCTCCCGGGGAACGTGACGCGCACCTTCGCGCCGGCTGCACCGTCGTCACCATCGCCCGCTCCGTAGCCACGCGGTCGTGCCGGGACGTCGCGCAGGCGGATGAAGTTGGGCACGACCATCGCGTGCGGCAGGAGCCCGGCGAGCTCGTTGCTGCACACCGTGATGTGCTGCGCTCCGCGCGGCACCACCCGCTCCAGCAGGTCGTACACGCCGCCCGCGAGCTTTCCACCGCCACTGGCGAGGAGGTGCGCGGCGCTCCAGTCGTCGGAGTCGAGCCACAACGACTGCGAGCGACGGAGCGCACCGACGGCATAGAGCGACGAGGGGTGCGTCGTGCTGATGAGCACCCGCTCGGGACCCATCTCCGTGGCGCGGTCACGCAACCGTCGAGCGGTGTCGCGGCACTCGCGCAGGTGGGCCGCGGGTGATGTCGACACGCGCGTGCCGTCGGGGCTCACGCGGTAGTGCGTCGGCCCGATGACCTCCACGTCGAGGCCGCTGATCGGGTCGACCTCCACGAACGGCGTGCCGGCGAACGCGGGGTCGACGGCGGTGAGGCGAACGTCCCAGCCCTGCTGCGCGAGGTAGGCGCCGAACGCGGCGACGCGCTGACTGATCGGTTGCCCCACCAGCGGTTGGCCGCAGAAGAACAGCACGGATTGGGTCACGAGTCGTTCACGGTCTCCCGGCAATCCCCCGATCGGACTGCGTACGGTATCCGCCCCACCCTGCAGCATCGGGCCTTGGAGTACCAGGGTGGGGCGGATCCGTGCGTTGGAGCGACTCGTGCGGAGCGGGCCTCAGCGGTCGGCGGCCACCGCGGCGAGCTCGCGATCCCAGAACCGGAGGTCGCGACAGGCGGTGACGAACGCTGCCGCACCGTCGTCATCGAGGTCGACGAATCCGTCGTCCATGCGCTCCGCGACACCCGCGGCCTCGAGCAGCGGCTGCGCCGACGCGACGTGGCCAATGAACTTGCAGTGGGCGAACGCGTCGGCGATGAAGTCGCGCGCGGCCGGGTTGTCGGCCAGTGCCGCACTCCCCTCGTCCGAGGCGAGGATCACCACCGCGTCGAAGAGCACCGACGGCCCGCCTTCGAGCTTCTGGTCGGCCTCCATGAGCGTGTCGTCGCCGGTGACGAACCCACCCACCTGGGGCGCCACGAACTCGAGCTTCGCGCCCTCCGCGTCGAGCGCCTCCTGCAACTCCGCGATGAGCGCAGCGTCGACGCCATCGGTGACCAGCGCGCCCACCTTGCGTCCCTCGAACGTGCCCGGCGCGTTGTCGACGATGCTCAAGGCGAGCGACGGCGGCAGATCGGTGATCGGTTCACTCGCGGGCACGCTCGGCTCCGGATAATCGTCGAGGCGGAGGCCGTCGGCCACGCGACGAGCCAGCTCCTCGTCGACGTTGCGGAGGTTGGCCACCATGCGGCGGCGAATGTCGGGACGATCGACCTTGCTGAGCTCGAACACGAACGCGTCCTCGATGTGCTTCTGCTCGATCGCGGTCTGGCTCGCGTAGAACTGACGAGCCTGGCTGTAGTGGTCGGCGAAGCTCTCCGGGCGCAGGCGTCGCTTCTCGCCACCCTCGTCGCTCGGGAACGACTGGAAGCCGTCCACCGGGTCTTCGCGCGGGCCGCCCTGCTCGCCGGGCCACGAGTTCGGCTCGTAATTGACGCGCCCAGTGGGGTTCACGAAGGCCATGTGCCCGTCTTGTTGGAACGTGGCGAACGGGCACTTGGGCGCGTTGATCGGCAGGTCGGTGAAGTTGGGGCTGCCGAGGCGCTTCAGCTGCGTGTCGAGGTACGAGAAGTTCCGTCCCTGCAGGAGTGGGTCGTTCGTGAAGTCGACGCCGTCGACGATGTTCTGCGTGCAGAACGCGACCTGCTCGGTCTCGGCGAAGAAGTTGTCGACCACGCGGTTGAGCACGAGGCGACCGACCCGGCGGATCGGCACGTCCTCCTCGGGGATGATCTTGGTGGCGTCGAGCACGTCGAACGCGAACTGGTCGGCGAAGTCGTCGTCGAACAGCTGCACGCCAAGCTCCCATTCGGGGAAGTCGCCCTCGGTGATGGCGTCCCACAGGTCGCGACGGTGGAAGTCGGGGTCGGCGCCGTTGATCTTCACGGCCTCGTTCCACATCACCGATTGCAGTCCGAGGACCGGCTTCCAGTGGAACTTCACGAACGTCGAACGGCCGCCCGCGTCGACGAAGCGGAAGGTGTGCACCCCGAAGCCCTCCATGAAGCGGAAGGAACGCGGGATCGCGCGGTCCGACATGACCCAGAGCAACATGTGGGTCGACTCGGGCACCAGCGACACGAAGTCCCAGAAGTTGTCATGGGCGGTCTGGGCCTGCGGGAACTCGCGGTCCGGCTCCGGCTTGGCGGCGTGGATCAGGTCGGGGAACTTGATCGCGTCCTGGATGAAGAACACCGGGATGTTGTTGCCCACGAGGTCCCAGGTGCCGGCCTTGGTGTACAGCTTCACGGCGAAGCCGCGCACGTCACGGGCAACGTCGGCGGAACGCTTGTTGGCCTCCACCGTGGAGAAGCGGACGAAGGCCTCGGTGCGCTCGCCGACGTGCCGGAAGATGTCGGCCCGGGTGATGTCCGCCAGCGACTCGGTCAGCTCGAAGAAGCCGTGGGCGCCGTAGCCGCGGGCATGCACCACCCGCTCCGGAATCCGCTCGTGATCGA
>JBEVIU010000010.1:0-5875 GCA_040510575.1 Acidimicrobiia bacterium | reverse complement strand
CGCGCTCAGTCGCCCATCGGGATCGCGCTGCCCAGCGCGGCCATGCCGAGGCCGGCAGCGTTGAGCGCGGCGGTGTAGCGCGTGCCCAGCTCGATGAAACGGTCGACACCGTCGTTGCCGATGTCGTCGAACGCCACCGCGGCGAGCTCGTTGGTGCGGTCCTCGATCCACTGGCGCCGCGCCCGACCTTCGTCCGTGAACGTCGGCTCGTCGTCGTCGGTGAGCCACCCACGCTTGCGGAGGCTCACCATCGACTCGTTCCACTCGTCCATGCTCCAGCGGCGGGAGCGGCGCAGCCCGTCGGCGAAGCCCGGGAGCATCGCGGCGTGCACGACGAGCGCGTCGACGCGTCCGAGCCCCTCCACCACCAGCGCGGCGATGTGACCGTCACCCCGGTGCTCGCGCAGCAGCCGTGCCGCGTGCCACACCATCATGTGGTCCTCGGTCGGGAACGGCAGCGATGCCAGGCCGGCGAACAACGGCCGGCCTTCGGCGTTCGCGTTCGCGGCCACGCACGCGATGCGGCAGAGGTCGGCGAGCTCGTGCAGCTCGCCCGGCTCCATCGACGCGACCGCCTCGGCGAAGGGCTTGTCGATCGCGTCGGCCTGCGCGGCGAGCACGGCGTCGAACGTCGTGATCTCCCACGACGAGGGGATGAGTCGGTAGAACGTGTCAGGGTGCGGGTTGAAGAACGCCGACCACACGACGGCCGGGTTGTCGGTGCGCATCGCGGCGGAGCGGGTGAGGTAGTTGGCTTCGGCCACGTCGTGCACATCGAGCCCGAGTGCCTGGAGCGCGGCGAGCACCGCGGGATGCAGCGCGCTGGTGCCGAACGCGATCTCGATCGACTGCAGCGCGGGTTGCGTGCGCGCCGGGTCGACGGTCGAGTTGGTGATGGTCACGTGATCCCCCTCGGTGTGACGGGCGCCGGGTCTCCGCCCGACGCGTCGGCACGGTAGCCGGCGGGGAAGGGTCGCCGGTCAGGGGCCCGTCGTGGCGTCGTCACGACCACGTGATGTTCCCGAAACACCGCCGCGCCAGCCTCGGAGGTCATGCTGGCGCCGCTCGAGGGGTTCGTGGTCGGGATCACCGCCGACCGACGCGCCGACGAGCAGGCCGATCTCCTCACACGACGCGGCGCGCGGGTCGTGCACGGCCCCATGATCCGCACCCACTCGATGGTCACCGACGACGCCTTGCGGCATGCCACCGAGGAGGTCATCGCGCACCCGCCCGACTACGTCGTGGCCAACACCGGCATCGGCGTGCGGGGCTGGCTGACCGCCGCCGCGACCTGGGGGTGGGACGACGACCTCACGAGCGCGCTCGCCGGCTCGCGGGTCGTCGCCCGCGGCGCGAAGGCGGCGGGCGCCATGGCGTCGATCGGAGTCGACGTGTGGTGGCGCGCCCCGTCGGAGTCGTTGCGCGAGGTGTTGGCCCGGCTGCTCGAGGAACCGCTCGACGGTGCCACGGTGGCGTTCCAGTTGCACGGCGCCGACTCGCCCGAGTTCGCCGCCGCCCTCCGCGAGGCCGGCGCGCGTCTCGTGGAGGTGCCGGTCTACCGCTGGGAGAAGCCCGACGCGCCGGAGGCGGCCCGTGCGTTGGTGGCCAAGGTGTGCAGCGGCGACGTCGACGCGGTCACCTTCACCTCCGCGCCGGCGATCGCGCACTGCTTCGAGATCGCGGCGGCCGACGGCCACGAAGCCGCGCTGCGGTCTGCGCTCAACGAACGGGTCGTCGTCGCCGTCGTCGGCCCCTACTGCGCGGAGGCGGCCCGCATCCACGGGCTCGACGACCTGGTCGAGCCGGTCGCGGCGCGCATGGGCTCGATGGTGCGTGCGCTCACCGAGCGCCTGCACGCGTCGCAGCGCACCGTGCGTGACGGCCGGCGCCTGGTCACGGTGCAGGGTCGCGCAGTGTCGGTGCGCGACGTCGACGCGCCCGTGGTCGCGACCAACGACGGCGACGACGACGGCTGCGGCTGCGGCGAGGTCGTGTGGCTTCCGACCCGCGAGCGCTGGCTGCTCGACCGGCTCGTGCAACGACCGGGCGTGGTCGTGTCGCGCGCGCACCTGTGCCGCGCGGTCTGGGGCGCCCCGGTCGACGAGCACGCGCTCGACGTGACCATGGCGCGCCTACGACGGAGTCTCGGCGCCGCGGGCGTGGTGATCGAGACCCTGCCCAAGCGCGGGTACCGCATCGTGGGCACCGCCGGCATCTGAGCGCCGCGGTCTCGCGGCGGTCACGCCGACGGCTCGCCCGTCAGCAACCTCACACGGGCCGGGCGCGGGTGTGAGGCTCCCGCGACGGAGCCGTCACGGTGCGGCAACGACGCCGATGCACGACCTCCGTACCGTGCACGCATGGCAGTTGCGATCGACATCCCAGGCGCCAAGCGAGCCGGACTCCCGATCGACCTCGACCAGCTCACGCGGGTCGGCGACGCCGAGCTCACGCCCGAGCAGCGGTACGCGCTGAAGACGCACGGGGTGTGCGCGCAGCTCCAGGACCACGTGTTCATGGTGCGCGTGCGGGTGCCGGGCGGCGTGCTGGCGGCGGAGCAGGCCCGCGCCCTCGCGGCGGTGGCGGGGCGCCACGGGCGCGACTGGTTGCACCTCACCACCCGTCAGAACGTGGAGCTGCACTGGGTCGCCGACCGTGCCGTCGCCGACGTCCTGGCCGAGCTCGGCGTCGCCGGGCTCAGCACCCGCTCGGCGTGTGGCCACACGTTGCGCAACGTGATGTGCGCCGACGAGGCCGGCGTCGGGCTCGACGAGCCGTTCGACTGCCTGCCCGACGCGCAAGCGGTGTCGGATGCGATCGTCGCTCGCTCGGCCACGCTCAACTGCGAGCTGCCGAGTCGGGTGAACCTGGCGTTCGGAGGCTCGCCGCGGTGCCGTCAGGATGCGCGTATCAACGACGGCGCGTTCGTGTCGGTCGTGCGCGACGGCGTGGCCGGCTACGAGGTATGGGCCGGCGGCAGCCTGGGCAAGGCGCCGCGGCTCGGGATCCGGGTGCACGAGTTCATCCCGCGCACGCAGGTGATCGCAGCCGCGGAGGCGCTCATCGACCTGTTCGTCCAACACGGCGACTTCGAGCACCCGGCGAAGGGCCGGCTCAAGTTCGTCGTCGAACGACTGGGTGCGGACGAGTTCCGGGCCGAGTGGCGGGCACGGTTCGCGGACGCGTGCGCCCGTCCGCACCCCGCGACGGTCCCGGTGGAGGTGCCGAGCGAGGTCGACCGCGCCGCGGTGCTCGGCGTCGCACCCCCGAGCGGCTGGGGCGCCGGCGTGCGCCCGCAACGGACGCCGGGGCTTGCGCTCGTGACCGTCGACGTGCCGATGGGCGACCTCGACGGCGCCACGATGGTCGCGCTCGCCGACTTCGCCGAGCGCTACGGCGACGGCACCCTGCGCGTGACCCGCGATCAAGACGTCGTGCTGCGCGACGTGCCCACCGATGCGGTCGACGACCTGCGCAACGAGCTGCGGCTCCACGGCATGCGCGTGGTCGGAGAGAAGCACTCCGCCCGAGTGCGCGCCTGCACCGGGTCGGTGGTCTGTGCACTCGGCATCGCGAATGCGCCCGGCGCCGGTGAGGTGCTGCTCGATCACAGCCACGCGCTGCGTCGTCATCCGATGTTGCGGGTGCACGTATCGGGCTGCCCCAACTCGTGCGCGCAGCACCAAGTCGGCGACATCGGGCTCGCCGGCGCCAAGGTGCGGGTGCACGGCGAGACCTTCGAGGGCTACCAGGTCTACGTCGGTGCCGACGTCGACACCGACCAGATCGGCGAGGTCGTGGGCCGGGTCGCCGAGCGCGACGTCGTCGCGGCCGTCGACGCGATCGTCGGCGCCTGGGAGGCCCTCCGCCACGACGGCGAGCCGCTCGGGCGCACCGCCCGGCGCGTCGGGCTCGACGCCATCGCCGCGCACGTGGGCGCGTCGCTCGAGCGGCGTTGGGAGTCGGGCGTGGAACCCGAGCCCGACGCCCGCGATCTCGTCGTCCTCACCACCGGCGGCTGACGCCGTCTCTCCTTCACCTCGACAACTCGCGACCGAAAGGACCGTCATGCCGATCTCCATCCCCGACGCCGTCGACGAAGCGGGCACACTCGCTCGAGCGAAGGCGGACCAGACGCGCAACGTGCCGCGCTACGCGATCGCCAGCATGTTGGCGGGCGCGTACGTGGGCGTTGCCGTGGTGTTGCTGCTGAGCGTGGGTGCGCCGCTGGTGTCGAGCGGCTCGCCGTTCGCGAAGCTCGTGCAGGGCGCGGTGTTCGGTGTGGCGCTCACCCTCGTCGTGTTCGCCGGCGCGGAGCTGTTCACCGGCAACGCGATGACGATGTTGCAGGGCCTGTTCAAGCGTCAGGTCACCGTGCTCGAACTCGCGGTCGTGTGGGTGTTCTCGCTCGTCGGCAACTTCGTGGGCGCGCTGGGGTTCGCGGCCGCGGTCAACGCATCGGGTGTCATCTCGCTCGGCGCGTTGCCCGGCAAGCCGAGCGCGGGGCAGTCGTTGTTGGCGTCGATCGTTGCGGGCAAGGACGCGGCGACGGGTGGTCAGCTGTTCTGGCGTGCGGTGCTGTGCAACGCATTGGTGTGTCTCGGGCTCTGGATGGCGGCACGTACCCGCAGCGACGCGGCGAAGTGCATCGTGCTCTGGTGGGCGCTGCTGGCGTTCATCGCTTCCGGCTTCGAGCACTCGATCGCCAACATGACGACGTTCTCGCTCGCGGCCATGGAGGGCACCGGCAGCTGGGGGATGCTGTTCCGCAACCTGGCGTGGACGGTGCCCGGCAACCTCGTCGGCGGTGCGCTGGTGGTGGGCGCGGCGTACGGCTGGCTCGGCGGCCGGGCGAAGACGGCGACGCCGGGCGAGGTGGCGGCCGACCTCGATCTCGCATCGGCCGTGCCACTGATGGAGCCGGTGCCGGCTCGGTAAGGGCGTCACGTCAGGCAAACGGCAGCTGGTTCGCACGCCGAGCGTGAATCCAGCTGCCGTTTGCTTCGCGTGGCGTGGCTGGTCAGCGGGCGGGCAGGTGCTCGAAGTACGACTGCATCGACGGGTAGTAGTCGTCGAAGTCGGGCATGGGCGCGCCGGTGCGGCTCGCGACGAGACGGTCGAGGTAGTACTCCCAGCCGGCGCCGACTTCACCGATGGGCGCGTCGGGCGTCAGGTGGTGCACGAACTCGAGCGTGGTGATGCCGTCGGCTTCACGCAGACGCGCCTCGAGGTGCCAGGCGCCGTACTCGTCGGCATTCGTGATGGCGACGTGCTCGGGGGGCGTGCACGCGGTGATCGTCATCGCCGAGGTCGCGTCGCCTTCTTCGGCGGTCATCGTGAACTCGACGGTGTCGCCGACGGTCGGCGTTCCCGACCACGTGCCGAACCACGGTCCGACGCCCTCGGGGGTGGTCAGGCTCTTCCACACGTCGTCGATCGGCGCTCGGAACTCGCGCACGAGCACCAGGTCGCGGCCCGCGTCCGTCGCGTGCAGCTCTGCGGTTGGTGTCGGTGCCATGCGGAACCCCTCTCGCGCTGGTGCCCCTCCGCGGTGGCCTCGCCGGCCGGTCGGCTGCAAGCGGCGAACCGTAGCGCCGCTGCCCGCGCCGCTCAACACTGTTCGACGGCGCCGCGGCCGCCACGGCGAGCGAGCAAGGTGTGTACATTCCGTCCCCATGTCTGCACTCTTCGACCCCGCCCTGACCAGCCAGATCAACACCACGCTCGGCGCGATGTTCGGCGCCCCGATCACGTCGCCCATCGCGGCCGACAAGTTCGCTGCGGTGGGCTTCGATCGTGACGACTTCGGCGAGCGCTACTTCGCGTTCCGCTCCGCGCCGCTCGGGCGTGCCACCGCGGAGACCGTGATCGC
>JBEVIU010000009.1:0-7372 GCA_040510575.1 Acidimicrobiia bacterium | reverse complement strand
GGTTGTACGGCGAGCGCGCGACGAGCACCGCGACCGGTGTCTCCGTGCGCGGGCGCCAGATGTCGGCCGCGAGCAGCACCCCGTCGCGCATGGGGATCATCACGCTGCGCTCGATCAACAGGTCCGCCCGCTGTTCGACCAGTGCCATGGTTGCGGATGCTACGTGGAACCGCGAGGCGGTGCCAGAAGGCGGATGCCGTCGCTACGCCTCGAACTTCGCCTTGAGCGTGGCGAGGGTCTTCTCGATCGCCCGGTCCATCATCTGCGGCAGGCGCTCGGGCAGCCCGGCGTCGCCGGCTTCCAACTCCGGATAGGCGCGGAGGATGCGCCAGGTCTCCTCCACGCGCGTGCCGCCGGCGACCGGTTCGAACGTGTAGCCCCAACGCACGAGCCCGACTGCGTCGGCGGCAGCCGGGGCGCCGGCATCCCCGAGGTTCTCCCACGCGAACTCCCGACCGGGATCGGCGACGGCAACCCGCATCCTCGCCTTCCAGGTGAACTCACCCCGGGTGTTGGAGCCGACGAAGAGGGCGCCGACGCCGCGTGCGTCGCTCTCCCACACACCGCCTGTGCACTGAGCGCTGATCTCGCCGACCGACGGCATGTCGGCGATGAAGTCGTAGAGCGCGTCGGGAGGTGCCGCGATGACGATCGAGCCGGACGCGTGCAGCGGTGAGATGTCCATCCATGCGATCCTTCCACAAGCGCGGAACGTCGCGATGCACGCCTGCTTCCAATCAGACCGGGAGCGTGAGACCCTTCCGGATGAGCTGCACCGGCTCGGCCATCAGGTCGGCGACGCGTTCGACCTCCGAGGCGTCGAGTTGCCGTGCGCACGCTGCGACGGAAGCGGCGTCGGTCGCACGCTCCATCTCGAGGTGCAGCTCCATGCCCGCCGGCGTGATCGAGAAGTCGTCGTCAAGGAGGCCACGGTCGCGCAGGCGCTCGACGGCACGCCGCTTGTCGGCGACCGGCCACTCGCGATCGGCACCCTGGCTCGGATCCGGCGGCGTCTCGACGCGGGCGAGCTGCGCGAACCGGCTGAACGCCGCGTGGCACGCACACCCGCCAGCGGCACCCGCCATCATCATCGGGTGGCAGTCGCAGCCGTCGAAGCCATTTGCGACGAGCACTGCGTTGTGCGAGTCGCCGCGGAGCTCGCGCAGGATGGTGAAGGCGTGCCAGATCACCATGTGCGGCTCCTCCGGCCAGGGCAGCGACGCGAGGCCCGCGGTGAGCGGACGGCCCACCACATCGCAGTGCTCCGCCACGCTCCGGGTCGTCGCTGCGATCTCGGCCGCGTCCGGCGACGAGGTCCAGCCGCCGAGGAGCCGGGTCAGCGCGACGTCGACGGCGCGGCGCTGGACGTCGAGGATCTCGTCGGGCGAAGCCAGCTCCCATGCTGCCGGGATGTACCGGCGGACCTTGTCGGGATGGAAGCCGAACGCAGCGGAGATCGCGACCTCGACCGGGACGGCACCCATCGGTGCCGAGCGCGCCGCGAAGTAGTCCATCTGGCGGTCGGCGAATCCCATTTCTGCGAACGCCTCGCGCGTCTCGGGTGTCCCGTAGCTCGCACCGAAGAAGACCTCGCCGAGGCCGAGCGCTGGCAGCACGAAGCGACCGCTCGTCAATGTACTCATGCGACGATCCTGTCACATCCGCGACCGCCGCCGGGGAAACCGGGACGCAGCACGAACGACGTCCCGGACCTTCGCCACGTGAGCTCGAGAAAGACTGCTGGTGGGCGAGGGGGGACTTGAACCCCCACATCCTTTCGGACACAGGCACCTGAAGCCTGCGCGTCTGCCAATTCCGCCACTCGCCCTGGGGCGACGCAGCGTACCAGTGACCATCGGCGACTCCGCCGGTGAAGCAGACGACGACGAGGACCACGGCATCCGTGTGTGCGCGCGCCCCAGCGACGAAAGAGGCCACCGATACAATCCGGCCGTGGGACTCCAGGGGTTCGAGCGGCGGCTCGAGCGGCTGGTCGAGGGCACGTTCAACAAGGCCTTCCGCAGCGGACTCCAACCCGTCGAGATCGGTCACCGCGTGACGCGCGTGCTCGACGCGGGCCGAACCATCGGCGTGAGCGGTCGACCGGTGGTGCCGAACAACATCGGCATCTACCTCGCGCCGGGCGACTTCGACCGTTTCCAGAGCTTCGCCGAGGCACTCGCCCGGGAGCTCGCCGAGATGGCCCGTCAGCACGCCCGCGATGAGGACTACCAGTTCGTCGGCCCGGTCACGATCACCCTCGTGAGCGACGACACCCTCAAGGGCGGCGACTTCGACGTGGTTGCGGAGATCGCGGAGGGGGCGGGTGGCCAGGTGGGCTCGCTCGTGCTGCCCGACGGCCGCCGCGTGCGTCTGAGCGAGGACGCCGCCACGTTGGGGCGCAACGCCGACTGCACCGTGACGCTCTCCGACCCCCGCGCCTCGCGACAGCACGCCGAGATCCGTGCCACCGGCGACGGCTTCCTCGTGACCGACCTCGGTTCGATGAACGGCACGCTGGTGAACGGTGTGCCGGTCAAGGAGCACGTGCTGCGCGACGGCGACGAGATCGCGGTCGGTGCGACCGTGATGCGGTTCGAGGCCTCGTAGTGCCCGAATCCGTTCTGACCATCCTGAAGTTCTGCTTCCTCGCCCTCCTGTACCTCTTCTTGTACCGGGTGGTTCGGGTCGTCATCTCGGAGATGCGGGCACCCGCGCCGAGCCCGCCGGCTCCGGTCGCGCAGGCACCCGCACCGGCTGCGGTTGCTCGCACCGAGAAGACCCGCGGCCGCGCGCCGTCGAAGATCCGCATGCTCGAGCCCGCGGCGCGGCGCGGCGAGACGTTCGTGCTCACCGACGAGCTCACGATCGGGCGCGGCGGCGGGTGCGGCATCGTGCTCGACGACGGCTTCGTGTCACAGGTGCACGCTCGCCTCTACCTGCGCGACGGCCGCGCGTACGTCGAAGACCTCGGGTCGCGCAACGGAACGCTCGTGAACGGCCAACCACTGCAGGGCGCGCTCCAACTGCGCCGCGGCGACCGCGTCCAGTTCGGGCAGACCACACTCGAAGCGGTGCGCTGATCATGCGTCTCGTCGTCGGTGCGGCCACCGACGTGGGTCGGGTGCGCGAGGGCAACGAAGACGGTTACCTCGTCGACGACTCCGTCGGGCTCGTCGCACTGGCCGACGGCATGGGCGGCCACCTGGGCGGCGAGGTCGCGAGCGCGACTGCGCTCGAGGCGCTCCGCGCTGCTGTGCGCGCCGGCCAACCGCTGCGCGACGCAATGCTCGACGCCAACGACGCAGTGTTCGCAAAAGCGCGCACCGACGCCGCGCTCACCGGCATGGGCACCACGCTCACCGCCGGCACGTTGGCCGCGGGCGGGACGCTGATCCTCGCCCACGTCGGTGATTCGCGCGGCTACCTCCTACGCGACGGTGCGCTCCGCCGGCTGACCACCGACCACAGCCACGTGCAGGAGCTGGTCGACGACGGCCAGCTCACCGACGACGAAGCCGCGGTGCATCCGATGCGCAACATCGTGACGCGCGCGCTCGGGATCGACGCGACCGTCGACGTCGACGTGTACCCGGTCGAGCTGCAGGTCGATGACCGCGTGCTGCTCTGCTCCGATGGCCTCACCGACATGGTGCACGAGGACGTGATCGCCGCCGAGCTCCGGCGCGAGCCCGACCCCGCGGTGGCAGCGCACAAGCTCGTCGACCGCGCCAATGCGGCCGGGGGCGTCGACAACATCACGGTGGTCGTGGTCGCGGTCAACGCCGGCCCCTCCACGTCGTCGGGCGAGTCGTCCGACGCATCGTCGGTGGAACTGGCACCGAGCGTGGCGCCGATGGTGGCAGAGGCGCTGCTCGTCGACGAGCCCGAGCCGGGCAAGGCCACGCGCGATCGTCCGCCCGACGACCCCGGTCGCCGTGGACGACGGGTCAAGACCGCGATCTGGGTGCTCGCGGTGATCGCGGTGCTGGGCGTCGCGGTGGGCGCGATCGCCTGGTACGCGCGCAACACCTACTACGTCGGCTTCGACGGGAACGCCGTGACCGTGTACCAGGGGGTGCCCGGCGGCCTGCTCGTGTGGGACCCGACGGTCGATCGGCGAACGACGCTCTCCCGAGGCGACCTGCGCTCCGCCGACGCCGCGGCAGTCGCCGACGAGAAGACCTTCTCGTCGGTCGACGACGCGAACGCGTTCGTGGCGAGACTGCGCGCCCACGCCGCCGCGGCCGCGACCACCACCACGACCTCACCCGCTCCCACGACCACCACGTTGGCGCCGAGCACCGACACGCCGACCACCACGATCGCCACCGGCCCGTGAGGCGGCGCAGGTGAAGCCGATGGGATCGCCCGTGGCGCGCCGGCGGCGCGGCCAAGAGCTCGGACTCGGGCTCATGGCGGTCGTCGTCACCGCGGGCGGCTACGTGCTGCTGCTGCTCGCGGACACCACCGACCTTCCCCCCGACCTGTGGGTGTTCCTCCTCGCCGTGCTCGGGCTGTATCTGGTTGCGCACCTGGCGGTGCGTCGCTTTGCATCGCGCGCGGACGCCACGCTGCTCCCGATCGCCGCGGTGCTCAACGGCATCGGCTTCGTGACCGTGTCGCGCCTCGACCGCGACCTCGCGCGCGTCCAAGCCGTGTGGATCGCGGTTGGCGTCGGCGCGTTCGTGCTCACGCTCATCCTCGTGCGCCGCGTGCGCGACCTCGAGCGGTACAAGTACACGTTCCTGCTGCTCGGCATCGCGGCGCTGCTGATTCCGCTGTTGCCCGTCGTCGGCCAGGAGATCAACGGCGCCCGCCTGTGGGTACGCCTCGGGCCGCTCAACTTCCAACCCGGCGAGCTGGCGAAGGTGCTGCTCGTGGTGTTCTTCGCCGCCTACCTGGTGGAGAAGCGCGAGCTCCTGTCGTCGGGGACCCGTCACATCGGGCGGCTCGCGCTCCCCGATCCGAAGCACCTCGGCCCGCTCCTCCTCGCGTGGAGCGTGTCGATCCTGGTGATGGTGCGCCAGAAGGACCTCGGCTCCTCGCTCCTCTTCTTCGCCGTGTTCGCGGCGATGCTCTACATCGCCACCGAACGCGCCTCGTACCTCCTCGTGGCGTTCGGGCTCTTCATCGGTGGCGCGGTGATCGCCTACCAGCTGTTCGGACACGTGCAGGACCGCGTGACGGCCTGGGTCGACCCGTGGTCGGTGTCGCAGACGACAGGCTTCCAGATCGTGCAGTCGATGTTCGCGTTCGGATCCGGTGGCTTCGCGGGCACCGGACTCGGCCTCGGCAGCCCGCAGAAGATCCCCAACGCCTCGACCGACTTCGTGTTCTCCGCCATCGGCGAGGAGCTCGGCCTGATCGGCACCGCCGCGGTGTGCATCCTCTTCCTTCTGTTCGTCGGGAGTGGGTTCCGCATCGCGGTGCAGGCGGAACGGCCGTTCTCGAAGCTGTTCGCGGCCGGCCTCACCACGATCATCGGCGTGCAGACGTTCGTGATCGTCGGCGGGGTCACACGCGTGATCCCGCTCACCGGCGTGACGTTGCCGTTCGTGTCGTACGGCGGGTCGTCGCTCATCGCCAACTTCGTGATCGTCGCGCTGCTGTTGCGCATCTCCGACGAGACGATCGCCGCGGCAGAGCAGCCACGGGCGCGCACCACCGCGTCGATCGGTGACGGCAGCGCCGGCGCACCGGCTCGCCGTGGAGGCACGGAGCCGGCTCGCCGTACGGGGACGGGGCCGTGAACCGCGCCATCCGACAGGTGGGCATCGCGGTGACGGTGCTCATCCTGATCCTGGTCGGCCAGCTGACCTACTTCCAGGTGGTCGACGCCAAGCGCCTGGCCAACGATCCCCGCAACGTGCGCAAGACCCTCGACGCGTACAACCAAGCGCGCGGCCAGATCCTCACCGCCGACGGCGAGATCGTCGCCCGCTCGGTGCCGGTCACCGGCGACAGCGACTTCAAGTACCAGCGCGAATACCCGCTCGGCGGCCTGTTCGCGCAGATCAGCGGCTACCAGTCGTTCCTGCAGGGCAACACCGGCGCGGAGGCGAGCTACAACCGCAACCTGACCGGGCGCGACAAGAGCGTGAACCTCGGCAACATCGGCGACATCGTGCAGGGCAAGCAGGACACGCAGAACGTCGTGCTCTCCCTCAGGCGGAGCCTGCAACAGACCGCGGTCGACACACTCGACGGGCGGAAGGGCTCCGTCGTGCTGCTCGATGTGAAGACCGGCGCGGTGCTCGCGATGTACTCGAACCCCACCTTCGATCCGAACCCGCTCGCCGGGCACGACACCGCGGCGGTGAACGGCGCGTTCTTCGTCTACAACACCGATCCGGCCAAGCCGCTGCTGCCCCGCTCGTACCGCGAGCTGTTCCCGCCGGGATCGACGTTCAAGACCGTCACCGCGATCTCAGCGCTCGACGCGGGGCTCGTGACGCCGACCGACCCGGTCTTCCCCTCGCAAGACCACATCGACCTTCCACAGTCGAGCACCGCCCTGGAGAACTTCGGTAGGCAGTCGTGCGGCGGCACGCTCTTCCAGGCGTTCACCCAGTCGTGCAACTGGGTGTTCGCCAAGCTCGGCCTCGACCTCGGCGAGGACTTCGTGCCCCGCATGGCCAACTGCGGCGTGGCGGCGGGTGACAACCCGCCCCTCGACCTCGAGCCATCCGCAGTGGCGAGCGTGGGTCCTCCGGCCGGCTCCTTCGACAACGACAAGCCGTCGTTCGCTCGGGCAGGCATCGGACAGAACCCGGTGGCGGTCACACCGCTCGAGATGGCCATGGTCGCGGCGGGGATCGGCAACGGCGGCGTGATGATGATGCCGCACGTGGCCCAGCAGATCACCGACAGTGACGGCAACGTGTTGGTTGACATCGCCCCCGAGGTCTGGAAGACGTGCACGACGCCCCAGACCGCGGCGGTGGTCACGAGCATGATGGTCAACGTCGTCGCCAACGGCACCGGGACCTCGGCGCAGATCGCCGGCGTGACCGTGGCGGGCAAGAGCGGCACCGCGCAGACAGGTATCGAGGGAGCTGCCCCCCATGCGTGGTTCGTGGCCTTCGCGCCGGCCGAGGCCCCGCGCTACGCGGTGTCGGTGATGATCGAGAGCGCGGAAGGCGTGAACACCGAACAGACCGGTGGCGTGGTGGCTGCTCCGCTCGCCGGTCGCATGCTGGAAGCGGCACTGGCCCAAGGATGACGATCGCTTCGGCTCGCTCGTCTGCACCGGAACCCGCGATGGTGGTCGGTAGCCTCGCCTGATGGCCACCGAGGCGCGCGTGCTCGCGAACCGCTACGAGCTCGGGCCCGAAGTAGGCCGCGGCGGCATGGCGCGAGTGCATCTCGC
>JBEVIU010000008.1:0-4700 GCA_040510575.1 Acidimicrobiia bacterium | reverse complement strand
AGGATGTGGAACGGGCAGTTCATCGGCTTGAGGTAGTAGTCGGTGCCGCCGTCGAGCTCCATCGGCGGGTACATCCCGTCGGCGAACCAGTCGAGATGGCCTGACTCCTCGAAGAGCTTCCCCTTCGTGATGTGCGGCGAGTTCACGAACTCGTAGCCGGCCTCCTCGTGACGCCGGCGCGAGTAGTCCTCCATCACGCGACGCACGGTGCCGCCCTTCGGGTGGAACACCGCGAGCCCCGAGCCGATCTCCTCGGGGAACGAGAACAGGTCGAGCTCGGCGCCGAGCCTGCGGTGATCGCGCTTCTCCGCTTCCTCGAGCCGATGGAGGTGCTCCTCCAGCGCCGCCTTCGACTCCCACGCGGTGCCGTAGATGCGCTGCAACATCGGGCGCTTCTCGTCGCCGCGCCAGTACGCGCCCGCGACCTTGGTGAGCTTGAACGCGCCGAGCCGCTTGGTCGACGGCACGTGCGGTCCCCGGCACAGATCGACGAACGGAGCGCTGTCGCCCGCGTGGGGATTGCGGTAGACGGAGATCACCTGCCCGTCGCCGATCTCCGTGCTGTCGCCCGGGTCGACCCGCTCGATGATCTCGCGCTTGTACGGCTGGTCGGCGAACACTGCGAGTGCCTCGTCGCGCGCCAGCTCCTCCCGTACGAACGGCTCGTCGGCCTTCACGATCTCGCGCATGCGCGCCTCGATGCGCTCGAGGTCGTCGTCGGAGAAGTGGGCGTCACCCGGCAGCGAGAAGTCGTAGTAGAAGCCGTCGGCGATGGCCGGTCCGATCGCATACTGCGCACCCGGGAACAGGTCGGTGACCGCTTGGGCCATCACGTGCGCCGTGGAGTGACGCAGCACCTCCCTGCCATCGGCGGTGTCGGGCGTGATGATCGCCACCGTCGCGTCGTGGTCGATCGGACGGTCGAGGTCGTACCAGCCGTCGTCGACCCGCGCCGCCAGTGCCGCCTTGGCGAGCCGAGGACCGATCGCGGCGGCGAGCTCCGCGGCGGTCGTGCCCCGCGCCGCGGTGCGCGTGTTCCCGTCGGGGAACGTGATCGTGATCTCGGGCACCATGTCGGGCGTCGCGTCGGGGCTCGGCATCAGCCGACGGTACCAGCGAGCAGTTCAGGCGCCCGACGTGATCGGCCGAGCGAGGTCGATCCCGAGGAGCGCGCCGAGCTCCCGCAGCACGCCGGGCGCAGCGGTGTCGCTTCCACCCGACAGGATCGCGCTGGCGAGGTCGTCGAGCGCCTCGAGCGCACGCGGCGCATCGAGGTCGTCGTCGATGGCGGCGCGCACCTGCGCCGCGAACGGACGGGGGTCGGCGCCGTCGGGTCGCTCCGCCGCTGCGAGCAACCGGTGCAACAGGGCGTTGCCCTCGTCGAGGTCGGTGTCGTACCACTCGAAGCCGGCCCGGTAGTGATGCCGCATGAGCGCGAGGCGGATCGCACGCGCGTCGGCCCGCTTCAGCAGGTCGCTCACGAACACGAGGTTCCCGAGTGACTTCGACATCTTCTCGCCCTCGTAGCTCACCATCGCCGAGTGGACCCAGTGCCGGCAGAACGGCTCGCCGGTGATGCTCTCGCTCTGGGCGATCTCGCACTCGTGGTGCGGGAAGATCAGGTCGGTGCCGCCACCGTGGAGGTCGATGGTGGTGCCGAGGTTCGCCATCGCCATCACGGAGCACTCGACGTGCCACCCGGGTCGGCCCACACCGAACGGCGCGTTCCACGACGGCTCGTCGGGCAAGGACGGCTGCCAGAGCACGAAGTCGAGCGGGTCGCGACGGTGAGGATCGTCGGGGTTGCCGCCCCGCTGACGCGCGAGGCGCACCATCTCGTCCGGCGGATAGTGCGACAGCGCGCCGAACGTCGGGAACGTCGACACGTCGAAGTACGCCGTGCCGTGCGCGACGTACGCCTGACCTTGATCGAGCAGGGTCGTGATCATCTCGATCATGCCATCGATCGACTCGGTCGCGCGCGGCTCGGCCACCGGAGGACGAACTTCGAGCGCTTCCATGTCGGAGCGGAACCGGGTGAGCTCGGCCTCCGCGAGCTCGAGATAGGGCACGCCGAGCTCGCGCGCCTTGGGCAGGATCGAGTCATCGACGTCGGTGACGTTGCGCACCATCCGCACCTCGTGACCGAGCTCCTCCAAGCGACGGATGAGCACGTCGTAGGTGAGGTACGTGGCCGCATGGCCGAGGTGGGTCGAGTCGTACGGTGTGATGCCGCACACGTACATCGTCACCGTGGGCCCGACCTCGAAGGGCACCACCGCGCGCTGCGCGGTGTCGTAGATCTGGACCGTCATCGCTTCCCTGCCGTCATCGCTTCCCTGCCGTCATCGCTCCCCTGCCGCCTTGGCGCGGAGCCGCTCGCCGACGCCGCCGAGGTGGAGGGTCGTCTCCCCCTTGTGACGCAAGTTGACGGTCAGCATCGCGGCGGCGAAGGACTCGATCCCCACGGCATTGTGGAGTCCTCCCGCGTCGAGCCCGCGCAGGCCGGCGACCTGGTCGACGAGTGCGATCACCGTGGACCGGGCGTCGTCGTCATCTCCCGCGACGAGCACGTCGCACGACGCATCCTGGTCGAGGGCCATCAACGAGGCGGCGGGAACGTGCTGGAGCGCGGCGACGACCTTCGCACCGGGCGCGGCCGCGGCGACCGCCGCGGTCACCGAGCCCTCGGGCGGCAGGACCGGACGGAACTGGCGTCCGACCTTCTCGAGCCCGTTGGCCACGCTCACGACGACGGCACCGTCGAGGCGAGTGGCGAGATCGCGTGCCGTGGGCACTGCCGCATCCCAGACGGTGGCGAGGAAGACGACCCGATCGGCCGCCGCAGCCTCGTTCGTTCCGGGCGCAAGGGTCGCGACCCGCGCACCCCACTGCTCCCCGAGCTCGGCCACGATCCCGGCGGCCCTGGCCTCGTCGCGTGACCCGAGGACGACGTCGTGACCGGCGTCCGCCAGTCGCAACGCGATCCCCTTCCCCAACGGTCCTGTGCCTCCGACCACCCCGATGCGCATGCCGAGAGCTTCGCACACGCGCTCGCCGGGCCCACACCTGCGACCGCGGGCGCGGGATCGGACGCTTCAGGCGATGCAGTCGGCGCCGAGGAGCACTCGCAGCTCGGCGAAGAGGCCGTTGCCGCCGTCGACGAGGTGCTCGTCGCCGAGTCGCAACACCGTGGTCTTCTCGGGGCTCTCGAGGTGCACGAACACCGGGCTCTCGCCCGGGTGCTCCGACAGGAGCTCCTTGAGGCGGGTCACCTTCGCGTCGGACAGACCGTTGATGCGCACCTTGATGCGCACCGGCGGCCCACCGTCGAGCACGAGCTCGGGCCGCGTGATCTCCATCGCCATCACCTTGAGCTGGTCGTCGCGCTGGTCGACCCGGCCCTTCACCACCACGATCGCATCGTCGGCGAGGAGGTGCCCGTACTGCGCCATCGTCTTCGGGAACACCATCACCTCGAGCGCGGCGGCGAGATCCTCGAGCACGAACGTGCCCATGAGGTCACCGCGCCGCGTGTACTTGCGGTTGAGCGCGGTGATCACGCCGCCCACCGAGCGCATCTCGCCCTCGCGCGCGTCGCGCAGCTCGGTGAGCGAGCAGTCGACGTAGCGCCGCAGCGCCCGCTCGGCACCCAGCATCGGGTGCTCGCTGACGTAGAGCCCGAGCATCTCCTTCTCGAACGCGAGCCGCTGTGACTTCGGGAATTCGGTGTCGGGGATCAGGGTGCGGTTGCCGCCCCCCAGCTCGACGGGCGTGGTCCCCGGCGCGTCGGCGAGAGCGGAGAACAGATCGAACTGACCTTCGGCCTCGTTGCGGCGACGGTCGATGACGGTGTCGAGGATCGTCTCCGACACCTGGAAGAGTCCCTGGCGCGGGTGGTCGAGCGAATCGAAGCCACCAGCCTTGATGAGCGACTCGATGGTCCGCTTGTTGAGCACCTGGGGGTCGACCCGGTCGCAGAAGTCGTAGAAGTCGGTGAACGGGCCACCCTCCTCGCGGGCGACCACGATCTGCGCGACGACCCCCTCGCCCACGTTGCGCACCGCTGACATCCCGAAGTGGATCGCGGGCGCGTCGCCCGTCTCCGGGTTCGCGGGACGTACCGAGAAGTCGGACTCCGACGCGTTCACGTCGGGCACGAGCACGTCGATGCCGAGCTGACGGCACTCGTTGAGGAAGACGGCCGTCTGGTCCTTGTTCGACTTCACGCTGGTGAGGAGGGCCGCGAGGTACTCGACCGGGTGGTTCGCCTTGAGCCATGCCGTCTGGTACGCCACGAAGCCGTACCCCGTCGCGTGCGCCTTCGGGAACGAGTAGTCGGCGAAGGGCTCGATCACGTTGAACATCTGCTCGGCGAAGGCCGCCGAGTGGCCGTTGGCGACGCACCCGTCGACGAACTTGGAGCGCTCCTTGGCCATGAGGTCGCGCTTCTTCTTCGCCGCCGCCTTGCGCAACGTGTCGGCCTCACCCAGCGAGTAGCCGGCGAGGCGCTGCGCAACTCGCATGAGCTGCTCCTGGTAGATCATCAACCCGTAGGTGGGGGCGAGGATCTCCTCGAGGTCGGCGTGGTAGTAGCTCACCGGCTTGCGGCCGTTCTTGCGGTCGGCGTAGTCGTTGTGCATGTTCGTGCCCATCGGGCCCGGCCGGTAGAGCGCGACGAGCGCGGCGACGTCTTCGAA
>JBEVIU010000007.1:0-7554 GCA_040510575.1 Acidimicrobiia bacterium | reverse complement strand
GAGCCATGCACCGATCGCCGCTTCGTACGCGGCGGTGTGCGAGAACGCCTCGAGCGCGTGTGTGCGCCGCGTGTCGTCGGTCACGGCACCGTGCTCGCGCAACTCCGCGAGCACGCCGTCGTACTGGTCAGGGCTCGTGACCACCGCGACCCACGCATGGTTCTTCGCCGCCGCGCGCGTCATCGCCGGGCCGCCGATGTCGATCGTCTCGATCCCCGGCGACTCCACGAACGGGTAGAGGTTGGTGACGACCATGTCGAACGCGACGATGCCGTGCTCCTCCATGTCGTCGAGGTGCGACTGCTTCCCACGATCGGCGAGGATCCCACCGTGCACCGTCGGGTGCAGGGTGACCACGCGATGATCGAGCATCTCGGGGAATCCCGTGACCTCGGCCAGCGGCATCACCGGAACGCCGGCATCCGCGATCGCGGTGGCGGTACCGCCCGACGACACGAGCTCCCATCCCAGCTCGTGCAGACCGCGAGCGAACTCGACGAGTCCTGACTTGTTCCAGACCGACAGCAGCGCGCGCATCAAATCCCTTCGGAGGTGTCGTCGATCAGTTGGCGGAGGACCGCTGGATACAGCGTGCGCTCCGTGGTCTTGATCCGTTCGTGCAGCGTCTCCACGGTGTCGCCCGGCATCACCCGGACCGGCTCCTGCGCCAGGATCGGGCCGTCGTCGACCTCGAGGCGCGCGAGGTGCACGGTGACACCCGTGACCTTCACGCCTGCCGCGAGCGCTTCCTCGACCGCGTGCCACCCCTTGAACGCAGGGAGCAGCGCCGGATGCGTGTTCACGACCCGGTCGGGGAACGCATCGTGCACGGGCTTCTCGAGGATGGTGCCGAACCCGGCCATCGCGATGAGATCGATGTCGTGCGCACGCAGCACGTCGACCACGTCGTGGGTGTATGCGACCCGGTCGAAGCCCTTGGAGAAGTCGGTTCGCTCCACGAGCTCGACCGGCACGCCGGCCGCGCTCCCGACGCCGAGAGCGCCGCATTCGCGGTCGGCGAGCACCAGCACGATGGGAAGGTCGGCGTCGAGCATGGCCTGGAGGTTCGTGCCACTTCCCGATGCCAGCACCGCGATCCGACCCACTGGAGCAACGTAGCCCAGCGCCCGCCCGATTTCAGCGGTCGGATCACCAGGTCAGGGTCCTTGAAGTCGACGGCTCGCCATGCTGAGATGCACGGAACGCCAGGCGGGTATGCCCGGCCCTACGGAGGCATCCCATGGATCTCAGCAAGCTCAGCACCGGTGACAAGGTCATCGGCGTCAGCGGCATCCTGCTGCTGATCTTCTCGTTCTTCCCGTGGCTCGGCTTCAGCATCGGCGGGTTCTCGGAGTCACGCAGCGCCTGGACGTTCACGCTCTGCTGGCTCGCGGTGATCCTCGGCGTGGCCCTGGTCGTGTTCGTGGTGCTGAAGATGCAGGGCGTCGCCCTCCCGACCCTCGGCTCGGTCACCTGGAACCAGATCGCGCTCGGGATCGCGACGGTCGCGGCGATCTTCATCCTCATCAAGATCATCACGGGCCCGGGGACCAACGGCGTCGACATCAGCGGGACCGGGATCGACAAGGAGCGCAAGATCGGGATCTTCCTCGGCTTCGCGGCGTCGATCGGTCTGGTCGTCGGGGCGTTCCTCAACGTGAAGGAAGCCGACGAGCTGCCGAAGAAGTCGACCGGCGGCACGCCTCCGGCACCTCCCGCAGCCTGACGCCTGGCCAGGCAGAGCCGGGCGACGGAATGGCGAGCTCCACGAGCCCGACGCCGGGGGAGATCACGATCCTGGCGTCGGGCGCCATCGCGCTGATCTTCTCCTTCTTCGACTTCTACACGGTCGGGGACACCGGCGCGAACGTCTGGAGCTCAGGGCTCTTCCCGCTCGCTGCGCTCATGGCCATCTTCGTGATGATCATGGCGTTGCAGATCGCCCTCGCGAAGTTCACCCGCGTGACGCTGCCGAGCCGTCCGCTCGGCTTCACCTGGGAGCAGATCCATCTCGTGCTCGGCTTCTTCGCGACCCTGTACGCGGTGGCGTTCCTGCTGAACGACCGGGGCTTCGGCACGAGCTTCGGCATCGGCTTCTGGGCCATCCTGATCGCCTGCGTCGCGTCGCTGATCGGCGCGGTGCTGCTCCAGAAAGAACGCGCCGGCAGCGCCGGCCCGAGCTACTGAGCCGACACCGGCACTGCCGGAGGGGGATGCAATGACGGATACAGGCCAACCGATCGCGCCGCGCAAGGAGCGCTACCTGGGTTGGCGCGCCGAACGGCGGCCACGGCCCGGGTTCGCGCACGTGCTCGGGGCCACGTCGGGCGGCTTCGCGGTGGTGGCGATGGTCGCATTCGTCGCCGCGATCGACAACGACGACCCGCAAGTACCAGGAGTGGTGCTGAGCCTCGTGCTCATCGCCGCCGCGTTCGCCATCGGCGTGCGCGGCCCGGGGCCACTGCGCAGCGCAGCGGTCACCGCGCTCGTGCTCACCGTGCCGCTGTTGTGGCTGTTCGCCCTCGCCACCGACGATGCCGGGCGCAGCGAGTTCCGCGGCGTGCTCCTCCTCACCCTGTTCAGCTACGCCGCGCTCTACCTCCTCGGGTGGACGCGCGGCCGGGCGGTGCTGCTCGCGGGCTCGCTCGTCACCTTCACGTTCTGGGTCGCGTTCGAAGTCGCGGGCAACAACGCGGGCGGCGTGTTCGGTTCCACCGTCGCGAGCAGCCCGATCACCAACGGGGCTCTGTCGGGAGCATCAGGCAGCGACAACGTCGACGCGACGCGCGCCGCGATCATGGTGATCGGGATCGCATTCCTGATCATCGGCGCGATCGCCGACAACCGTCGCCTCGCCGGCACGGCCACGCCCTTTCTCGTGGTCGGGTCGATCAGCGCGATCCTCGGTGGCGTGTCGTTGGCCGGCGACGAGAGCGTGCTCGCCGGGGGCATCGTCGCGGTGCTCATCGGCTGCGCGATCGGCATCATCGGCGCGGCCGGCGATCAGCGTCGCGGGACCACTTGGCTCGGTGTGCTCACCGCGTTCTGGGGCCTGGTGGCGATCCTCGTCGACATCGCGCCCGACGAAGCCGAGGGAGTGGGCGCGATCGCGCTCGGGTTCGCAGTGGTGCTCGGCGGATTGGCGTGGTTGCTCGCGCCGATCTTCGGCGAGCCCGACGACGGCAACGACGATCTTCTGCCACCCCCGACCGCGCCCGAGGGCGGCACCAGCGCCAGAGACCCCGGCCTGCTCCAGGCCGACGCCGCCTGACACTCGGGCCGACTACAGCTTGGCGACGATCGCGGCCATGAGCTCCCCGGCCTCGGTCGGGTTCATGCCGACCTCGGCGCCCGCGTCACGCAGTGCGTCCATCTTGGCGTCGGCCGTGCCCTTTCCGCCCGACACGATGGCGCCCGCGTGGCCCATCTTCTTGCCGGGGGGAGCGGTCACACCGGCCACGTAGGCGACGACCGGCTTGGTCATCTTGGTCTTGATGAACTCCGCCGCCTCTTCCTCGGCCGAGCCACCGATCTCACCGATCATCATCACCGCCGTGGTCTCGGGGTCGGCTTCGAAGCGCTCGAGGCAGTCGATGAACGTGGTGCCGGGCACCGGGTCGCCACCGATGCCGACGCACGTGGTCACCCCGATGTCCTTCTGCTTGAGCTCGTAGAGCGCCTGGTACGTGAGCGTGCCGGAGCGGCTCACGATGCCGACCGGACCGCCGGCCTTCGCGATGTGACCGGCGGTGATGCCGATGTTCGCCTTGCCCGGGCTGATGATGCCCGGACAGTTCGGGCCGAGCAGCTGCACCGACGGGAAGTCGCGCTTGAGCAAGTTGTAGAACCACGCTTCGTCGTGCGCGGGCACACCTTCGGTGATGCACACGATGAACTCGATGCCCGCTTCCGCCGCTTCCATCACCGCGGCCTTCACGCCCGGCGCCGGGATGAAGATGCACGACGCAGTCGCGCCGGTCGCGGCGATCGCCTCGGCCACGTTGGCGAACACCGGGATCCCCGACACCTCAGTGCCGGCCTTCTTCGGGCTCGTGCCCGCGACCACCTGGGTGCCGTAGTCACGATTGAGCGGGCCGTAGAAGCTGCCCTGTCCACCCGTGAGGCCCTGATAGACGACCTTGGTGTTCTCGTCGACGAAGATCGCCACTGCTACGCCTTTCCTGCGAGCTCGACGGCCTTCTTGGCCGCATCGATCATGGTTGTTTCCATCTGGAGCGTGTCCGACAGGTGCGGCTCGAGGATCGCGCGACCCTCGTCGGCGTTGGTACCGTCGAGGCGGATCACGATCGGCGCATCGATCTTCACGCGCTCGAGCGCCTGCACGATCCCGTTCGCCACCTCTTCACCCTTCGTGATGCCGCCGAAGATGTTGATGAAGATCGAGCGCACGTTGGCGTCGCTGATGATCACCTCGAGCGCGCCAGCCATCACGTCCGCGTTGGCGCCGCCACCGATGTCGAGGAAGTTGGCCGGCTCGCCACCGACCTGGTTCACGATGTCGACGGTGCTCATGGCGAGCCCCGCGCCGTTGGCGATCACGCCCACGAAGCCGTCGAGTCCGACGTACTGCAGGCCGCGCTGGTGCGCGAACTGCTCACGAGCGTCGCGCACCTGCGTGGCGTCGTACTCGACGTAGTCGGGGTGACGGAACACCGCGTTGTCGTCGAGCGTGACCTTCGCGTCGAGCGCGTGCACACGACCATCCGGCGTGAGGATCAACGGGTTGATCTCGACCAGGTCGGCGTCGCCGTCGACGTACGCCTCGTAGAGCTTCATCAGCACGTCGACCGCGCCGTCGACTGCCCTCGGATCGAGGTTCGCCGACTCCACCCACGCGCGGCACTGGGCCTCGCTCAGGCCGTCGACCGGATCGACGTGGATCTTCGCGATCGCGTCGGGGTTGACCTCCGCGACCTGCTCGATCTCGACACCACCTTCGGCGGAGAGCATCCCGAGGTGGAGCTTCGCCGCACGGTCGAGCGTGAACGACGCGTAGTACTCCGCCTCGATGTCGCTCGCCTTCTCGATCCAGATCACCTCGACGGTGTGGCCCTTGATGTCCATCCCGAGGATGGCCGACGCGTGCGTGCGGGCCTCGGCGGAATCAGCCGCGAGCTTGATGCCGCCGGCCTTGCCGCGACCGCCCACCTGCACCTGCGCCTTCACGACGACCGGGTAGCCGAGCTGGTCGGCTGCCTCCACCGCTTCGGTCACCGTGTCGGCCGGCGCGCCCGGCGACACGGGGATCCCGTACCGCGCGAACAGCTGCTTGCCCTGATACTCGAACAGATCCACCGATTGGCCTCTCGTGGTCGTGTGCGACTGGCGCGTCGACTGGCATGTCGACTGGCATGTCGGACTGGCCACGGAATGGTGGTCGATCCGCCAGCGCATCACAAACCGAGGCCGCCGATTTCGCCCGCCCGACTGGACTTTTTCGCCGACGAGGCCATACACCAGTGCCAATGGCCCCGTCGCGCGACGACACGCGGATCCTGATCTTCGCCACCCTGCTGGTCGTCGTCGCCGGGGTGCTCGTGGCGCTCGTGCTGTTGCTGGCCACCGGTCAGGGCGGGAGCCCGACGAAGTACGAGCCGTTCCAGGCCGGCGCGGCGAAGGACATCAAGCGCTCGGTGAAGGAAGGCGGCCCGTTCTACGTGCCCGACCCGTTCGGCGGCAACCGGAGCATCATGTTCGCTCTCGAAGGTGGGCAGCTCGTCGCCCTCTCGAACGTGCTCCCGGGCACGAAGGACTGTCACATTCGGATCAAGGACGAAGGAAAGAGCTTCGTCGACTGCCACGGCGACATCCAGACCAGCGAGGATCTCGCCCGTTACGTGACGATCGTCGACCCCCGCAAGGACGGCAACGACATCCTGCTCGTCGACCTCCGCAAGAAGGAGCCTGCCCCCGCCAGCTAGGTGACGACCTTGTGGAGCGGGGCCCAGGCGAGGAGCAGACGCTTCTCGCCGACGCCGCGGAAGTTCACCAGCGCCTCGGTCTTGTCGCCGTCGCCGAACAGCTCCAGCACCACGCCTTCGCCGAACTTCTCGTGGGTGACATCGTCGCCGATGCGCAGCCCGGCGCGTTCGGCGCCGCGTGCACCGGTGGTGGTGACCGCAGTGCGGGGCGGGTTGCCGTTCCCGTAGGCGCGCCCCGACGCCATCGCAGCCGTGGCGACGGCCTCGCGGTGTCGCTCTGGGCTCCCACCGCGACGGCTGCTCGAGCGCTCCTCGCCGAGGGCGCGCATGAGCTCGTCCGGGATCTCGGCGAGGAACCGGCTCGGTGGGTAGTAGTCGGTGGCTCCGAACAGCATGCGGCTCCACGCGTGCGTGAGGTACAGCCGCTCGCGTGCACGCGTGATCCCCACGTAGCAGAGGCGCCGTTCCTCTTCGAGCTCGTCGGGGTCGCCGAGGCTCCGCACGTGCGGGAACACGCCGTCTTCCATCCCGGTGAGGAACACCACCGGATACTCGAGGCCCTTGGCCGAGTGCAGCGTCATGAGCGTGACGGCGCTGTACTCGCCCTCAGCGCCTTCGGCGGTGTCCATGTCGGTGACGAGCGAGATCGCTTCGAGGAAGGCCTCCACCCGTGCGAGGCCGAACGGGATCGTGACCTCGCCCGTCTCGGTCGCGGTGCCGATGCCGGCGATGCCCGGCAGCCCCGACACGTCGCCCGCGTCGAGCGTCTCGTCGAACTCCCGACACACACCCACGAGCTCCTGCAGGTTCTCGATGCGCCCGCGCGCCTCGATCGACCGCTCGGCCTCCAGCTCCGCGAGGTAGCCGGTGTGCTCGAGGATCACCTCGACGGTGTTCGCAACACCCTCCTTCGCGGCGGTCTCGAAGCCGGTGTACAGCTCGAGCAGGTCACGGATGCCGCCCAACGCCTTGCCGTTCACGCCGGCGTCGTCGGCGCGCGCGAGCGCGTCGCGGAATGTGAGGTGCGCGCCCTGCGCGTACGCGGTGACACGGTTCACCGACGTGTCGCCGACGCCGCGCTTCGGCGTGTTGACGACGCGCCGCCAGCTCACCTCGTCGTCGGGGTTCACGAGCGCGCGGAGGTAGGCGAGGATGTCCTTCACCTCGCGCCGGTCGTAGAACTTCACCCCACCGACGACGCGGTATGCGACACCTGCGCGCACCAGTTGTTCTTCGATCACGCGGCTCTGCGCGTTGGTGCGGTAGAAGACGGCGACCTCGCTGAGCCGAACGCCCTCGGTGTCGACGAGCCGCAGCGTCTCGTTCACCACGAACGACGCCTCGTCGTGCTCGTCTTCGGCGTGGTAGCGCGTGATCAGCTCGCCGCCGACCTGCTCGGTCCAGAGGTGCTTCGGACGGCGCGCCGCGTTGTTGGCGATCACCGCGTTGGCGGCGTCGAGGATGTGCTGGCTCGACCGGTAGTTCTGCTCCAGCACGAACACGGTGGCGTCGGGGAACTCCTCCTCGAACCGCATCAGGTTCCGGAAGTCCGCCCCGCGGAATTTGTAGATCGAGTTGTGGGTGACGATCCCCTCGGCGACGAAGTTGTGTG
>JBEVIU010000006.1:0-6335 GCA_040510575.1 Acidimicrobiia bacterium | reverse complement strand
GCCCCGACTGCGGGCTCGGTCGTGCTGGCCGGTGTCATCTTGAAGATGGGCGCGTACGGCCTGCTGCGGTTCTCGTTCGAGCTGTTCCCGCAGGCGTCGGTCGATCTCGCTCCGATCTTCCTCACCCTCGCGGTCATCGGCATCATCTACGGCGCGATCGTCGCGGCGATGCAGACCGACCTGAAGCGCGTGATCGCCTACTCGTCGGTCGCGCACATGGGCTTCGTGGTGCTCGGCATCTTCTCGCTCACGGTGATCGGCATCGACGGCGCGGTGTTCACGATGCTCAGCCACCCGCTCACCACCGGTGCGCTGTTCCTCGTGATCGGCATGCTGTACGAGCGCCGTCACACGCGTGAGATCAGCGCGTACCGCGGCGTGTGGAAGTCGGCTCCGATCATGACCGCCATGTTCCTCATCGCGATGTTCGCTGGCATCGGGCTCCCCGGCTTCTCGGGGTTCATCGGGGAGTTCCTGGCGCTCACCGGCACGTTCGTGGTCGAGCGTCCGTTCGCGATCGTCGCCACCACCGGCGTGGTGCTCGCCGCGGTGTACGCACTGTGGGCGTTCCAGCGGGCGTTCACGGGCAAGCCCACGGGCGAGAACGCCAAGATGCGCGACGTCACGTTCCGCGAGGTCATCGTGGTCGCGCCGCTGTTGGCCTTGTCGCTGTTCCTCGGGATCTACCCCAAGCCGGCACTCGACCGCATCGAGCCGTCGGTCCGTCGGGCCGTCGCCGATCTCGAGCGCAAGTCGGACTACCGGGAACCGGATCTGCCCAAGATCGCGAAGTCGCTGCGATCGGGTGCGCAGGCCGAGCCCGGCGACGCCGGATCCGAAGAAGACGACGGATCCGAGAAAGAGGCTGGCAAGTGACGACGACGCCGAGCGTCGACTGGCTGGCCATCGCGCCCGAGCTCGCGCTCGGCGGCGCGGCGGTCCTGGTGGTGCTGATGCGCGCGATCCTGCGTCAGCACAAGGCGGCGATGCCGGTCGCGCTGGTGGTCACCGCGATCGGGATCCTCACCGCCGGCGCGATGTTGGCGTGGCAGTGGTTCGACGTGCGCGACAACGGCACGATCACGACGCTCAACCACATGGTGCGCGTCGACCCGTTCGGCGTGTTCCTCGGGATCGTCGTGGTGATCGCGACCGCGCTCGCGGTCCTCGTGTCGGTGTCCTATCTCCGCCGCGAGGAGCTCGAGGGCCCGGAATATCTCGCGCTCATGTTGTTCTCGTCGCTCGGCATGGTGATCATGACCACCGCCAACGACCTGATCGTGGTGTTCCTGGCGCTCGAGATCCTGTCGATCCCGCTGTACGTGCTCGCCGCGTTCGACCGGCGACGACTCAGCTCGCAGGAAGCCGGCATCAAGTACTTCGTGCTCGGCGCGTTCTCGTCGGCGATCTTCCTCTACGGCATCGCGCTGGTCTACGGCGCCACCGGTTCCACATCGTTGACCGGCATCCTCCAGTTCCTCGCCGAGCACACGCTGTTCGAGAAGGGGACGCTCGTCGCGGGGATGATGCTCCTGCTCGTCGGTCTCGGCTTCAAGGTCGCGGCCGCGCCGTTCCACACCTGGACCCCCGACGTGTATCAGGGCGCGCCCAGCCCGGTCACCACCTTCATGGCGTCGGCCACCAAGGCGGCCGGGTTCGCCGCGCTGATCCGGGTGTTCGCCACCGCGTTTCCGCTGTACCGCGCCGACTGGCGTCCTGCAGTGTGGGTGCTCGCAGTGCTCACACTCGCCGTCGGCAGCATCGGGGCAGTGCTCCAGACCGACGTGAAGCGACTGCTCGCCTACTCGTCGATCGCGCACGCGGGCTACGTGCTGATGGCGTTCCAGGTCGGCACCGTGAAGGGTGTCGAGGCCGCGCTCTTCTACCTGTTCGTGTACACGTTCATGGTTGCCGGCTCGTTCGCCATCGTCACGGTGCTGAGCGCACACGGCGACGCCGACCACTCGATCGACGGGTATCGAGGCCTCGCGTCGCGCCGTCCGGTGCTCGGGTCGTTGTTCGTGCTCTTCATGCTGGCGCAGGCGGGAATCCCGCTCACGGGTGGGTTCATCGCCAAGATCGAGGTGTTCGCGGCGGCGGCCGACGCCAAGGAGTACGTGCTCGTGGTGATCGGCGCGCTGGCCACCGTGGTGGCGTCGTTCGCCTACCTGCGTGTGTCGCTCGCCGTGGCGACGAACCCGACAGACGCAGCGGGCGCGGCCGGCGACGAACCGGTTGCGGCGTCAGCGTCCGGTGGGGGCGGTGGACTCGCCGTGCTCACGTCCGCGCGGCGCGTCGACGTGTGCACCGGGCTCGTGTTGCTCGTCGCTGCCGTCATGACCCTCGTGCTCGGCATCGTGCCGTCGACGTTCGTCGACTGGGCGAGCCACGCAGGGTTCCTGCTGTGAGCCAACGCATCGAGGACTACGCCCTCATCGGCGACACGCACACTGCGGCACTCGTCGGCAAGGACGGCTCGATCGATTGGCTGTGCGTGCCCCGCTTCGATTCCGAGACGGTCTTCGCGAACCTGTTGGGCACGCCGGACCACGGTCGCTGGCTCTTGGCGCCGGCGGGCGGGATCCGCCGCGTCGAGCGCTCGTACCGCGGCGACACGCTCGTGTTGGAGACCACGTTCCACACCGACGACGGGGTGGTGCGCATCGTCGACTGCATGCCGATCCGCAAGCAGACGGTCGATGTCGTGCGCGTCGTCGAGGGCGTCTCGGGCCGGGTGCCGATCCACATGGACCTTCGCGTGCGCTTCGACTACGGCACCGCGCTGCCGTGGGTACGCACCCACGACGGCCACACGCGCCTCATCGCGGGGGCCAACTCGATGTGGCTGCGCACACCCGTCGAGACCACCGGAGCCGGCCTCTCGACGGTGGCCGACTTCGTGGTCTCGCCCGGCGACTCGATCCCGTTCCTGCTGTCCTGGAACCCGTCGCACGAGCCCATGCCCCACCGGGGTGACACGCACAACCTGTTGCACGACACGTTGTCGTGGTGGAACAAGTGGTCGGGCCAGAGCACCTACCGCGGCGAGTACCGCGACCTCGTCATGCGATCGCTCATCGCGCTCAAAGCGATGACGTATGCGCCGACCGGCGGGATCGTCGCCGCGCCCACCACGTCGTTGCCGGAGTGGATCGGTGGTGTGCGCAACTGGGACTACCGGTATTGCTGGCTGCGCGACTCCGTGCTCGCGCTCACCGCGCTCACCGCGGGCGGCTATCGCGAAGAGGCGATCCAGTGGCGCGACTGGCTGCTGCGCGCCGCAGCCGGCGACCCGTCACAGCTCCAGATCATGTACGGCGCAGGAGGCGAACGGCGGTTGAGCGAGTTCGAGCTCGACTGGCTCCCCGGGTACGAGGGCTCGAGCCCCGTGCGCGTCGGCAACGCGGCGAGCGAGCAGTTCCAGCTCGACGTGTACGGCGAGGTGCTCACGTCGCTGTCGCTCATGCGCGAAGCGGTCGGCGAGTCGAGCGAAGGTGGGTCGTGGGACTTCGAGGTCGCGCTGCTCGAGTACCTCGAAGGTGCTTGGCATCACCCTGACGACGGCATCTGGGAGGTGCGCGGCGGACGCCAGCACTTCACCCACTCGAAGATGATGGCGTGGGTCGGATTCGATCGGGCGGTCCGCACCGCGGAGAAGCTCGGCCTCCCCGGCCCGATCGACCGGTGGCGTCAAGCGCGCGACGACGTCCACGCACAAGTGTGTGACGAGGGCTATGACGCCGACAAGGGTTCGTTCACCCAGGCATACGGCTCGAAGTCGATGGATGCCTCGCTGCTCACGATGCCGATGTTCGGGTTCCTCCCCGCCACCGACGAGCGGATGATCGGCACCGTCGCGGCGGTCGAGCGGGAGCTCCTGCACGACGGATACGTGTTGCGCTACCGGAGCGACGAGGTCGCCGACGGCCTTCCGCCGGGCGAGGGTGTGTTCCTGCCGTGCTCCTTCTGGCTCGCCGACAATTACGTGATGCAGGGCCGGCTCGACGAGGCCCGCACGTTGTTCGAGCGACTCGCCGGCCTCGCCAACGACGTCGGTCTCTTCGCCGAGGAGTACGACCCCGTCGCGGAACGTCAGCTCGGCAACTTCCCCCAGGCGTTCACCCACATGGGCTTCGTGCAGAGCGCGACCAACGTGTCATCGGGCCAGATGATCACGGTCAAGGACCGCGTCGACGCCATGCAACGAAGCAAGCATTCCTAGGTCTCTGCACCTCGAAATTGCGTCGCCACGCGTTGACATGCAACGCCGTGCGACGCAGTTTCGTTGGGGCCAGCTGTGCTAGCCGGCGGTGCGGCGCCACCAGGAACGGCGGATGTTGGTGCGACGTCGCTTGGCCGCCTCGGCGTCGTCGAGCGCGACCTGGCCGAGCTCGTAGGCCTGCGCCACGTAGCGGGCAGGGTTCGAGAAGTCGACCAGCTCGCGGTCGTCGGGCGGCGCCGGGAGCACGATCACCTCGACGCTCTCCGGCACGCTGCGCAGCTCCAGCTCGAACCGCTGCTTGCGGCTGATGGCGAACGCCTTCACCAGGACGTCGAGCGGCGACCGCGTGGTGCGCCGCATGAGCTCGCTCGACACGTTGAGCACGTAGACCCGGTCGACCGGGCCCGCCAGCGCATGCGACAAGGGGACGGTGTCCACCACCGCCCCGTCGACGAGCACCCGACCGTCGAAGCGCACCGGCGGGAAGATCCCGGGAAGCGCCGCGCTGGCGAGCAGCGCAGGGCGCAGCAGGCCACAGGCGAACACGATCTCGTCGCCCGAGTCGAGGTCGGCGGCGATCACCCGCAGGGGCACGGCCAGCTCGGCGAAGGTCTGTGGGGTGCCTCCCAGCTCGATCACCGCCCGCAGGCCCTCGTCGGAGAAGAGGTGGTCGTCGCGGGTGAGGAGGTTCCAGGCGCGGGTGAACCTGCCCCCGGGGAAGATGACGTCGCCGCGCAGCCGCTCCCACATCTCGCCCAGCCGATCGATGGCGGTGAGGGTCGGATCGGCCGCGAGCACCGAGCCGTTCCACGCTCCAGCCGAGGTCCCGACGACGACATCGGGGGTGATCCCACGCTCGAGCAGCGCGCGGAGCATGCCCACCTGGCTGACGGCCTGGTTGCCGCCACCCGACAACACGAACGCCGTGCGCGGTTCCCGGTTCGCGAGCCGATTGCGCGCCTGCTCCGACGCTTGTCGCAGCTGACCGATCGACGGGATGTCCCTGCTGATTCTTCGCGTGTTCACGGTGCCCTCACGGTTTGTCCAGGCCGGAAAGGCCGGAGCTATGCTGCGCCCGAAATCCAACCCCCATCACCGAAACCTCATTCCAGCGAGGGGGCGGGAGGCCCACGCGCGTGAGCGAGTTCTACCGGAATTATCTCGCGGTGGCCGTGTTCATCGGGGCTGCCCTGCTGATGGTGGGTGCGATGCTCGGTGTCGGGCGGCTCATCCGTCCGAGTCGTTCCCAACCCGAGAAGTACATCCCCTATGAGGCCGGCGCCGACCCGGTGCTCGGCTTCGGCCAGTCGAACGTCCGCTACTACGTGTACGCCCTCCTGTTCGTCATGTTCGATGTCGAGGCGGTCTTCATCTTCCCCTGGGCGGTGAAGCTCGAGTCCCTCGGCACCTTCGGCCTCATAGAGATGGTGATCTTCATCGTGATCCTCGCGCTCGGCCTCGTGTACGCCTGGCGCAAGGGGGTCCTGCGGTGGGCCTAGTCGAGAACGGCACCCTCTCGAAGCCTGCGCTGAAGCCCCTCACCTGGCTCCTCAATTACAGCCGGAAGTACTCGCTGTGGATGTTCCAGTGGGGCCTGGCGTGCTGCGCGATCGAGATGGGCGCAGCCCTGGCCAGCCCCCGCTACGACGTGATGCGCCTCGGCGTGATCCCGTTCCCGGCGAGCCCACGCCAGGCCGACCTCATCTGCGTCTCCGGCACCGTCACCGACAAGATGGCGCCCGCCGTGAAGCGCCTCTACGAGCAGATGCCCGACCCCAAGTACGTGATCTCGATGGGTTCGTGCGCGAACTGCGGCGGCCCCTACTGGGACTCCTACTCCGTCACCAAGGGCGTCGACCAGATCATCCCTGTCGACGTGTACGTGCCCGGCTGCCCGCCGCGGCCCGAAGCGCTGCTCCAGGGCATCGTCCTGCTGCAGGAGCGGATCCAGAACGAGGGCATCGGCAACGACGAGCTCGAGCGGCGTTGGCGCGGGGAGCCGAACCTCGTTGACTGACGTGTCCGCCACCGACGCAGATCCTGTCGAGTCGCCCCCGGCGGAGGCCGAGGTCGAAGCCGACCCGCACGCGCTCGACGACGCGCACGCGCAGGT
>JBEVIU010000005.1:0-5672 GCA_040510575.1 Acidimicrobiia bacterium | reverse complement strand
ACCCCATTCGGTGAATCCCGCAGCCTTTTGCGACGGCTTCAGGTCGTCGGTTCCTTCTGCTCCTCGGCCGCGAGCTCGGCGAGCTCCTCCTCGAGCGACCGGTTCGACTCGACGTGCACGCGGGGGAGGATGCGGTCGAGCCACTTCGGCAGCCACCAGTTCCAGTCGCCGAGCAGCTCCATGGTCGACGGCACGAGCACGAGCCGCACGACCGTCGCGTCGATGAGCACCGCGACCGCGAGCCCGAGACCGAGCAGCTTCAAGGCCACCTCGTCGCCGAGCACGAAGCTCCCGAACACGCAGACCATGATCGCGGCCGCTGCGGTGATCACGCGCGCGGTGAGCGCGAGCCCGTCGGCCACCGCGGTTGCATTGTGACCGGTGCGGTCGTACTCCTCCTTGATGCGCGAGAGGAGGAACACTTCGTAGTCCATCGAGAGCCCGAACACGATCGCGAAGATGTACACGGGTGCCCAGGCCTCGATCGGCGTGGCGCGGTCGACGCCGATGAGGTCCGCGGCCCATCCCCACTGGAACACCGCGACGACGACGCCGAACGCAGCGCCGATCGACAACAGGTTCATGATGACGGCCTTGAGCGGCACCAGCAGGCTGCGGAACACGACCATCAGCAAGAGGAACGACAGCAGCAGCACCGCGCCCATGAAGATCGGGATGCGCTCCGCGGTGTAGGCGGAGAAGTCGTCGGCCGACGCCGTCAACCCGCCCACCTTCACGTCGACCTCGTCGCCGATCACCGATGGCACGACGTCGTCACGCAGGCGCTCGACGAGATCGGCGGTGGCCTGCGACTGCGGATCGCTGGTCGGGAACACGCGCATCACCGCGATCGAGCCGTCCTCGCTGGAGATCGGAGGCGTCGCGAAGGCCACGCCCTCGGCGCCGTTCAGCTGGTTCGACAGGTCGGTGAGCGCGGCGACGTCCTGCTCACCGTCGGGCGTCTCGGCCACGAGCAGCAGCGGGCCGTTGAAGCCGGGACCGAATCCCTCCGCGACGAGGTCGTAGGCGCGGCGGGTGGTGTCGGACTCGGGACGGTTGCCAGAGTCGGCGAGGCCGAAGCGCATCGAGAGCATCGGCAGGGCCAGCACCAGGAGGATGATGAGCCCGATGATGAGTGCCGGCCACGGCCGTCGTTGGATCACGTGGCTCCAGCGGACCCACACCGACTCGCGCGTGTTGGTCGTTGCCTTGCGTCGGTGGATCCCGAATTTGTCGATGTTGCGGCCGACGAAACCCAGCAGCGCGGGGAGCAGCGTCACGGACGCCAACATCGTCGTGAGCACACCGATCGCGATGCCGATTGCGGATCCCTGGTAGATGCTCGTCTGCATCAGCAAGAGGCCGAGGATCGAGATCACCACCGTGGTGCCCGCGAACAGCACGGCGCGACCTGCAGTGTCGAGTGCCCGCACGACGCTTCGCTCCGGGTCGAGTCCTCCCTCGAGGTTCTCGCGGTAGCGCGTCACGATGAACAGCGCGTAGTCGATGCCGACGCCCAACCCGATCATCGCGGTCGCGGCCGTCGTGAAGTCGGGCATGTCGATGAAGTTGTTCGCGATCGACACGATCGCGATGCCGGTGCCGATGCCGAACAACGCGGTGCCGATCGGCAGCCCCATCGCGAGGACGGAGCCGAAGGCGAACAGCAGGATGACGATCGCGGCGAGGAGCCCGATCGCCTCGCTCTTGCCGTTCAGCGCCTCCTTGGCGAACATGTTGCCGCCGTACTCGATCTCGAGACCCTGCACGTCGACCTGGTCGCCGAGCGCGACGACCTTGTCGGCGACCTCCTTCAGACCCTCGGCCGATCGATCGGCCATGTTGAGCTGCGCGTACGCGATCTCGCCGTTCTGGCTGACCTGCGAAGCGCCTTCGTCGGAGTACGGGCTCACGACCGACACGTTCGGGATCTCGTCGACCTGCGCGAAGAAGTCGTCCATCGCTGCCTGGACGTCCGGGTCGTCGATGCCCTGGTCGGCCTTGAACACGATCTCGGCCTGGATCTGGCGGTCACGGAAATCGGGGGACCGCGCGAGCAGGTCGTAGGCCTCCTGGCTCTCGGTGCCGGGGAGCTTGAACTCGGTCTTGAACGCGCCGCCCACCGCGCCGGACAGCATGAAGATCCCGATGAGGGCGACGATCCAGACGCCGAGCACGGTCTTCCGGCGGCGGTACATCGTGCGCGCAAGTCGCTCGAGCATGCGGATACCTCGGAGTGGGGAGCGGTGGACCGGGGTCCCGGGGGGAACGGTGACAACGTTATGCAACCGGCGACTGTCGGTGCGAGGGCATGTCGCTACAGTCCACGCCGATGGCGTACCAGTCGCTCTACCGCAAGTACCGGCCGCAGCGGTTCGGTGAGCTCGTCGGTCAGGCGCACGTGAGCACGGCGCTCCGGAACGCGGTGCGCGACGAGCGCGTGGGGCACGCCTACCTCTTCTCCGGGCCGCGCGGCACAGGCAAGACCACCAGTGCGCGAATCCTCGCCAAGGCGCTCAACTGCCTCGACCGGGCCCCCGACGGCGACGCGTGCGGCGTGTGCGAGAACTGCGTCGGCATCACCGAGGGTCGGTTCCTCGATCTCTTCGAGCTCGATGCGGCATCGAACAACAGCGTCGACGACATCCGCGCGCTCACCGAGAGCGTGCACCTCGGACTCGGGCTGACCGCCTCGTACAAGGTGTACCTCATCGACGAAGTGCACATGCTGTCGGCCAACGCGTCGAACGCGTTGCTCAAGACGCTCGAGGAGCCGCCGGAGCACGTGGTGTTCGTGCTGGCAACCACCGGTCCCGAGCGCGTGCTGCCGACGATCCGCTCCCGAACGCAGCACTTCGAGTTCACGCTGTACACGCTCGACGAGCTCACCGGGCACCTCGCCGACGTGTGCGCCCGCGAAGACATCCCCGCCGATCCCGTCGCGCTCGACGTGATCGCGCGTGCCGCGGCGGGCTCGATGCGCGACGCGTTGTCGTTGCTGGAGCAGGCGATCGCCCACGGCGCGCTCGAAGCGGAAGCGGTGGCGACGCTCTTCGGCGGCACCGGGTTCGAGCTGCGCATGGCGCTCCTCGACGCGATCGCCAACGAGGACGTTCCCGGCGCGATCGTCGGGCTCGGCGAGTTGCTCGATGCCGGGCACGATCCTCGCCGCATCACGGAAGACCTCCTCACGACCACACGCGACGTGTTCCTGCTCACGAGCGCGAAAGGTCGCGTGCGCGTCGACGCGCCGGAGGACCAGCTCGCGCGGCTCACCGCGTTGGGCGAGCAGGTCGGGCCGGGACTTCTCGTCCGCGTGCTGGAGACACTCGGCCAGGCAGTCGTCGACATGCGCGGCACCGACGCCGCAGATCCGCGGTTGGTGCTCGAGATCGCACTCGTGCGGCTGACGCGTCGCGACGCAGGACCGCCGCTGGCGGTCCTGCTGGAGCGAGTGGAACGGCTCGAGCGCTCGGGCATCGGTGGTGCGGGCACGTCCGATCAGCCGGCGCGTGCCCCGCGCCCATCGGTCGCGGCGCGCGCCGAGCCCGCCGAGCCCGCGGCGCCCCGCCGGTCCGGCACCCTCGGCGCGCGACGTGCCGCCGCAGCCGCGGCCGCGAGCGCCGACCCGTCGGCGCCCGTGCCTTCGACACCCCCTCCGCCTCCGCCCTCTACCGCCGCGGCCGGTGAAGACACTCCCCCGGGCATTCCGGGCCCGCCGCCGAACGTCGACCTCGACGACGTGGTGGTGGCGTGGGCGCAGATCCTTCCCGGCCTGCCGCCGGCGACCAAGGCCGCGGTGCGTGAGGCGCAGCCCATCGCGGTGGAGGCGGGCGTGATCACGTTCGGCGTCGCCGAGCGCTCGTTGTCGTCGGCGAAGCCGCGCTTCCACAAGGAAGCCGATGCCATCCGCGCCGCGCTCTCCGAACGACTCGGCGGCAAGATGATGTTCAAGCTCGTCGCGTACGACGGCTTCGAAGGCGGTGGCGCCGACCCGGTGCCCACCGCGGCCACACCCGCCCGACCGAGCTCGTCACCCGAGTCCGAGCCGCCGGTGGGCGAGCCGCCGGACGAGGATCCCGACGACTTCGTCGATCTCACCCAGCTGGTCGACGCCGACGCCGCCGACCCGGCGGTAGATTCGGTGTCGAAGTTCACCGCGAGCTTCGACGCGACGGTCGTCGAAGAGCTCCCCCGCGACTGAGGATCCCTGACCGAGGACGACTTGTGCCCAACCAGAAGCAGCTCAACCAGATGATGAAGCAGGTGCAGAAGATGCAGGCCGACATGGCGGCCACGCAGGAAGCACTTGCCGAGACCACCGTGGAAGGCAGCTCGGGAGGCGGCATGGTCAAGGTCGTCGTCAGCGGCACCGGCGAGGTGCAGTCGATCCGCATCTCGCCCGATGTCGTCGACCCCGACGACATCGAGATGCTCGAAGACCTCGTCCTCGCCGCGGTGAGCGACGGCCTTCGCCGCGCCAACGAGCTCGCGGGCGAGCAGATGGGCGGCGTCACCGGTGGCGTCGACCTCGGTGGTCTCGGTGGCCTGCTCGGCTGACGCCGCGGTACCCACGCCCGCGTGAGCAGCCCCTACGCCGCGCCCGTCCAGGCGTTGATCGACGAGCTCGGCCGCCTTCCCGGTGTCGGGCCGAAGTCCGCGCAGCGGATCGCGTTCTACCTGCTGCAGGTCGCGCCCGAAGACGCCAACCGCCTCGCGCGTTCCATCACCGAGGCGAAGGAGCGCATCACCTGGTGCCGCCGCTGCTTCAACGTCAGCGAGGGCGAGCTGTGCTCGTTCTGCCTCGACGACCGGCGCGACCCGTCACTGGTGTGCGTGGTGCAGGACCCGCGCGACATCGTCGCGGTCGAGCGCACGCGCGAGTTCCGTGGGCGCTATCACGTGTTGCAGGGCGCGATCTCGCCCATCCACGGCATCGGCCCCGAGCAGCTGCGCATCGGCGAGCTGCTCAAACGCATCGTCGACGAGGGCATCACCGAGGCGATCCTCGCGACCAACCCCGACATCGAGGGCGACGCGACCGCCATGTACCTGGCCGAGCGTCTGCGACCGCTCGAGGTGAAGGTCACACGGATCGCGAGCGGGCTCCCGGTGGGCGGCGACCTCGAGTACGCCGACGAGGTCACATTGGGTCGAGCCCTCGAGGGCCGCCGTGAAGTAGACACGTAGGTCCGAACCACTCGGTTCGAGAGGGAGGGACCAACATGTCCAATGTGTCCGACGCGGTGCCGGAGCCGCCGCCACCGGCGGCGCCTGCGCAACCCCGAGTGGGGTCAGGCGTCGTCAAGGTGCGGGAGCCGATCGTGGTGGTCCTGCTCAGCATCGTCACGCTCGGGATCTACTTCTTCTACTGGACCTACCAGGTCTTCCGTGAGCTGAAGGAGACGCAGCGCGAAGGGATCGGACCGGTGCTCGCGCTCGTCATCGCGATCCTGATCGGCTTCGTGAACTGGTTCGTGCTCCCCTCCGAGATCGGCAACATGTACGAGCGTTCGGGTGAGTCGAAGCCGGTCAGCGGTGCCACCGGGTTCTGGAACCTGATCCCGATCGTCGGGTCGATCATCTGGATCTTCAAGGTGCAGAACGCGTTGAACCGCAAGTGGGAGGCGATGGCCTGATCTCCGGCCCGTCGTTGCTCTGGCGTCAGAAAC
>JBEVIU010000004.1:0-7559 GCA_040510575.1 Acidimicrobiia bacterium | reverse complement strand
TCGTTGTGCGCGTGCACCGCACGCACGCGGTTGCCGCCAGGGATCCCCGCGTGCGTGAGCAGCGCGCGGGTGCGACGGGTGTCCTCGGCTGCGATCACATCCGCATCGCGCAGCGCATCGACGTCGCGCGGCGACAAGTCGCCCAGGTTGCCGATCGGCGTGCCGACGAGCACGAGCGCGCCGACCTGCCGTTCAGGCACGGAGCCGGACTCCCGCTCAGGCACCGAGCCGGATTCGCGATCCTCTGCTTCCGCCGGCTCCGTCACCCGCGCACCTCGAGCCGGTCGCCGGGCTGGAGGTGCCAGCGCTCGAACGCGCCGGCTGCGGCCTCCACCACGAACGCGGATCGCCACACCGGACGGCTCACCCGCCACGGTCTGAGGCTGCACGTGCGGAGCACTCGACCGCGTGTGTCACAGAACGCGACGTCGAGCGGCACGCGCATCCCGATCGTGTGCACCTGACGGCACGGGCGCAACACGAACGCGCCTTCCAACTGGTCGCGACCAAGCAGACCCTTGCGCCGAGCTGCCGCCCCGTTGGCGATCTCAGCCGACGCCAACACGTCGCCATTGCGGAGCAACCAGACCACGACCACGCTCACACGTTGAAGCGGATCTCGAGAACGTCGCCGTCGGCGACCTCGTAGTCCTTCCCCTCGACCCGCAGCTTGCCCTGCTCCTTCGCCTTGGCCCACGAGCCGATCGCGAGCAGCTCCTGCCACTCGATCACCTCGGCGCGGATGAAGCCGCGCTGCAGATCGGAATGGATCACACCCGCGCACTCCGGCGCCCGCGCACCGGCGCGGAACGTCCACGCGCGCGACTCGGTGTCGCCGGTGGTGAGGAACGTGCGACGGCCGAGCCGGTGGTAGCACGCACGCGCCACGCGCGGCACGACACCCTCACCGAGCCCGAGCCCGACGAGCAGCTCGCCGCGCCCTTCGGGATCGAGCAGCGCGGCTTCCGCTTCGAGCTGGAGCGACACCGCGAGCACGTCGTCGGGCGACGCGCGGCCGTCGAGGATGGGTGCGAGCACGGCGTCGGCGTCGTCGAGCTGGTCTTCGCCGATGTTCACGACCATCAACACGGGCTTGTCGGTGAGGAGGAACACCGGCGCGAGGAGCGCGCGCTGCTCGGCGTCGAGGTCGGCGCGGTAGATGGGCACCCCGTCGCCGAGCACCGCCTCGGCCCGCTCGAGCGCAGCGATCTCGCCGGCGAGCGACTTGTCGCCCTTCGTCGCGCGCCGCTGACGGTAGAGACGCCCCTCGACCGAGGCGAGGTCGGCGAGCACCAGCTCCAGCTCCAGCGTGTCGAGGTCGCCGAGGGGGTCGGGGTCGCCGGGGACCGACGGGTCCTCGAAGGCGCGGAGCACGAAGACGATGGCATCGCAGTCGCGCAACGACCCGAGGAACTGGTTGCCCAGCCCTTCACCACTGCTGGCCCCCCGCACGAGCGCCGCGATGTCCACGATCTCGAAGGAGGCGTGGACGAGCTTCTTCGACGACGACATCGCCCCGAGGCGATCGACGCGCTCATCGGGGACGGGCGCGATGCCCACCGCCGTCTCGACCGTCGAGAAGGGATGGGCGGCGACGACCGTCGACGCGCCGGTGAGCGCGTTGAACAGACTCGACTTGCCGCTGTTGGGGAGGCCGACCAGGCCGAGGCGTTCCACCGTTGCGGAGCCTACGCGAGGGCCTCGGCCGTCTCGTCAGTCGCCTCGCTGGTCGCCTCGTGCAGGCTCACTACCGTCCGCTAGCGTTTCCGCCTTCGCCCACGGAGGATTCGATGAGCAAGAAGACGACCAAGCGCAAGCTGAACGCCCGCCGCAAGAAGGCGAACCACGGCAAGCGCCCCAACGCGGGCCGTCGCTAAGCGCTCGTTCCCCCGCGACCGGCGAACAGCTGGTCGGTCTGGTCGAGGATGATCGTCTGCATGCCACGACCGAGGCGACCCCGCTCGTCGTGCAGCTCGCTCTCGGCGACCCCCACGCCCGTGTCCTCGGCGTACGAGGTGCCGTCGAGCGCGACCCACTCCCCCTCGGGAAGTCGGTGCAGCACGATGGTGAGATCCGGGTTGATGAACGAGTAGCGCTCGCGGTCGATTGCCATGCCGAGGCCGTTGCCGAAGTCGGCGACCGCCGCGACCCGCTGCAGGGGTGAGGGCTCTTCCCCCGCGATCACCGGCACCGCGAGGCGGAACCACGCCGCGGTTCGCGTGGCCGGCCCGCCGTCGGCGCGAGGCGCGGGCGCGCCGAACGTGCCGATCGCAGCGCGCAGCTCGACTGCGTTCCAGAAGCCGATGTCGCGGCCTTCGAAGAACGCGAACGGCTTGGAGTCGGCGGGCGACGGGAGCGGATCGACGAGATCCGACGGCGCGATGCCGTCGTAGCGCGGGCTCACGGTGCGGATGCGCAGTGCAGTGGCGCGCACCACTTCCACGTCGTCGGCGAACAGCGAACCCTGCACGATCTGCACCTTCTTGCCCGGCCGGATCACCGTGCGCTCGACGCGCAACGGCGCGATGGGCACCGGGCGCATGAGGTCGATGCTCAGCCGGGCGGTGAAATCCGCGGGGCCGGCTTCGAATCGCTCGAGCAGCCCGGCCAGGAGCGCGGACGGCGCACCGCCGTGCTGTGCGTGCGGCGACCAGGGGCCACGAGCGAGGGCGGTGGGGATCGCGGTGTCACCGTCGAGGTACCAGACCGCTTCGGGAACCACGCCGGGATCCGCGCCGGGAACCGTCACGGCGCCGCAGCGTAGGCGGCCACCTGCCGTCTCGGTCCGAGCCCGGGAACCAGCGGCGGTCGTGCGGTCGTCTGAGTGCTCGACGGACGTCGATGCCGGGTGCCCTCGAGGATGGGCGACCGGCGAGAAGGGACACGCCATGCAACGGCGAATCGCAGGTGCGCTGACCGCGGGACTCGTGATCGTGGTCGTACTGATGGTCGGCGCCGCGCCGTCGGGCGCGGCGACCACGACGCGACGCATCTCGGTGGTGGGCACCGGCCAGGTGAAGGGCACGCCCGACGTGGCCGACGTGTCCATCGGCGTGTCGGCCCGCGGCAAGACGGCAGCGGAGGCGCTCGACACCGCCAACGATCGCGCCGCGAAGGTGATCCAGGCGCTGAAGGACGCGGGCGTCAGCGAGGACGACCTCCAGACCAGCGGATTGTCGATCCAGCCGACGTATGCGAACGACGGCACGATCACGGGCTACGAGGTGCAGAACATGGTGAGCGCGCGTCTCCGCGACATCGCGAAGACGGGCGAGGTTCTGGACGCGACCGCACGCGTCGCGGGCGACGAGATCCGCCTGCAGGGCATCAGCTTCAGCATCGACGACGACAGCGCGCTGCTCGCGACGGCTCGCGCCCGGGCGGTGAAGCGAGCCCGCGCGCAGGCCGACCAGCTCGCCGACGCGGCCGGCGTGAGCATCGGTCAGGTGGTCTCGATCGACGAAGGCAGCGTCGCGATCCCCTACGACTACCGCGCCGCCGATGCGGGTGCGGCCGCCGAGAGCTCGGTGCCGATCGAGCCGGGCACGCAGACGCTGTCGATCCAGGTGTCGGTGGTGTACTCGATCGCTTGAGCCCAATCGATCGGCGCCGGGGGGCGGGAAGTAGCGTTTCCGCATGGACCTGACGCCACTCGTCCAGCCGGCCGACACCAAGATCCTGCTCATCGTGCTCGACGGCCTCGGCGGGTACGCCGACGCGGAGCACGGCACCGAGCTGGAGGAGGCGACCACGCCGCACCTCGACCAGCTCGCACGCGAGGGCATCAGCGGCCTCGTCGACCCGGTCGGACCAGGCATCACCCCCGGCTCGGGCCCCGGGCACCTCGGTCTGTTCGGCTACGACCCCGAGCAGTTCGAGCTCGGTCGCGGCGCGCTGTCGGCGGCCGGTCTCGACTTCGAGCTCGGTGCGGGCGACGTCGCGGCGCGCGGCAACCTCGCCACGCTCGACGCCGACGGTCTCATCACCGACCGCCGCGCCGGGCGTCTGCCCGATGCGGAAGCGCGCGAGGTGGTCGAGCTGCTGCAGGCTTCTGTGAACGTGCCGGGCGTGGAGGTGTTCTTCCGCCACGAGCGCGAGCACCGGGTGCTCGTGGTGCTGCGTGGCCCGGGACTCGATCCGCGCCTCTCCGACACCGATCCGCAGCACACAGGCGCACCGCCGCTCGCCGTCGAGGCGCTCGACCCCGAGGCGAAGCGCACCGCCGACCTCCTCGTCGAGCTCGACGCCCAAGTGCGCCTCGCGCTCGCGAGCCACCCGAAGGCCAACGTCGTGCTGCTGCGCGGCTTCGACACCCCTCGCGAGCTGCCGTCGTTCGAGCAGCGCTACGGCCTGCGCGCCGCCGCGGTCGCGATCTACCCGATGTACCGCGGCATCTCCCGGCTGCTCGGGATGGACGTGCTCGGTCGTCCCGCCGACCTCGACGAGCAACTCGCGATCATGCGCGACTCGTGGAACGACTACGACTACTTCTTCCTGCACCACAAGTACACCGACTCCGCGGGTGAGGACGGCGACCGCGCGCGCAAGATCGCCGCGATCGAGTCGCTCGATGCCTACGTGCCGCAGCTGCGCGACCTCGGGCCCGACGTGATCGCCGTGAGCGGCGACCACTCCACGCCGTCGCAGATGGCCGCGCACTCCTGGCACCCGGTGCCCGCGCTGCTGTGGAGCGAGCGCTGCGGGCGCGACGAGGTGGAGCAGTTCGGCGAGAAGTGGTGCCTCCGCGGCGGGCTCGGCATGCGACCCACGAAGGACCTCATGGCCTTCATGCTCGCCAACGCGGGCCGCCTCGCCAAGTACGGCGCCTGAACCGACTTCTCCTCCTCCTTCTCCTCCTTTTTCGTTTTGGCGTACCCGGACCACCGCGGAGGTGGGCTGGGGTACGCCAAAAGCAGAACGTGGTCAGGGCGCCCCATCCACCATCGCACCATCCACCGGCGCTCCGGCTCCGTACCCTTGTGTGATGGCCGTGGATCGCGTCTCACCGGAGTCGGGCGACGTCGGCCCGGGGATCGCGCCGCTCGGCAAGCCGATCGGTCGACGGGTCGTGCTCGGGCTGGTCGGAGTCGGCGCGGCCGGGGTGTTGCTCGGCGCGCGCGTGCAGGACTGGCTCGAGCGAGCCGTCGGCCCCTACATCTCGAAGGACGGCACCGGCCTCGCGTCGCTCCTCCCGATCGGCCGGTTCCGCATCTACACCGTCACCGGTTCGATCCCGTCGCGCACGCGCGCGGAGTACCGCCTGCGCGTCCACGGCCTCGTCGACCAGGAGGTCACGCTCGGCTACGACGACATCACCGCGATGACCCCGACCGCGCTCACGCGCGACTTCCAGTGCGTCACCGGGTGGCGAGTCAGCGACGTGGCGTGGAGGGGCGTTCGCCTCAGTGAGGTGCTCGCCCTCGCCGGCGTGCGTCCCGAAGGGAAGGCGGTGCAGTTCCAGTCGTTCGACGGCGCGTACAGCGAGAGCCTCACGATGGAACAGGCGATGCGCGACGACGTGCTCGTCGCGTACGAGCTCGAAGGCGACCCGCTCTCCGACGCGCACGGCGGTCCGGTGCGGCTCTACGTCGCACCGATGTACGGCTACAAGTCGTGCAAGTGGCTCGATCAGATCGTGGTCACCGACGAGGTGAAGGAGGGCTACTGGGAGGTGCGCGGCTACGACACCGACGCCTGGGTCGGCCGGTCGAACGGACGCGACGACGATGCCACCTGACGCCCGTCCGGCCGCAACCGTGAGCGGTGCCGCGCGCGCGGCCGACGCGCCATTGGTGCGATTCGATCGTCGCACACGCGTGTTGCACTGGGTCAACGCCACGCTCTTCTTCGTGCTCATGCTCACCGGTGCCGCGCTCTATGCCGGCCCGGTGTCGCAGATCGTCGGCAACCGCGAGCTGGTGCGGTTCGTCCACGTCTACGTAGGGCTCGCACTGCCGATCCCGCTGCTGCTCGCGATCCTCGGGCACCGCGGCGCGCGCGTGCGCAACGATCTCTCGCGCCTGAACCGCTGGAGTCGCGACGACACCCGTTGGTTCCGGCGACGGCACCGACGCACCTTGCGGCTCGGCAAGTTCAACCCCGGCCAGAAGCTCAACGCGGCATTCATCGCCGGCGCCGGCCTGGTGATGCTCGCGACCGGCTCGATCATGCACTGGTTCGAGGCGTTCCCGCTCGACTACCGCACCGGCGCCACCTTCGTGCATGACTGGTTCGCGATCGGGATCTGGCTCGCGGTGATCGGCCACATCGTGTTCGCCGTACGCGACGGCGACGCGCTCGAAGGCATGATCAAGGGCGACGTGCCGGCGAAGTGGGCGCGCACGAAGGCGCCGCTCTGGTATCGCGAAGAGCGCCAGCACGCCGCAGCCGATCCCGATCCCACCCCGGAGCACACCGAACCGTGACCGCCACCGACGCCCAGCCCGAGGCACCGAACGCACCCGCCGCGGTGATCGCCGCGCTCGACGACGACCTCGACACCGCGCGCGTCGAGCTCGAGACCCTCGTGCGCATCCCGAGCATCAGCGCCGATCCCGCGCACGCGGGCGACGTGCGCGACTGCGCGGACACCGTGGCCGCGCTCATGGCCGCGTCGGGCCTGCACGACATCCGCCTGCTCGAGGTCGACGGCGGCCACCCGTACGTGGTCGGCGAGTGGAATGGCGCCGGGGCCGACGCGCCGACCGTGCTGCTCTACGCGCACCACGACGTGCAGCCCGCGGGGTACGCCGACCGCTGGTCGAGCGATCCCTTCTCGCCGCGCGAAGCCAACGGTCGTCTCTTCGGGCGCGGGACGGCCGACGACAAGGCCGGCGCGATCGCGCACCTTGCGGCCGTGCGCGCGTGGCTCCGCACCGAGGGCTCGCTTCCCTGCAACGTGAAGGTGCTCGTCGAGGGCGAAGAGGAGATCGGGTCGCCCACGCTCGGCCCCTTCCTCGCCGCTCACCGCGACGCGCTCGCGGCCGACGTGCTGCTGCTCGCCGACGCAGGCAACTGGTCGGTCGGCACGCCCGGCCTCACGTACTCGCTGCGTGGCCTCGCCGGAGTCGACGTCAGCCTGCGCGCGCTCGACAGCCCACTGCACAGCGGCATGGCGGGCGGTGCGGTGCCCGACCCCGTGCAGGCCCTCGCCAAGCTGCTCGCCACGCTCACCGACGACCACGGCGACCCCGCGTTCGACGGCGTGCTCGACGACTACCAGGCCCCGGGGCCCGCCGAGCGCGAACGCCTCGCCGCGTTGCCCACCAATGTCGACGGCTTGCGCGCCGCATGGGGACTGCGACCCGGTGTGGAGCTCACGGGCGATCCCGCGGTGAGTCTGTTCGAGCACCTGTGGCTGCGGCCGGTCGTCACCGTGATCGGGATCGACGGCCATCCCATCGCGGGCTCGTCGAATCAGATCGTGGCTGGTGCCGACGCGCGCATCAGCGTGCGCGTCGGGCGCGGGCAGGATCCGGCGCGCCTCAACGCAGCGTTGCGCGCGCACCTCGAGCAGCGCGTGCCATGGGGGCTCGAGATCACGGTGACCGAGCTCGACG
>JBEVIU010000003.1:0-10977 GCA_040510575.1 Acidimicrobiia bacterium | reverse complement strand
CGATCAGGCCGATGTTCGGGCCTTCCGGCGTCTCGATCGGGCACATGCGGCCGTAGTGGCTCGGGTGCACGTCTCGCACCTCGAAGCCCGCACGCTCACGCGACAGACCACCCGGCCCGAGGGCCGACAGGCGGCGCTTGTGGGTGAGGCCGGCCAGCGGGTTCGTCTGGTCCATGAACTGGCTGAGCTGGCTGGAACCGAAGAACTCCTTGATCGCCGCCACGACGGGACGGATGTTGATCAGGGTCTGCGGGGTGATCGCCTCGACGTCCTGGGTGGTCATGCGCTCGCGCACGACCCGCTCCATGCGCGACAGCCCGACGCGGACCTGGTTCTGGATCAGCTCGCCCACCGAGCGCACCCGGCGGTTGCCGAAGTGGTCGATGTCGTCGGGGAAGTAGTCGGCGTCGTTGTTGTGCAGCTTCACGAGGTACGACACCGTGGAGAGGATGTCGGCCTTCGAGAGCTGGTAGTCGACCGGGCCCGCCTCGGGGTCCGCGTTCGGGATCGTGAGGTCGAGACGCTTCAGCGGGAGCTTGGCGTACTCGTCGCGCAGCTTCTTCGACACCTTGTGGCGTCCGACCTTCGCCATGTCGTAGCGCTTCGGGTTGAAGAAGAGGTTGTCGAGGAGCGCGCGTGCGGAGTCGGGCGTCGGCGGCTCGCCCGGGCGCAGCTTCCGGTAGATGTCGATGAACGCGGCGTCGGCGTCCTCGGTGTGGTCCTTGTCCCAGGTGTTGCGCATCTGGTCGTACGCGTTGCCGTTGGTGTCGGTGATGAGCCCGAGCAGCTCCTCCTCGGTCTCACCGAAGCCGAGGGCCTTCAGCAGCACGGTGACCGGCTGCTTGCGCTTGCGGTCGATGCGGACGTACACGACGTCCTTCTTGTCGACCTCGAACTCGAGCCACGCGCCACGGCCCGGGATCATCTTGGCGTCGACGATGTCCTTTTCCGGCGACGTCTTGTCGGGGTTGATGCCGAAGTAGACGCCGGGAGAACGCACGAGCTGCGACACCACGATGCGCTCGGTGCCGTTGATGATGAACGTGCCGCGGTCCGTCATCATGGGGAAGTCGCCCATGAAGACGGTCTGCTCCTTGATCTCACCCGTCTGCGCGTTCATGAAGCGCGCGGTGACGAACAGCGGGCGCGCGTAGGTCATGTCGCGCTCGCGGCACTCGTCTTCGGAGTACTTCGGCGGGTCGAAGATGTGGTCCGACAGCTCGAGCTTGAGCTGGCCGGTGAAGTCCTCGATCGGCGAGATGTCGGCGAGGACCTCCGCCACCCCCTGCTCGAGGAACCACTCGAACGACTCACGCTGCACAGCGATGAGATCCGGGAGGTCGAGGACCTCGTGGAGGTTCGAGAACGACTGACGGACGCGGGGCAGAGACGTTGCCAACGTCACTCCTTCATCGCAGGGAAGAGGATCGAGGAAGCGGACAGAAGCCGCCGAAACGGGTCGCGGGCGCGAGAGGACGACGGACTGGAGCTCAACGAGGGCGCGACCGGGGAAACACGACTGCGCCCAGTGTAACGCGGGGGACCTCACCGCGCAAGGGGCACGAGAGAACAGACCCCGAGGGGCCTGTCGTGGGCGCAACTCTACGTCAGCGGCCTCGCGAGGTCAAGCTTCTCCGAATCTCTGTGTAGATTCCTGTACAGTTACCGCTTCTCCTCGTTCCGCCACCAAGGCGGGCCGTTCAGCCACGGAGGCGGTGTGGCCATCCCCGATCGTGAAGAGCTCAGCGTGACCGCCGCGAGTGCCCGAGGCGTCGCCCGCCTGGTGGCCGACGCCGCGCACGGTGAGGAGGTGCTCGTCACCCGCCACCATCGCCCCGTCGCCGCGGTCGTCGGCGTGGAGCGTCTGCGCGAGCTCGACGAGCTGAGCGCCGACCTGCGCGACCTGGCGCTCGTGATCGCACGGACCGCCGACGACGGTGGCCGCCGCAACCGGCTCGACGACGTCGCCGCCGCGTTCGGTTGACCGTGGGGGTTGCCTTCGCCGACGCCGCCGTCGACGACCTCCGCCGGCTCGGCCCTGCCCTCGCCCGACGGATGCTCGACCAGATCGGGCTGCTCGCCGACGAGCCCGACGCTGGTGAGGAGCTCGTGGCGGGAAGCGGCTTTCGCAAGCTCGTCGGTCGCGACCGCGTCTGGCGGGTGGTCCACCGTCGCGACGGCGACGACGTGACGGTGTGGGAGGTGTGGGTCGACGGCGTGCGCAGCGCTGGTGCGGCCTACGCCGAGGCCTTGCACCGCATGCAGGCGGCCGACACACCGGAGGTGGTCGAGCACGCGCAGCTGCTGGAGCGGCTCGGGCGCCTCACCGGCACGGTGCCCGTACCTCGACACCGACTCCGCGAGCCGGTGCCGGACTGGCTGGCCGACGCGCTCGTGGAGCGCGCCGGCCTCACCCGTCTCGAAGTTGTGGCGATGGACGCGTCCACCGCGTTCGAGCGTTGGAACGCCCGATAGCTACTTGAGCTCGACCGTGGCGCCGGCGCCTTCGAGCTGTGCCTTCGCCTTCTCGGCGTCTTCCTTGGTGGCCTTCTCGAGCACGGCCTTCGGCGCGCTGTCGACGAGGTCCTTGGCCTCCTTGAGGCCCAGACCGCTGACGATCGCACGCACCTCCTTGATGACCTGGATCTTCTTGTCGCCCGCGGCGACGAGGACGACGTCGAACTCGTCCTTCTCCTCGGCGGCGGCGGCGTCGCCACCCCCGCCGGCGGGAGCAGCGGCAGCGACTGCGGCCGGCGCGGCCGCGGTGACGCCGAACTCCTCTTCGAACGCCTTGAGGAAGTCGTTGAGCTCGAGCACGGTCATGCTCTTGAACGTGTCGAGAAGCTCTTCAGTGGTTGCCATGGTGATCGGTCTCCTGTTGCCTTACTCGGACTCGGACTCGGTGCTTGCGGACTCGGACTCGCTGCTTGCGCTCTCGTCAGCCGCCGGCTCCTCCGCGGGAGCGTCGTCGGCCGCAACCTCAGGTGCATCGGCCTCGACCGCTGCCGCGGGTGCCTCGGATGCCTCGGCTTCCGGCGCTTCGGCTTCCGGCGCTTCGGCTTCCGGCGTTTCGGCCTCGGGCGCTGCTTCACCGGCGGCGACCCGCTGGTCGATGAGCGCCTTCACGCCGTAGGCCAGGTTGCGGGGCAGCGCCTGGAACAGACCCGCCGCCTTCACGAGCGGGGCCTGGAACGCACCGGCGATCTGGGCGAGGAGCACCTCGCGCGATGGCAGCTCGGCCAGGGCCTCGAGCTCTCTGGGCTCGAGCACCTTGCCGCCGAGCAACCCGCCCTTGAGCACGAGCGCGTCGTTGGTCTTGACGAAGTCGCGCAGCGCCTTGGCCGCGGCCGCGGCCACGCCGCGGACGAAGGCGATCGCCACCGGGCCCTCGAGCAACGAGACCATGCCGTCGAGCTCGGGGGCATCCATCGCCCGGCGGGCCAGCGTGTTCTTGAACACCTTGTACTCGGTGCCCGTCGGACGAAGCGCGGCACGGAGCTCAGCGAGCTCGTGCACCTTCAGGCCGCGGTACTCGGTGAGCACCGTCGCGTCGGACTCCGCGACCTTCGCGCGGATCTCCTCGACGACCGCCACCTTCTCAGGCCTTGCCATGTGCAAACTCCCGGAGAACGAAGAAACGGGACGCCGCAGACCGCGGACGTCCCGTTGGATCCAGTGGATCGATGGGTCGCCTGGTCCGGCGGGCTCCAGCGGAGCCCATTACCTCGCCCGAGAGATCGGGTGGAGACCGGAGGTCTACGGCAGAGATTGTTGTTGTGGAGCGCCGAGGGTACTACGCGGAGGTCGCCGCCTGCTCCTCGGCGCGGGTGACCGCGGTGTCGAGCTTCACACCCGGGCCCATCGTCGACGAGGCGCTGATCGACACCAGGTACTTGCCCTTCGCCGAGGCGGGCTTCGCCCGCAACAGCTCGTCGAGCACCGCGTGGTAGTTGGCGACGAGCTGCGGGGCCTCGAAGCTCGCCTTGCCGACAGGCACGTGCACGTTGCCGAAGCGGTCGGTGCGGTACTCCACCTTGCCGGCCTTGAACTCCTCGACGGTCTTGGCGACGTCGTTGGTGACGGTGCCCGTCTTGGGGTTCGGCATCAGGCCACGCGGACCGAGGGTCCGACCGAGCTTGGCCACCTGCGCCATGAGGTCGGGAGTGGCGATGGCCACGTCGAAGTCGAGGAACCCGCCTTCGACGCGCTTGATGAGATCGTCGGCGCCGACGGCGTCGGCACCCGCCTGCTCGGCCTCGCGTGCCAGGTCGCCGGCGGCGAACACGACGACACGCGCCTGCTTGCCCGTGCCGTACGGCAGCGAGACCGTGCCCCGGATCATCTGCTCAGCCTTGCGAGGGTCGACACCCAGACGGAACGCAGCTTCGATCGTCTCGTCGAAGTTGCGCGTGGCCATCGACTTCACGAGGTCGAACGCCTCGGTCGGCGAGTAGACGCGCTCGCGGTCGAAGCGGCGCATCGCGTCGGTGTATTTCTTGCCGTGCGTGCTCATGGTTCGCTCTCCTGTGGTTCGGAGCTCCCTCGGATTCCCGGTACCAACGGCGAGGTCCTCCGTTGGGGGGTCGTGCGATCGGCTACGTGACCTTGATGCCCATCGATCGCGCAGTGCCTTCGACCTGCGCCACCGCGCCGTCGAGGTCGATCGCGTTGAGGTCGGGCATCTTGGTCTCCGCGATCTGTCGGACCTGCGCCTTGGTGACCGTCCCGGCGGTGTCGGTGCGCGGGTTCTGCGCGCCCTTCTCGATGCCGGCGGCCTGACGCAACAGGAACGGCGTGGGCGGCGTCTTGGTGACGAAGGTGAACGACCGGTCCTCGAAGATCGAGATCTCCGCGGGGATCACCAGGCCACGCTGGTTCTCGGTGGCCGCGTTGTACGCCTTGCAGAAGTCCATGATGTTGATCCCGTGCGGGCCGAGCGCGGTACCGACAGGAGGTGCCGGCGTTGCCTGCCCCGCGGGGATCTGGATCTTGACGACCGCGGCGAGCTTCTTCTTTGCCATCTGACTGGTTGCCTTCTCTTAGAGCTTTGCGACTTGGCCGAGCTCGAGCTCGACTGGGGTCTCACGACCGAAGATGTTCACGAGCACCGTGAGCTTCGACCTCGCGACGTCGATGTCGGAGATCGCGCCGTTGAAGTCGGCGAACGGTCCCTGAGTGACGCGCACCTGCTCGCCCATCTCGAACTCGAGACGGGGGCGCACCTTCTTCTCGGTGCCCGGCTCTTCCTTGCCCCCGACGCCGAGGATCGACTCGACTTCCTTGCGCGACAGCGGTGTCGGGCGTGCGCCGTTGCCGACGAACCCGGTGACACCGGGCGTGTTGCGCACGACGTACCACGAGTCGTCGTCGAGGGCCATGCGCACGAGGAGATAGCCGGGGTACAGCTTCTTCTGTACGACGACCTTGCGGCCGCCCTTGAACTCGATGACGTCTTCCATGGGGATCGTGAGCTCGAAGATCTGCTCCTCGACGTTCATGGAACGGACGCGGCTGGCGAGGTTCTGCTTCACCTTGTTCTCGTAGCCCGCGTAGGTGTGCACGACGAACCAGTCGCCGGGCTGGTCGTACGGGCTCGGCTCGCGCGGCGCCTCGGGCTCCTCGTCGTCGATCTCGGCGACGTCGAGCAGCTCCGCGTCGGCCAGGCTCGGCTCCGCGACCTCGAGGACCTCGATGATCTCGATGATCTCCTCGGCGTCGTCACCCGACGCGCCGTCGACGAGCAGGACGTCGATGTCGATCTCTTCTTCGACCACCGAGCTCTCCGAGACGCGCGCCCACTCGGGCAGCTCGTCGGTCGTGTCGGTGCTCGCCGTCGCAGGCGCGGCGATGTCGCCGGCCGCGGGCGCGTCGTTGTCAGGGTTGAGGTCGTCGTCCACTGTCACCACGATCAGTCGAAGAGGAAGAGCACGAACTTGGACGAGACGTAGTCGAACCCGAAGATCAGCGTCGCCATCACGATCACCGCGATGAGCACGATGATCGTCGAGTTGATGACTTCCTTCTTGGTGGGCCACGCGACCTTGCGCATCTCGCCCTTGACCTCGCTGAAGTACTCGCGAGGTCCGGACTTCTCACGCTGAGCGGGCGCGGGCTGCTTCTGGCGCGCGTCGGGACGCTTCTGGTCCCCTTGCTTCGCCATCATTCGCTTGGTCTGTCGGTTCATCGACACGGCGCAGCCGTCCTGTTCGTGCTCATTGCTGGTCCTGCACCCGTCGGCCGCTCTGCCAACGCGTGGCAGGGCACGAGGGACTCGAACCCCCAACCGCCGGTTTTGGAGACCGGTGCTCTACCAATTGAGCTAGTGCCCTTCGGCTCGAGCTACTGCTCTCCGGCCTGGTGGTCGGGCCGAACCATCGAGGATAGCAGCGGCACCCGGCGCCGACCGAGGCGACGATCGAGCCACCAGAGGCTCGACAGCAGGATCGAACCGACGAACCACGCGAACAGCGGGGGCTCTCGGAGCCAGAGCAGAGCCGTGCCCACCACGGGCACGTGGACCGCGACGCTCCCGATGACATCGCGGGGGTAGATCCGCCAGGGATCGGCCTCATCACGGTTGTCGCCACGGGTGACGTAGCCGGTGGTGGCATCGCCCGAGACGATGCGGTGGATCACCGCGACGCCGCTCGGCGCATAGAAGGCGACGATCTCACCCACGTCGTACTCGTCGTGCTCGCGCGTGACGAGCAGATCGCCGGCCGAGAGGGTGCCGTCCATCGAGGTGCCCTCGACCACCGCGTACCCCGCTGGGCCACCGACGAGCTGGGGGCGGTAGAGCTGGAACCAGACGACACCGAGGACGATCGCGAGCGCGACGTTCGCGACCCGGAGGTGCTTCCTGTGGGCCCCGATCCACGCCGCCACGGGGTCGACTGTATTCCCAGCGAGCGCCGGGACACCGGGCTAGGTGGTGACAGGAACCCGTCGGCGGGAGCGGTGGACGATCATCACGGCCGTCGCCGCACCGGCGGCGACCGCCGCGCCGCCGATGGCTCCGGCATACGCGAGGCGGCGACCCGAGAGCACCGCGTGACGTGCCTCGCGCTCACCTGCGGCCTCGATCGCGGCGAGCGTCTGCGCGAGGACACCCGGCGAGGGCTCGAGGAAGCGCGTGCGCAGCATGTGCAGGCCACGGAGCATCTTGCGGTAGCGGGCGAACTCCGCCTGGCACCGGAGGCACGTGTCGATGTGGAGCTGGATCGACTGGTCGACGGCGTGGGAGCTCTCGACCGCTTCGGGGAGGAGGCGCGCGACCTCGTCACACTGCACGGGCCCACCCCCGCTCCTGCGTGCCGTCCTCGTAGAGGAGGTCACGAAGCTTGCGACGGCCGCGGTGGAGACGAACCTTTGCCGCGGCGACCGAGATGCCGAGCTCCTCGGCGATCTCCTCGTGCGACAGGCCGTAGACGTCCTTCAACACGACGAGCACGCGCAACTTCGGGGGCAGCTCGTCGAGCGCCGCTCCGAGCCGGTCGAGCAGCGCGGAGGACTCGGCGGCTTCCTCGGGCTGGAGATCGGGGTGCATCTCGATCGGGTCGTCGATCATCGCGTCGAGCGGCTCGGCACGATGGCGACGCCGGCGCTTGACCACGGAGTACGCCGTGTTGGCCGTGATCCGGTACATCCAGGTGGTGAACTGCGCGTCGCCACGGAAGTTCGGGAGACCCTTCCAGGCTCGCAGGTACGACTCTTGGACCACGTCACGCGCGTCTTCCTCGTCGGCCGTGAGGCGGAAGGCGAGCGTGTAGGTGTCGACGTAGGTCCGGCGGACCAGCTCGTCGAAAGCGGATCGGTCACCGAGGCGGGCAGCGCCCACCAGGTGATCGAGCTCGTCTCGTTCCCGCGGCAGTTCGTGCGTGGTCATCAGACTCCGCCCCATGCTTGCGGGTTACTTGCCGGTACATCGCCCATGGGCGAGAAATTCAGCGGGTTTCCTTGTGGAGCGTGTGCTTGCGCTCGAAACGGCAGTACTTCTTCATCTCGATGCGCTCGCGGCTGTTCGTCTTGTTCTTCATGGTGATGTAGTTGCGCCGCTTGCAGTCTTCGCACGCCAGCGTGACCTTCACCCGCTTGTCGCTTGCCATCTTCTCGTTGCTCCCGGACTTCTTGTTCCATTGGTAGCGGTGGCGGGACTCGAACCCGCGACGCCGCGATTATGAGCCGCGTGCTCTGACCAACTGAGCTACACCGCCTAGCTACTTACTGGTTAACCAATTCCTGGCTAGCTGCCTCGCTGTCGTGCGAGCCCCCTTACGGACTTGAACCGTAGACCCCTTCCTTACCATGGAAGTGCTCTGCCAACTGAGCTAAGGGGGCGAAGCCCCCCAGACGGCGGGGGCGAACGGATCAGGATAGCAACGAGGGCGCCCGCGCTACCTTTCGGCGGTGAGCGAGCACGGTGTCGACGTCGAGATCCGTCACGCGGAACGACGCGATGCCGAAGGCATCCGGGCCGTCTACAACCGCTTCGTCACGGACTCCACCGCGCTGTTCGATCTGGTGCCCCGCACGCTCGACGAGCAGGTGGCCTGGATCGACGAGCACTCGGGCGGGCATCCGGCGCTCGTGGCCGTCTGCCCTGACCCACCGGCCGACGTGCCGGGCGGGATCGTGGGCTTCGGGTCCCTGTCGCCCTTTCGCAGCCGCCCGGCGTATGCGGGCACGGTCGAGAATTCGGTGTACCTCCTCGACGCGTTCCAGCGCCGGGGCATCGGCCGGCGAATGCTCGACGAGCTCGTCAGGCTGGCCGAGGCACACGGGTTCCACACCCTGATCGCACGGATCTCAGGTGGGAACGAAGGCTCGATCGCGCTCCACGCCGCGTGTGGATACGAGATCGTGGGGATCGAACGCGAAGTCGGCCGGAAGTTCGGCCAGTGGCTCGACGTGATCGAGATGCAGCGAATGCTCTGACGAGCTGCGCCAGACCTGCTGCACTTCGGGCTGCTGCACTGTGAAAGGTGAACGCCCGCCTGAAGCAGCGGGCGGGCGGAGTGGGCCGGGTTGGATTCGAACCAACGTAGGTCTCCCAGCAGCTTTACAGGCTGCCCCCTTTGGCCTCTCGGGTACCGACCCAGGGCGCCGTAGAGTATCAGGCCGGTTGCGGACGCCTCGTTCCGGAATGCCGCCCCTCGCAACCCATCCCAGGAGCCCAGATGCCCACCTTCGACGTCGTCTCCGAGCTCGACATGCAGGAGGTCCGCAACGCGGTGGACCAGGCGTCGCGCGAGGTGACCACCCGCTTCGACTTCAAGAACACGGGGAGCTCCATCGAGCTCAAGGACACCACGATCGAGCTCGCCACCGAGAGCGAGTCGCGGCTCCAGGCACTCACCCAGGTGCTCGAGGAGAAGCTCGTGCGCCGCAAGGTGTCGCTCAAGTCGCTCGACTTCGGCAAGGTCGAGGAGGCGAGCAAGGGCGCGGTGCGCCAGACCGTCACGCTGCGCATGGGCATCTCGACGGAGAAGGCGAAGGAGATCGGCAAGTTCGTCAAGGAGCTCAACCTGAAGGGCGTCCAGCACCAGGTGCAGGGCGATCAGCTCCGGGTGAGCGGCAAGAAGCGCGACGATCTCCAAGCCGCCATCGCCGCGCTGCGCGAGCACGACTTCGAGCTCCCGCTGCAGTTCACGAACTTCCGCGACTGACGCTCCCTCGGGTCAGCTGCAGGCTTCGGCCGCGGCGTCGAGCGCGCTGTCGATCCGGCGACGTTCCGCGTTCGTGAGGTCGCGGTCGACGTACAACAGGGACTCGATGTCGACGTCGTCGACGAGGGTGTCGGAGATGCACCGTCGCCACTCGTCGGGAGCGTCGCCGTCGAGCAGGTACGCGAGCTGGTCGGTCCGCTCCCACAGCCGGTCGTACGCGGTCCCCATCGCTTCGTCACCCGATGTCGGCGCCTCGTCCGTCACGCATGCGGAGAGAATCACGCGATCTCCCGTCCGCGTCACGTCGGTACCACCCGGCGGCATCGCCACGGCCCAGTCGACGATCGCCTGGTGGAGCTCCTTCGTGTCGTGCGTGGTGTCGCCGGTCACCGCGAGCCGCACGCACGCCTGCTCCGCGCCGTCGACCGCTCGTACGTAGCTCCGGTAGCGATCGCCGCCCCACCCCTCGACTGCGGTGAGCGCTTGACGCCACGGAAGGCGCGACGAGAGCAGCAGGTACCAGGAGAACGCCCCCCAGTCCGACGCCTCACCCTTCGGCGTCTCGCCGGCAACGAAGCTCGGGAGCTTGACGACCACCGGCACGTCGCCCCGATCGAGCGCAACCGGATCGATGATCTGCTCCTCCGACGTCGGCGGCGTGCGGAACAGCTGGTCGAGAGCGCGGCGGCCGTGTGCAGCAACGACGAGATCGAGCGCTCTGGGCGCAAGGTCGTAGTCGACTGCGGTCCACAGGTCGAGCACGACCGGCCACGTCGGATCGGGTGCGCCGTCCACCGCTGGGACGCCGTCGCTCGCGTCGTCGGCGGGACCGTCGCCGTCGCCCGGCAGGTCGTTCCAGTACGCATCCTGCACGCGCTGCGGCAACGACCACAGGTACTCGCGCTCGACGAGCGACGCGTCACCTTCGATGAGCGAGTTGAGCGCCGCCGACTCGCCCGACGTCTCGGTGCGCGAGTCGAGCTTGCCGAGGTCGAAGTGCTGGTCCTGCAACGCATGGGTGAGCTCGTGCACGATCGTGAGCTGCACCTCGGTGTCGCCGAGGTCGGTGCCGCGCACGACGAGCTCGCCGGTCTCGTCGTCGTAGAAGCCGAGCGTGCCCTCGACGTCGGACGACTCTTCGGCCGCCAACAGGTCGACGGGCTCCGTGACCAGCCCGAGCGCGAGCAGGGTCGACGCGTCGAGCGCGGCGAGCTCACGGTCCTTGTCGGTGATCTCGTCGTACCAGGAGGACGCGGCGCGTCGGAACGCCTTCTCGCCCAGGAAGTCGACCTTCACCGGGTGCTCGAACGCG
>JBEVIU010000002.1:0-4634 GCA_040510575.1 Acidimicrobiia bacterium | reverse complement strand
CGGGATGTAGGCCGACACGTCGCCGGCCTTCGTCTCGATGACCGGGAGCGCGGTGAGCGAGCCACCGCCGAGGGCGTCGCTCAACTTCGCGGCGCGCTCGAGGAGACGGCTGTGCAGGTAGAACACGTCGCCTGGGTACGCCTCGCGGCCCGGCGGGCGTCGCAGCAGCAGCGAGAGCTGACGGTACGACTCGGCCTGCTTGGAGAGGTCGTCGTACACCACGAGCGCGGCGTCGCCGTTGTCCATCCAGTGCTGGCCGATGGCGCAACCCGAGTACGGCGCGAGGTACTTGAACACCGCTTCGTCGGCCGCCGGCGCGTTCACCACGACCGTGTACTCCATCGCACCGTGCTCTTCGAGCGTGGCGACGGTCTGCGCGACGGTGGAGCCCTTCTGGCCCACCGCGACGTAGATGCACTTCACGCCCTGGCCCTTCTGGGCGAGGATCGTGTCGATGGCGACCGTCGTCTTGCCGGTCTTGCGGTCGCCGATGATCAGCTCGCGCTGGCCACGCCCGATCGGCGTCATGGCGTCGATGGCCTTGATGCCGGTCTGCAGCGGCTCGCTCACGGGTTGACGGCCGACGATGCCGGGGGCCTGCACCTCGAGGCGGCGTTGCACCTGCGTGGCGATCGCACCCTTGCCGTCGATCGGCTGGCCGAGACCGTTGACCACGCGCCCGATCAGCTCGTCACCGACGCCGATCGAGAGGATGCGACCGGTGCCCTTGACCGCTCCGCCTTCTTCGATGTGACTCGCCGCGCCGAGGACCACCGCGCCGATCGAGTCCTCGTCGAGGTTCAGTGCCAGACCGAGGTACCCACCCTCGAACTCGAGCACCTCGTTCACCGCGGTGCCGGGCAGCCCGGACACACGCGCGATGCCGTCACCGACCTCGAGGACGCGACCGATCTGGGCCTGGTCGACCGACGGCCGGAACGTCTCGACGTGCTTGCGCAGCGCCGCGGCGATCTCCTCCGCGTTGATCGTGAGCTCAGCCATCTCTAAATCTGTTCCTTCAGTTGTTCGAGCCGATGACGGACCGAGCCGTCGATGACGACGTCGCCGATACGAGCGACCAGACCGCCCATGACAGTCGGGTCGACCACCACCTTCACCTCGAGCTCCTTGTCGGTCGCGTGGTTGAGCGCAACCCGGAGCCGGTCGATCTGATCGTCGGTGAGCGGCACCGCGCTGCGAACCTCAGCGACCGCGTGACGTCGCTCTCTCGCCGCGAGCTCCACGAAACGGTCGACGATGTCGGCCATCTCGCCCGCACGACCGGACGCCACCACGAACTCCGCCAACGCCACGCTCGTCTGCAGTGCCTTGGCCCCGAGCAGGTCCTGCACCACAGCAACGCGGCGCTCCGCGGGGAGCGCGGGATCGCTCAGCGCCATCCGCAGGTCGTCGGAGCCGTCGAGCGTGCGCGCGAAGCGGAAGAGCTCGTCTTCCACGTCGGCGAGGTGCCCCTCGACGCGCGCGACCTCGAGCATCGCGTTCGCGTATGCCTCGACCCGCGAGCTCTCGGCCATCGCTACCGACTCCCCACCTGGTTGATGTAGCTCTCGATGAGGGCGATCTGCGTGTCGTGATCGAGGTTCTGCTCCACGACCTTCTCGGCCAGCTCGATCGACAGCTCGGCCACCGAGGTGCGCAGCTCGCTCGTGGCCCGCTCGACCGCCAGGCGTGCGTCGTCGGCGGCCCGCTGGCGCACCTCCGTCGCGTCCTGCTCGGCCTTGGCGATCAGCTCACGCCGAACTTCCTCAGCCTGCTCTCGAGCCTGCTCGATGATCTGGCTGCCCTCGTTGCGAGCCTCGGCGAGCTGGCGGCGGTACTCCTCCAGCTCACGCTCGGCCTCCGCACGTGCCTCGTCGGCACGCTCGAGGTCGCCGCGGATCTTGTCCTCGCGGTCCTTGAGCATCTTGCGGACCGGGGGCAGACCGAACTTCCACATCACCCCGAGCAGCACCAGGAACGCGAGTCCACCCCAGACGATCTCGTTCAGTTCCGGGAGGATCGGGTTCGGCGCCTCTTGGCAGTCGTCGATCGTCTTGCCCTCTTCGAGGAGCTCGATGCATTCCTTCGCCGCGTGATTCGGCTTGGTCTCGGCCGCGTGCGCCACGCCCGGGACAGCCAGCACGGAGATCACCGCGAGACTCAGGCCCGACAGGGCCATTCGAATACGCATGGCGGCTAGAGGATGAACGCGAGGACGAAACCGAAGAGCGCGAGCGCTTCGGTGAACGCGATGCCGAGGAACATGGTGGTTCGCACCATGCCGGCCGACTCGGGTTGGCGCGCCATGGCGGTGATGGCGTTGCCCACCACGATGCCGATGCCGATGCCCGGGCCGATGGCAGCGCCGCCGTAGACGATGCCTCGACCGACGGCCTTCAGACCGGTCTGGAGCTCACCGGCCTGCTGGGCGGCCAGCAAGAAAAAGCGAAACACGGGATTCCTCCTGGGATGACGGGTTAGTGCTCGGGTGACATGGACCCGCCGATGTACACGGCGGTGAGGATGGCGAAGATGAACGCCTGGAGGCCGGCGACCAGCACCTCGAAGCCCGTGAGGGCGACGAGCAGGCCGAACGGCAGGATCGCTCCGATGTAGGTGGCCGACCAGAGCGACGCAGTGAGCAACGCGAACGTGACCAGGATGAAGTGGCCGGCGAGCATGTTCGCGAAGAGTCGGATGGCGAGCGAGAAGGGCCGCACGAGGAACGTCGAGACGAACTCGATCGGCACCACGAGGATCAGCAGCGCCTTCGGCACGCCCGGCGGGACGCACGAGTTCTTGAGGTAGTGCCCGAAGCCCTGCGCTCGGATGCCGACGATGTTGTAGATGAACCACACCGTGATCGCGAGGATCAAGGGTACGGCGATGCGCGCGTTGCCCGGCATCTGGAAGATCGGGATGACTTCGAAGATGTTGATGAAGAAGATGAAGAAGAACATCGTGGTCAGGAACGGCAGCCACCCGAGCCCCTGCGAGCCCATCGTCTGCATGATCACGCTCTCGCGCACGAAGTCGAGCGACATCTCGGCCACGTTCTGCACGCCCGACGGCACGAGCTTGGCCTTGTGCCCCGCGATCAGGAAGAACGTGATCGTGATGAGCACGGCGAGCACGTAGATCAGCGTGACCTTCGTGAACGCGAACGGCGTGTCCTTGAACCAGATCTCGGGCCAATTGACCAGATGCGAGACCGGCGGGAACTCCAGCCCGAGCACCATCACAGCTCCTCCGCAATTTGAGTTCTCGTGGGCGTGGATTGCCCGTCGAAATTCGCCCAACGTTGCTTGGGCTTGGGGGCGAGGCCGGGCGACGCGAGTGAGATGCTCAGGTGCCGGGTCTCCCAGATCAACAAGCCGACGTGCGTGATCACGAGCACGCCGAGCAGCCAGTACTTGTCGACCGTGTTCTGCACGAGCAGGATCACGCCGAGCACGACCGCCATGCGCACGAGGAACCCGGCCACCGCGACCACCGCCAGCGCCTTCGGGCCACGCCGACCGGCCCACTGCAGGCTGAAGGCCCCGGCCACGAAGTTGGCCGCGACGAGCACGAGCGCGATCGCCGCGCCTGCGAGGCCGTCGACGCCACCGAAGAGGTACGCGACGACGAGCACCGCCGGAGCGATGAGCGCGGCGCGCTTGGCCAGGTCGAGGGCGACCTGACGCTCTACCGCGGGGATCGGGTCCACGGCTTGTCCTTCTCGTCGTCTGCGGTCTGGGCCATGTACGCGTAGTAGGTGCGGATGAGCACCGCTACGAACGCCAACGCGCCGAGCGTCACTGCGAGCACCGGTGACGTGCCGAACTGGCTGTCGAGCCAGAATCCGAGCAACGCGAAGATCAGGGGTGCGGCCACGAACTCGACGGCCAGTGAGAAGCCGTCGCCGAGGCCGCGCTGCCAAGTCGCAGTCTGCCTCTTCAGGTCCACCCCGTGATCCCTCCAATGCCCGGGCGCGCCGTTGCGTTCCGAGCTTGTGAATCTTTTCGCAAACTAGCGGACGGGCCGCACGGATGCAACTCGGAGCACCGGTCGCCCGCCCGGTGCGACGCCAGTTTCTAGTTGGTCGGAGGCCCTCGTCGCTACCCCGGCGCCGCTCAGCCGCGCGCGCGCCGCCGTTCGTCGAGCTCGACCACCTCCGCGCTCATGGCGTCGTCAGCGTCCTCGGCGGGCTCCTCTTGTTGCGCGGCTTGCTCTGCTTGCTCCTGGCGAGCGGTGCGAACACCAGGATGGAAGTAGATGTAGAGCAGGAGGCCGAGCGCGGCGACCGCGAGCGGCACGAGCGAGTTGCCGCGATTGGTGAACGTCGGCACCAACACCGCCGCCGACAACAATGCCGTCCACAACCAGAGGATCGCGACCGCGCGCCGTTGCCCGTGCCCCATGCGCATCAGGCGATGGTGCAGGTGTTCACGGTCGGCCTGCGCGAAGTGCTGGCGCTTCCACACGCGACGGAGGAACGAGAACGCGGTGTCGACAAGCGGCACACCCAGGATCACCGCCGGGATCAGCAACGGCGCAAAGTAGAAGTACGTCTGGCCGCTGAACGGGTCGGTCGTGCGTCCACCGATCGTGATCATCGTGGATGCCATCAACAGCCCGAGGAACATCGCGCC
>JBEVIU010000001.1:0-7238 GCA_040510575.1 Acidimicrobiia bacterium | reverse complement strand
GGTAGTACTCGAGCACGTCGTCGGGTACCGAGAAGTCGTCGGGCGGGAGACCGAGAACGGCCTTCGTGGCCGCCACGTCGTCAGCACCGAGTGCATTGCCGTGGGCGAACGCGGTGTCGGTGTACTTCGGCGACGGGTAGCCGATGTGACTGCGCAGGATCACGATGCTCGGACGGTCGGCCTCGGCCATGCCCTCGCGGATCCCGGCTTCGATGCGGTCGACGTCGTTGGCGACCTCGCCGAGGTTCACGACGTGCCAGCCGTAGCCCTCGAAGCGCTTCGGCACGTTGTCGGTGTACGCGAGCTCGGTGGGGCCGTCGATCGTGATGTGGTTGTCGTCGTAGACGTAGACGAGGCGACCGAGCCCGAGGTGACCCGCGAGCGAGGCGGCCTCGTGGCTCACGCCCTCTTCCAGACAGCCGTCACCGCACACCACGAAGACGTGGTGGTCGACCACGTCGGGCCCGAAGCGCTCCCGGAGGTTCGCCTCCGCGAGGCCGATGCCGACGCCGTTCGCGAATCCCTGGCCGAGCGGGCCGGTGGTGACCTCGACGCCCGGGGTGTGGCGGTACTCGGGGTGACCCGGCGTGCGCGATCCCCACTGGCGCAGCGAGCGCAGGTCGTCGAGCTCGAGACCGAAGCCGGTCAGGTAGAGCATGTTGTAGAGGAAGATCGACGCGTGGCCGTTCGAGAGCACGAAGCGGTCGCGGTCGGGCCAGTCGGGAGTCGCCGCGTCGTACTTCATGATGCGCGTCCAGAGCACGTGCGCGAGCGGTGCGAGCGCCATGGCGGTGCCGGGATGGCCGTTGCCGGCCTTCTGCACCGCGTCCATCGCGAGCCCGCGCATGACGTCGATGCCGCGCTGCTCGATCTCGGTCGTGCCCATCTGCGTTGCCCTTCTCTTCCGACGATTCTGCGCCAGCCTACGGTGCTACCGGTCGCGCCAGAGCAGGATCCGCAAGCGAACGAGACCGACCACGGTGTGCAGCGCGCGCCGGGCGATCGGCGTCCGCGAGGGCCGGCGCTCCATCACGTTCACCGGGAGCTCGACGACGGTCAGCCCCTCGCGATCGGCACGCAGGACGAGCTCGGTGTCGAACAGGTCGCGCCCACTCCGACACCGGCGCGCCAGGGGGGTGACCGCCGCCCGGTCGAGGGCCTTCATGCCGTGGGTGTCGGACACCTGGAGGCCGAACCCGACGCGAAGCAGCGTCGCGAACCCCGCCGTGATGAGACGCCGGGGCCACGGACGGTCGTCGCGCGTCCCCGGCGCCCGCTTCGAGCCGACCACGATCGCGGGGGCGGGCGGTGCGTCCATGCGAGCCAGGGCGCGATCGAGGAAGTCGAGGTCGTAGTAGTCGGTGTCGAAGATCACGACGACCCGCCCGCGTGACGAGAGGATCCCGGTGCGCAGCGCCTCGCCGTAGTCGGCGCGCGCGAGGGAGCGCACGGTGACATCGGGATCGTTCGCCGCCAGCTTCGTCGCGATCGCCCGGGTGTCGTCGGTCGACCCGTTCTCGACCACGATGACCTCGAACGGGGCGCCGCGGGCGCGGAGCCCGTCGACCACGTCACTCACGGACTGCTCGAGCATCCCGGCTTCGTTGAACGCGGGGACGACCACGCTCACGGCCAGATCGACGACACCGAAGGCAGGGGTCAAGGTGCCTGAGGCGCGGGAGGCCGCGCCCGAGATCGCCGAAGCATGGCGGTAGGCTACCGAGCCGCCCGTGGCGAACGATCGCCGCGCCCACGCGGGGCGTTCGCACGGCAACCCCTTCGGATGCCCACCACCACGCGCACCCTCTCCGAACACGATTCCGTCCGCCTCGTCGCGCGGCACGGCGTCCCCGTGGTCACCATTCGCCAGGTTGCCGACGCCGACGAGGCGGTCAGCGCCGCGGCGGAGATCGGTGGGCCGGTCGTGGTCAAGCTCCACGGCGATGCGATCGCGCACAAGACCGAACGCGGGCTCGTTCGCCTCCGCCTCACCAGCGCTCAGGCCGTCCGCACCGCTGCGTCGGAGCTGCTCGCCGCCGCCACGCCCGGCGACGGCCCGGTCGACCTCGTGGTGGCACCCATGCTCTCGGGGACCCGCGAGCTCGTGGCCGGCATGCTCGTCGACCCGCAGTTCGGTCCGTGCGTGATGATCGGTGTCGGAGGCGTGCTCACCGAAGCACTGGGCGACGTCGCGTTCCGCCTCGTGCCGATCACGCGCGCCGATGCCGACGACATGCTCGACGAACTCACACATCAGGCACTCCTGGGCCCGGTGCGCGGCGAGCCGGCCGTGGACCGCAGCGCCGTTGCCGATGTGCTGCTCGCGTTGTCGGCCCTCGCGGGGTCCGAACCCGACGTCGTCTCGGTCGATCTCAACCCGCTCGTGATCGTCGGCGGCAGGCCGATCGCGGTCGATGCCCTCGTGGAAACGACGGCGTCGGAGGTGACCGCGTGACCGGCGATCGGCTTCGCCGGGAAGGATTCGACGCGCTGTTCGATCCGCGCGGCGTGATCGTCGCGGGCGCGTCGTCACACCCGGGCAAGTTCGGCGCCGTGGTGCTCCACAACGTGCTCGCGCACGGCTACGCAGGGGCCGTGTTCGCGACCAACCCCCAGGCGGCAACGCGGGGCGAGTCGTTGTTCGGACTGGTTCCCGTGGCGTCGATCGACGACGTCCCCGCCGGCGAGGCCGACCTCGTGCTGATGTGCACCCCCGCTGGCGCCAACGCCGAGGTGTTGCGCGCCTGCGCCGCCAAGGGCGTCCGCGCGGCGTTCGTGATGAGCGCCGGATACGGCGAGATCGGCGACGCCGGACGCGCGGCCGAGGCCCAGCTCGTCGCACTGGGCGAGGAGCTCGAGATCCTCGTGGCGGGACCCAACGGGCAGGGGCTGGTGTCGACGCCCGCCGCGCTCTGCGCGCAGATGGTCGCTCCCTATCCGCCGCGCGGTCACATCGGAGTAGCGAGCCAGTCGGGCAACATCGTGTCGAGCATCGGGAACCTCGCCTGTCACTCCGGCGTCGGCGTGAGTCGTGCCGTGTCGGCCGGCAACGCGGCCGCGGTCGGCGTCGTCGACTACCTCGACTACTTCGCCGACGATCCCGAGACTGCGGTCGGCCTCGCCTACCTGGAGGGCATCGATGACGGTCGGGCACTGTTCGGCCGCCTGCGGGCAATCGCGGCGCGCCAACCGCTCGTACTCGTGAAGGGCGGCACCACCGAACAGGGGAGTCGGGCCGCCGCCTCGCACACGGGCGCGCTCGCCACCGACGACCGCGTGTTCCGCGGCGCATGCCGGCAAGCCGGTGTCACGCTCGCCGACACCGTCGAGGAGGCGTACGAAGCGGCGGCGTTCTTCGCGACCCAGCCCCTTCCGAGCGGTCCGAACACGGTCGTGATCACCACCGCGGGCGGATGGGGTGTGCTGACCGCGGACGCGATCACGCGCTCGGAGCTGCACCTCGTCGACCTTCCCGACGACCTGCGCGACGCGATCGACACCAAGCTCCCGCCCCGCTGGAGCCGGGCCAACCCCGTCGACCTCGCGGCGGGGGAGACGCGCGACACCATCCCCGAAGTCCTCGAGCTGGTGGCCCGACACGCAGCCGTCGACGCGGTGGTGTTCCTGGGCCTGGGCGTGCAGTCCAACATCGCGCGCACCATGCGCGCGGGCCCGTTCGCCGGCGACGAAGGCCTCGCCCGCATCGCGTCGTTCCACGAGCGCCAGGACGCGCGCTACGCAGCGGTGGCAGCCGAGGTGTCCGATGCAACCGGCAAGCCGATCCTCTGTGCAACGGAGCTCGCAGTGACGGATCCCGAGAATCCGGGGCCGCTCGGCGTGCGCGACAGCGGCCGCTACTGCTGGTCGTCGCCGTATCGCGCGGTCCGCTCCCTCGAGCACGCGTGGCGCCACGTGCGCCATCGCACGCGGCGCGCCACATGACTCCGGCCCGTCGCTGGATCGCAGCTGTCCTCGCGATCATCGCCGTGGCCGCGTTGGTCTTCGCGTTCACGGGCGACCCGTCCGCAACCGGGGTCGAGCCGGCACCAGCCGGTGCCACGCCGCTGTGGTCCGCTCGACGGGTCCCGCAGCCGATCGTCAACGCCGTCGGTGCCCAGCGCCTCCAAGGCGCGCTCGCGGCGGAGATGGGGAGTGACGGCGTCTGCTTCATGGTCGAGAACGGTGGAGGAGTCGTCGCCTCGCAGAACGCCGACGTGCCGCTCATCTCCGCGTCGGGGCAGAAGCTCTTCGTCGCCGCCGCCGCGCTCGACGACCTCGGACCCGACTTCACCTACGTCACGAAAGCCGTGGCGCCAGCGAAGCCCGACAACGGCGTGATCGATCAGCTCACCTTGGTCGGCAGTGGAGACCCAGGCCTGGTGACCGACGACTACGTCGCGTTCCTCGCGAGTCAGCCACGACTGAAGACCGACGTGTTCACGCACCTCGAAGCCCTGCGCGATTCGATCGTCGCGGCAGGAGTGCAACGCATCCCGGGCGGGATCGTCGCCGACGACAGCCGGTACGACACACAACGCCAGGTCGACGGCTGGAAGGCGAGCTACCGCGCCGACGGCGACGTCGGCTCCCTCGGGGCGCTCGTCGTCAACGGTGGATACAGCAGCTTCACGCCCCGGCGACCCGCGGACGACCCTGCCATCGAGGCGGCCGCCCGCCTCACCGCCCTCCTCACCGAACGCGGCGTGCAGGTCGGGCCGCCGACGCGCGGCGCGGCACCGGCCGACGCAGTCGAGATCGCGAGCGTCACGTCGCCTCCGCTGCGCGACGTGGTCGGAGGGATGCTCACGAACAGCGGCGACCTCACCGCCGAGGTGCTGGCCAAGGAGCTCGCCGTCCACGCCAACGCCCCCGGCACCACGGCCGCGGGCCTCGCCGCGATCGTCGCGTCGTTGCAACGCCTCGGTGTCCCGGTCGACGGCCTGCAACTGCTTGACGCGTCCGGACTGCACCGGGGCAACCGGACGACCTGCCGGACGCTCCTCGCGACCCTCGACCTCGGGTCGCAACCCGAGTTCTCGACGCTGTGGGACGGCTTGAGCGTCGCCGGCGAGAAGGGAACCCTGGTGAACCAGATCCTCGGACTGGGGCTCGAGGGCAAGCTGCACGCGAAGACGGGGACCCTCGACGGCGTGTCCAGCCTGGTCGGCAAGATCGACGGGAGCCAGCAAGTGCGCTTTGCGTACATCGACAACGGCGCCACGGGGTATGGAGCAGCAGTGTCCGACTCGCTGCGCCGCGACCTCGCCGCGGTCCTCGCCACGTTCCCCAGCGCACCCTCCGCCGACGAGCTGGTCCCTGCGCCGCTGTGACGGCATGGCGACACGACCTTTGCGCCAAATCCTTGCACTGCACCGATCCACCGACGACAATCCGGTCCCGACCGAGGAGCCTTGATGGACACTGACCCCCCTGTGGGCGCGGCACCACCGCCGTCCCGACCCGCGACACCGGGCCCGACGCCCGGCGGGGGTGGCGCGCGCGACGGACGCAGCGTGCCGATCCCACAATTGGTCACCGAGCTCCGCGAACTCGTCGTCACCTACGTCAAGCAGGAGACCATCGCCCCGCTGAAGTCGCTGGGTCGCTGGGTGGGGTTCGGCCTCGCCGGTTCGCTGTTCCTGGGCTTCGGCGTGGTGTTCCTCGCCATGTCGGGCCTGCGCGCGCTGCAGGACGAGACGGGCGAGACCTTCACCGGGAACTGGTCATGGGTCCCGTACCTCATCATGGTGTTCGCGCTCGCGCTCGGCGGCGCAGTGGTCTGGCTGCTCCGCACCGCCCGCAACGCAGAGAAGGGCACGGCATGAGCACCCCGTCGACTCGTCCCGCCACCGGAGGGTCGGTCAGCCGCAGCGACATCGAAGCCAAGCTGCGGCAGATCCGCGGCACAGCGGAAGACGCCACGCCCGACGTCCCGGAGACCGCGCAACGCACGGGCCTCATCGCGGCGGGTGTGGCACTGCTCGTCGTCGCGTTCGTGCTCGGACGACGCCGCGGGCGCAAGAAGAGCACCATCGTCGAGATCCGGCGCATCTGATGGCCCGGAGCCGCAAGACCGATGTCCTCGTCGCCGCCGCCGCGTCGGCGTCGGCCGTCCGCGTGCTCCGGCGGGGCTACGTCGCCCGATACGTGTCGCGATTCGCGACGTACGCGCTGCGCCGCGGGATGCGGAGCACCTCGCGCGGCTGGCTGTATGCAGGCGCGGCCGCGTCGGGAGTCCGGATCCTGCACACCTACGTCGGGCGCACGGAAGAGACCTTTCGCATCAAGCTCAAGCCGGGCGAAGCGCTCGAAATCCGCGAGACCGGGAAGCGCAAAGGCCGCGCGTAGCCTGCTCCCTGTGAAGGTGCTGCTGCGGAACCCGCGGCGAGAGATCGATGTTGCCGGGCCGATCACGGTCCACGCGTTGCTGGCGCGCCTCGAGCTCAATCCCGAATCGGTTCTCGTGATCGTGGGCGACGAGCTCGTCACGCGCGACGCGCGACTCGACGACAGCGCCGCGGTCGAGATCAGGCCGGTCATCTCGGGCGGGGCGCGATGAAGTGCCGCACGTGCCGCGGCCCTGCGGTGATCGACATCCGTCGTCACAACGCGGCGTTCTGCCGCGATCACTTCCTGCACCACTGCGAGGAGCAGGTCCGCCGCGCGATCTCGTCGCACCGGATGATCGGCCCCGACGAGCGGGTGCTGGTGGCGGTGTCCGGCGGCAAGGACTCCCTCGCGCTGTGGGACCTGCTGCTACGCCTCGGCTACCAGGCCGACGGCCTCTACCTCGGGCTCGGCATCGGCGAGTACTCCGACGAGTCGGGCACCTACGTGCACGCGTTCGTCGAAGAACACGGTCTCACGTTGCACGAGGTCGACCTCGCCGACGACTACGGCTTCGACGTTCCTGGGGCCGCGGCCGCCACTCGACGCGCACCCTGCGGCGCGTGCGGCCTCTCGAAACGTCACCTGTTCAACCGCGCCGCCCTCGAGGGCGAGTACGACGTGGTCGCCACGGGCCACAACCTCGACGACGAAGCAGCCGTGCTGCTCGGCAACGTGTTGCGGTGGGAGACGGGCTACCTCGGCCGTCAGCATCCGGTGCTGCCCGCGGCGCCCGGGTTCGCCCGGAAGGTGAAGCCGCTGGTGCGCCTGAGCGAGCGCGAGATGGCCGCGTACTGCGTGCTGCGCGGCATCGACTACCAGGTCGAGGAATGCCCGATGGCGGCCGGGAA